>NZ_JBEZHV010000007.1:0-360466 GCF_040650755.1 Streptomyces sp. NPDC048623
CACGAACCCCACCCCCCCCCCCACCCCCCCCCCGCACCCCGCCCCCCCCCCCCGGGGGGGGGGGGGGGCGCCCCCCCCCCCCCCCCCCGACTGTGGGCCATCGGCCTCCCCGGGCGGCGAGTGGCCGAAGATTCCCGAAGCACCGAGCGGTCCTGGCTGGTCAGCACGTAGGCTGCTGCTTCTGGGGCCGAAGTCGTCCGAATGCCGGGGGGGGGCCAGTTCGTGACCGATGCTCCTGGTGCCGTCGCCCACTTCTGTGCCGCGCTGCGCCATCTCGTCCAGGCGCACCACGTACCGCAGTCGGCTCTGGCGCGGGCCCTGCACCGGAGCGAGTCGACCGTCTCCGAGCTGCTGGCCGGACGCCGTTCCACCGCTCCGAGGCTGGACGACGTACTGCAGATCGTCCGGTACTGCCGCGAGCACACGAATACGCCGGACCTGCCCGGTCTCTCACTGGACCCGGCCTACTGGCGGTTCCGCCACGCCGAGCTGGAGGTGATCGCCGACACCGAGGTCACGGAGCAGCGCCGGCGGCGTCCGCCCCGTCCTGAGGTGGACCGGCGGGCCTGGCTGGAGGAGGACGGAGGCAATTTTGCCGGCGCAGTCGCCGTCCTGGCCGGGAGACGGACGCGCCTGCAGGAGTTCGCCGAGGAACTGCTTGCGCCGCTGACCCTGGACGGATCACCGTCGGCGGATCTGTGGGCGCTTTTCGACGGGTACCCGGCCCGGGTGCGCGCCGCCCACGGCGTGGAGCGGACCGCGCTGCTGTGCGCGGCCGATGTCGTCCTGCACGTCGCCGCGTTCTGCGAGGCCGTCGCCCATGCAGGCCTCACTCCTTCCGTAGACTGGAGCGCCGGTCCGGCCGACGTCACCACCGACGTCATCCACGAACTCGGCCAGATCGAGCTCGGCTCGTTTCGGGTCCGGGAGCCGGCGGAGCTGCGCGCCGAGCTCGCAGCCTCGTACCAGGCCGCGGCGGAGGTCGTGCGCCGGCCGGCCGCCCCGGGCGGTCCCCCGCCCGAGCGGCTCGCGCGGGAGGCGGTGCGGAGGTACGACACCCTGGTGTCCAGGCTCTGCTGGGACTGCCCGGAGTTCTGTCTGACGTCGGACAGCATGGTCGTGCCCGCGGAGGAGGACGAACCGCCCGCCCACGAGGACCGCACAGGCCTCGGCAGGATGGGCACGCTGCTGAGCGCGTTCGCCGGCGGCGGGCGCGCGTCCGACCGTGCGCGGGCACGGCTGCGTGCCCCTATCGCCGCCGTCGACGGCTCGGGGCTCGTGATCCCCAGCCTCGCCGAGGGGTACGTGGCGCCGTCCTTCCGCGTCGCGCCGCGCCCGGTGGACCGCCATCTGGCCAGTGACGACTGGTGGGAACGGCAGCCGCTTCGCGACGACCTGGCGACGTTCCTGGCCGCCCATCTGCTCACCGCTCGGGCGACCCGGGCTCCGCTGCTGGTACTCGGCCATCCCGGGTCGGGCAAGTCGCTCCTGACTCGATTACTGGAGGCGCACCTGCCGGAACGGGAGTTCTTCTGCGTGCGGGTGGAGCTGCGGCACGTGTCCGCCGACGCGGAGGTGCAGCAGCAGATCGAGCAGGCCCTGCTGCGCGACACGGGACGTCGGACGCACTGGCCCGAGGCCGTGGACGAGACGTCGGGTGCAGTCCGTGTGGTGCTGCTCGACGGCTTCGACGAGCTGCTCCAGGCCGGTGCGCAGGGAGAGGCCCATCAGCAGCGCCTGTGGGGGTATCTGGACGCGGTCGAGCGACTGCAGGCCCGCGAGGCGGAATGGGGACGTCCGACGGTCGTCATGGTCACCAGCCGGACCGTGGTCGCCGACCGCGCCCACCTGCCGTCCACCGCCACCGTGCTGCGTCTGGAGCCGTTCGGCGAGCGGCACATCATCCGCTGGCTGGACATCTGGGGTGAGGCGAACCAGCGGTACTTCGCGGAGAAGGGCCTCGATCCGCTCACCTGGGAGGTGGTGCGGCCTCACACGGAGCTCGCCCGGCAGCCGCTTCTCCTGCTGTTGCTGGCGCTGTACGACGCGGTGGGCAATCCACTGCGGCTGTCGCACGGGGTCGGGAAGGGACGTACCGGGCTGTACGAGACACTGCTCGGCGAGTTCGTGCGCCGGGAGGTCGTGAAGCACGCGGGCCCGCTGCCGGACACCGCGGAGGCCGGAGCCGTGGAGGACGAACTGTGCCGGCTGGCGGTGATCGCGACCGGCATGTTCCATCGCGGCAGCCAGAGCATCTCGGCGCAGGACGCCGAGCGGGATGTCGCGCTCCTCCTGGAGGCCGGGCACTCGCCGCTGGTCTTCGGGCGCTTCTTCTTCGTCCACGAGTCCCAGGCGGTGGTGGCGGAGGAGGAACTGCGCTCGTACGAGTTCCTCCATGCCACCTTCGGCGAGCATCTGGCGGCCCGGCTGATCCGCCGCGAACTCGGCATCCTGCTGTCCGCTCACGTCGCCGACGGGTGCATACCGGACGACCGGCGCCTGCGCGCCCTGCTGTCCGTGGTGCCCCTGACCGACCGTGCGGAGGTGGTGCGCAATGTCCACGAGCTGACCGTGACGGACGGTATGGATGTCCGCCGGTCGCTCGTGGAGCTGCTGAGAGAGCTCTTCGCGCAGGCCGGGCAGGCCGGCTCGCGCGGCCCGGACCTCGCGTACCGGCCGATCGTCCAGAGCGCCGTGGAGCGTGACGCCGTCTACGGCGCGAACCTCCTGCTGCTCGCCGTCGCGGTCGCGGGAGAGCTCGACCTGACCAGTTTTCTGGCCGGGTGCTGGGAGCCCGCGGACGCCTGGTCGCGCTGCGCCCACCTGTGGCGGTCGCAGTTCGGCGACGCCTCGTGGACCTCGTTCACCCGGTCTCTCTCCCTGCGGCGCGGACTGCGGATCGCCCTGCGTGAGGAGGGTGCGGACGACCCGGACGGTGCCGGGTACGGGGACGGCCCGGCCTGGTCCGTACCCGTGCGGGCGCCCCGGCAGGGCGGCTTTCACGCGCCGGACGCGATCTCCGCCACGGAGCTGATGCGCCGCGTGGCCTTCGTGGCCGATGCCGACGCCATGGACCTCCTCCACCTCGTGGTCCCGCTCCTCGACCGGCTGCCTGGCACCCTGCGCACGTACCACTCCGACGGGGCCGGAGAGATCCGCTCCGCGGCCCATCTGCTCGTATCGCTGCTGAGCCGGAGCCATGGGACGGCCGCGGACTTGGCGGGCGCGTATGCCGATCTGGCCGTGCTGCTGGCGTACGTGCCCGAGGAGGATCTGTCACGGATGCGCGAGGCCGTGGCGCGGCAGTTGGTCCACGACTCCGCCCGGCTGCCGGGGCCCGCGGCGGTGGAGGCGCTCCGGGCCCTGACCCTGTCGGCGGTGACGGACCCGGCTCCCTGGCGGCACACGAGCACCTGGCGGCTGCTGCTCGGATGCGCCCAGGAGCTCGCCGGACGCCCCGACGTGGCCCAGGCCGAGCTGGACACGATCGCCTCCCGGCTGGGCGGATTCTTCCGTACCGCCGATGAGCAGTCGGATCTGGCCGCCGCCGTCCGACAGGCGGACACCACCCACGTCTGGCAGCACGCCGGGCCGGGCCGGGTGCGCGGCATCCTGGACCGGCACAGGGCTGCCCTGGCCGAGGTCCCGGAGGTCGAGCGCCCACGTCTGACGGTCGGGCTGCTGCGGCTCGCCCGGGAGTTGGGCCGGGACGACTGGCTGGCCGAGCACGCCGAAATGCTGCTCCTGACACTGGACCTCGCCGCCCTGGGGCGACTGCGGCCGACGGACGCCGACGCCCTGCTGCCGTTCGTCCGGGACACGGCTCTGCTGCGGCTCCTCGACCGCATCCGTACTGTCTGGCGGGGCGACTCGGTGGCGCTCCCGACGACGGACGTGTGACCCGCCCCGGCGCGTCGCGCGGGTGTGACGTTCGCCGCTTGGGGCGGGGGGACTGGGCAGTCTGGTTACTCGCAAGTAGCATGGGAGGGCAAGCGCACGCTTAGGCGTGGGCCGCAGCAGCAGTGCCATCCCGCACCCTGGAGGAGAGCCATCGTGCCTCGTACCGTCAGGGACGTCGTCTTCGTCGACGGCGTCCGCACCCCGTTCGGCAAGGCGGGCCCGAAGGGCATCTACCACGAGACCCGCGCCGACGACCTGGTCGTGAAGGCGATCCGGGAGCTGCTGCGCCGCAACCCCGGTCTCGACCCCGCCAAGATCGACGAGGTCGCCATCGCCGCGACCACCCAGATCGGCGACCAGGGCCTGACCCTCGGCCGTACCGCGGGCATCCTCGCGGGCCTGCCGCAGTCCGTGCCGGGCTACTCGATCGACCGCATGTGCGCCGGTGCGCTGACCGCCGTGACCACCACGGCCGGTTCGATCGCCTTCGGTGCGTACGACGCCGTCATCGCCGGTGGTGTCGAGCACATGGGCCGCCACCCCATGGGCGAGGGCGTCGACCCGAACCCGCGCTTCGTCAGCGAGAAGCTGGTCGACGAGTCCGCCCTGTTCATGGGCATGACCGCCGAGAACCTGCACGACCGCTACCCGAGCATCACCAAGCAGCGCGCCGACGAGTACGCCGTGCGCTCGCAGGAGAAGGCCGCCAAGGCGTACGCCGACGGCAAGATCCAGCAGGACCTGGTGCCGATCTCGGTCCGCCGCACCTCCCCCGAGGCCGGCGAGACCGGCTGGGGCCTGGTCACCGCCGACGAGCCGATGCGCCCGGGCACCACGCTCGAGTCGCTGGCCAACCTGAAGACGCCGTTCCGCGTCCACGGCAACGTCACCGCGGGCAACGCGGCCGGCCTGAACGACGGCGCCACCGCGTCGATCATCGCCTCCGAGGACTTCGCCCGCGAGAACAACCTCCCGGTGAAGATGCGCCTCGTCTCCTACGCCTTCGCCGGCGTGGAGCCCGAGGTCATGGGCTACGGCCCGATCCCGGCCACCGAGAAGGCCCTTGCCAAGGCGGGCCTGTCCATCTCGGACATCGGTCTCTTCGAGATCAACGAGGCCTTCGCCGTCCAGGTGCTCGCCTTCCTGGAGCACTACGGCATCGCCGACGACGACGCCCGTGTGAACCAGTACGGCGGCGCCATCGCGTACGGCCACCCGCTCGCCTCCTCCGGCGTCCGTCTGATGACGCAGCTGGCCCGCCAGTTCGAGGAGAACCCGCAGGTCCGCTACGGCCTCAACACGATGTGCGTCGGCTTCGGCATGGGCGCGACGGTCATCTGGGAGAACCCCCACTGGGAGGGCAAGTGAGCACCACCGCCGAGCTTCTGAAGGGCGCCGCCGAGCTCTTCCCGGACGAGGTCGTCACCTCGGCCCACGTACGGCACTTCGAACTCCCCGCGGGTGCGGGCCGGTTCGCGCTGATCACGCTGGACAACGGCTTCGACCACACCAAGCCGACCACCTTCGGTCCCGCGTCGCTCGCCAACCTGAACAAGGCGATCGACCAGGTCGAGGCGGAGGCCGCGAACGGTGAGATCACCGGCGTCGGCATCACCGGCAAGCCGTTCATCTTCGCCGTGGGCGCCGACCTCAAGGGCGTCGAGCTGCTGAAGAAGCACGAGGAGGCCCTGGCCATCGGCAAGGGCGGCCACGACGTCTTCAAGCGTCTGTCCGCGCTCGCCGTGCCGACCTTCGCGTACTACAACGGCGCGGCCATGGGCGGCGGCGTCGAGGTCGGTCTGCACTGCAGCTACCGCACCGTCTCCAAGGCCCTGCCGGCCTTCTCGCTGCCCGAGGTCTTCCTCGGTCTCGTCCCCGGCTGGGGCGGCTGCACGATCCTGCCGAACCTGATCGGCGCGGAGAAGGCCGTCTCGGTCGTCATCGAGAACAGCCTCAACCAGAACCGTCAGCTCAAGGGCAAGCAGGTCTTCGAGCTCGGCATCGCCGACGCGCTCTTCGAGGGCGCCGACTTCCTGGAGCAGTCGCTCATCTGGACCGCCGGTGTCCTGAACGGCACCGTCACCGTCGAGCGTCCGGAGATCGACCGGGGCGAGGGCTGGGACCAGGCCGTCGCCAAGGGCCGCGCGGTCGCCGACTCCAAGGTGCACGGCGCCGCCCCGGCCGCCTACCGCGCCCTCGACATCATCGAGGCCGCCAAGGACGGCGACCTGCAGAAGGGCTTCGACGCCGAGGACCAGGCCCTCGCGGACCTGATCATGGGCGGCGAGCTGCGCTCCGGCATCTACGCCTTCAACCTGGTGCAGAAGCGCGGCAAGCGCCCGGCCGGCGCGCCGGACAAGAACCTGGCCCGCCCGGTCACCAAGGTCGGTGTCGTCGGCGCCGGTCTGATGGCCTCGCAGCTCGCCCTGCTGTTCCTGCGCCGCCTGGAGGTGCCGGTCGTCCTGACCGACATCGACCAGGAGCGGGTCGACAAGGGCGTGGGCTACGTCCACGGCGAGATCGACAAGCTGCTCGGCAAGGGCCGTATCAACCAGGACAAGGCCAACCGTCTCAAGGGCCTGGTCTCCGGTGTCCTGGACAAGGCGGCCGGCTTCGCGGACGCGGACTTCATCATCGAGGCCGTGTTCGAGGAGATGTCCGTCAAGCAGAAGGTGTTCGCGGAGGTCGAGGCGGTCGCCCCGGCGCACGCGATCCTCGCCACCAACACCTCCTCGCTGTCCGTCAGCGAGATGGCGTCCAAGCTCCAGCACCCGGAGCGCGTGGTCGGCTTCCACTTCTTCAACCCGGTCGCGGTCCTGCCGCTCCTGGAGATCGTCCGCGGCGAGAAGACCGACGAGGCCTCGCTGGCCACGGCGTTCGGTGTCGCGCGGAAGCTGAAGAAGACCGCGGTCCTGACGAAGGACGCCCCGGCGTTCGTCGTGAACCGCATCCTGACCCGCTTCATGGGCGAGATCCAGAACATCATCGACGAGGGCACCCCGGTCGCCGTCGCGGAGAAGGCGGTCGAGCCGCTCGGTCTGCCGATGTCGCCGCTGGTCCTCCTGGAGCTCGTCGGCCCGGCCATCGGTCTGCACGTCTCCGAGACCCTGAACCGCGCCTTCCCGGAGCGCTTCAAGGTCTCCCCCAACCTGAAGGCCGTCGTCGAGGCCGGCAAGCGCGGCTTCTACGTCTACAAGCCGGAGAACGGCTTCAAGCCGGAGCTCGACCCCGAGGTCGCCGCGCTCCTCAAGCAGGGCGACGTCGTCCTGACGGAGGAGCAGGCCCGGGACCGCGTCCTGGACGCGGTCGCGCAGGAGATCGGCCTGATGCTGGAGGAGGGTGTCGTCGCCGAGGCGCAGGACATCGACCTCTGCCTGATCACCGGCGCGGGCTGGCCCTTCCACCTGGGCGGCATCACGCCGTACCTGGACCGCGAGGGCGTCTCGGAGCGCGTCAACGGCAAGCGCTTCCTGGCGCAGGGCGTGGCGAGCGTCCCGGCGTAACACGCGTACGCACAGGCGACGGCCGGTGGCCGCTCCCCTCGGGGGGCGGCCACCGGCCGTCGCCGTTCACGGGCTACGGACTCACGGATCGGACTCACGGCTCCGGCAGGACCGCGAGGACGGTGGCGACCTGGCGTTCGCTGACGGGGTCCCCCTTCGCCTCGCGGGGCCGGTTGCGCAGTTCGCCGTCGACGACCATCGTCGACGAGCCTCCGCCGTCCAGGTTCAGCCCGTCGACGGCGCCGAGCGAGCGCAGCAGCTCGCCGGCCTCCGCGAGGGTGGCGCCGGTACTCACGCCCGGCTCGCGTCCGTCGAGGACGAGCAGCAGCACCGTGCCGTCGCGCGTGACGCCCACCACGGTCCTGGCCGGGCGGTCCTGGCGGGTCAGCTCCCGCTCCCCCAGGGCGAGTTCGCCGTCCTTGAGCAGTCGCGCGCCGCCGCCGACCGCGGAGTCCACCGGTCCTGGGACGGGTTCTCCGTCCGGATCGCGCAGGATCGTGGTGGCGTCGACGCGGCTGCCGGGGCGGGCATGGGACCGCAGCCAGTCCGCGCCCGCGCCGATGCCGTACAGCACGCGCATGCCGCGCGGTACGGACCCGGTGGCCGGGGAGCGCAGACCGCGCACCGTGCCGTCGGCGGCGAACACCGCCGCTACGGCGTCGCCGCTCCGGTCCTCGGGCAGGGTGGTGCCCCACTCCTGCGTGAACTCGACGATCTCGTCCGGGTCCTCGCACAGGCCGCTCCTGACGTCCCGGGTCAGCGGCCGGCCGTCCTCGACCCGCCGCTCCCCGTCCGGCCCGCCGCACGGCCGCAGCCGCCCGGCGACGCGGTCGACGCCGTCCAGGGCACGGGTCGCCCCGTCCGCGGCGCCGATCCGCCCGTACGACGCCACCGCCGTGATCCGTGCGGTCGTCCGCCCGTCCCGGCTGCCGAGCAGGAGGGCGGCGGCGTCGTTGCGGGATTCGCTCAGAACCCGGCCCTGCTCGGCGTACAGCCCGATCGGATCGCCCGGGTACCCGGCGAAGCCCTTGCCACCCCGGATGTCGAAGTACGAGGCGTTCACGGCGGCGAGCGCGTGGGTGCGGCGCGCGACGTCACGCACGGTCTGCGCCCCCGCAAGGGTCCGCCCGTGCTCGGCGGTCAGCCGCGCCCGCGCATCGGGCGCGACGCGCAGCAGGTGTGCCCGCACCGGGCCGCCCGTTCCCTGGGCGGTGAACTCCTGGTAGCCGACCCCGGGAGCCAGTTGCCGCCCGGCGGGCAGCGTGTCCGTCCTCAGTGCGGGCCGCCGTTCCCCACCGTCGGAGCAGCCGGCGGTCCCGGCGAGCAGCGCGAGCGCGAGCACGGCGGCGGGCAGCCGCCCGCGGCGCGGAAGCGTGCGACGGGCGGGGCGGGCACCGCCACGGGGGCCGGCGCCGGTCCGAGCCGCCGCCCGGCGTCCGCTACGCATCCGGGAGGATCGCACCCGGTGTCCCGGACAGGTCGCCCAGGTGGACCGTGATCTCCTGCCAGACCCGGTGGCCCAGGTCGTCCTCGAAGCAGAGGGCGAAGGAGTCGTAGCCGAGGTGGCCGGGGTCCGCCTGATAGGAGAGGGAGCCGTCCGGGGAGGTGGAGACCGTGCCGCGGGACGGGAAGGTGGTGCCGGTGAGGCGCAGGCCCTCGGCGGGGACGTAGGCGCCGGGGATGAGGAAGCCGCCGCCCGGGGCGAGGGTCATCGAGCGGCCGGGAAGCCAGTGGCGGCGGACCCGGAAGCCGATGCGGGAGACCGCCATGGAGGGGACGAGTCGCTCGTCCTCGGTGCGCTTGACGCCGACCACGACCCTGGGCAGGAAGTACGCTCCCTCGGCGGCGTCGGCGGCGACCTTGACGGTCATGGTCGCCGTACGCGGCTCCGCGCCCGAGCTGTACGTGGCGTAGCGGCCGTTGGCGAGTTTGCCGAGGCCCTTGTGGCGGGCGACGTCCAGGACCGTGTTCTCGAAGATGTCGCCGAGCAGATAGCCGTACACCCGGTACGGCGCGTCCTGCGGAGTGATGGACAGGGCCAGCTGGAAGCGCTGCCCGGGGACGAGCGGCAGCGCCGGGTCGGCGTCGGAGAACAGCTCCAGATGGCCGCCGTAGCGCGGGTCCTCGGGATGGGTCACCCAGGCGCGGGTCAGCGGGTACCAGTCGTTCATCGGCCTACCTCGCTCACGCGGGACTTGGTCAGGTGCTCGAAGACGTCGTCCGGCAGCCAGGTCACCTCGTGCTCGGGGACGTGCGCGTCCAGGTTGCGGAAGAGCTCCGGCGGCAGGACGCGCTGCGCGTACAGCTCGCGGGCGACGTAGCGGGCGCATTCCAGGGCACCGTGCGGGCGCAGGTGGCTGTTGTCCTCCACGCCGTCGGGGTAGTTGGGGTGCTCCCCGGGGCCGAGGTAGAGGAAGATCTTCTTGCTCTCCGCGTCGCCGATCCGCTCCCACCAGGTGCTGGTGAACTCGTGCAGGTCGATGAGCGGGACGGAGATCGTCCGGGAAAGCTCGCGGACGGCCTGCGGGTAGACACCGAGGCTGCGCTTCATGTTGCCGAAGGCGTCGAAGACGCGCCGCTCCACGCCGGGCACGAGCACGGGGTGTGCGCCGCGGGCGCGAGCGCCGTCGGTGTACTTGCGCAGGTAGAACTGGAAGTCGGAGAACGGCGCGGTGAACCGGCCGTCCTCGGCGCGCATGTCGTTGTGGCCGAAGGAGATCAGCAGGAGGTCGCCGGGGGCGATGTTCTCCAGGATCCAGGCGAGCCGGCCGCGCTCGTAGAAGCTGCGCGAACTGGCGCCCGCCCGGGCCGCGTTGACGACCTCGGCGCCCTGGGTGAACAGGTGCAGTGCCTGTCCCCAGCCGGCCATCGGGGCCATGCTGGTCTGCCGCGTGCAGGCTCCGGACCCGCCCGCGATGAAGATGCGTCTCATCCGCTCACTCGTCTCTGCCTGTTCCGACCCGGCCTGTCCTGCCCCGGCCTGCTGACCGGTCCGCCGCTCATGGGATCAGCACCCCTCGGTGCCGGTCGTCGAACACCGGGTCGGCGACGTCGGCCGGGTCCAACGACTTGATCACGGTGTACGCGCGCTCGCAGTTGGAGGTGTCGCGCAGGACGAAGAACTCCTCCGCCCGGCGCTGGTACTCGGGCTCCACGCGGAAGCCGCGCTCCACGGAGGCGACGATCTCGTCGACGGCGCGTTCGACCGTGCCGCAGGCGGGGCCGAAGCCGTCGCGCGCGAGGTCGAAGTATCCGCGCTTGTAGTGCTTGCTGTAGAACTGCTCGTCGTCGAAGTTGGTGTAGACGATCGGCTTGCCCATGTAGGCGACGTCGAAGAACACCGACGAGTAGTCGGTCACCAGCATGGAGCACTCACGCATGGCCAGCTGGACGTCGCGGCCGGTGGTGGAGACCGTGATCGACGGGTGGTCGATCGTGAAGTGCTTCAGGTACGGCCGGATCTCGTAGTGCGGCATGAACTCCAGTTCCACGCCGTACCGCTGGAGTGTGTCGAGCAGTCGCTCGTCGCGCAGCAGCGCGGAGAAGAAGCGGTAGTACGCGGAGGCCGCGAACGGCACCTCCGGTTTGGCCGCCTTGTTGTAGGAGGGCGCGACGATCTCACGACGCCAGGTCGGCATGACCAGGATGCGGCGTTTGCCGGGCACCGGGGCCAGGGCGTCGAAGCGGGGCAGTCCGGTGGCGGCGACGCGCTCGTAGCCGTAGCCGCAGTGTTCGGCGTAGTAGGCGCGCTCGCTGCGGCCGGTGGTCAGCACCAGGTCGACGTTGGTGACCTGGGCGTGGATGGAGGCGACGACGTCGTTGTAGACGACGCCGTGCTGGAGGAAGACCCGCTTGTAGCGCAGCAGGTCGCCGTATCCGCGCAGGAAGGAGCGCTTGTTGAGGCCGGGGAAACCGAGGTAGGCCTCCAGGTCGTACGCGTTGATGAGGCGTTCCGCGTGCAGCAGATAGGCGCGGTGGCGCCAGGACAGGCGGTCGATGACCTGGCCGTGGCGTGCCACCTTGTCCCAGTCGGCGGAGTCGCGGTTGATCGAGTAGTAGACCTTCCGCTTCGGGTGGTTCTCCCGGATCCACTTGAAGAGGTGGTAGCTGTTGTCCTGGGCGGTGTCCTCGCGCTCGCCGATGATCCAGATGCCGCGGCGGCCGAGCACCGGCCTGGTGAGCCAGTAGAGCAGCCGGGTGCGCCAGCCGGGGCTGCCGGGCAGCGAGCGGCGCAGTTCGGAGCGGAGGCGGCGCAGCCTGTCGGCGCGGCGGGCGAGCGCGCCGCGCACCCAGCGCACGGTGACGCGTTCGTCGTCGTCGATGCTCAGCACCAGACGGCGGCGCCGGCCGGTGTGCACGCCCTTGAAGCGATGCAGCATCTGGCGGGTGGACAGCGGCACGTCATGGTGGCGCTCGTCGTGGTGGATGCGCAGCGCGAGCCGCAGTTCGGCGCCGCAGAGTCCGTCGAGGACGTTCTCGGGGACGGCTGCCCGCCAGCCGGAGAACCAGTCCTGGTCCTTGCGGGTGCGCCAGCGGTCGCGCCGGTAGACCTGTTCGAGCGGTACGGCGGCCTCGCGCTGCCCGTCGCCGAGGACCAGCTCCAGCGGGTTGGTGAAGAGGGTGTCGATGTCGGTGCCGGAGAAGACGAGCAGGCCCTCGAACTCGACGGTGCCCTCGGCCGTGCCCCGGCCGGTCCAGCGGAGGGTCTCCAGAACGGCGCCGGTGCGCTCGATGCGGAGCAGCGCGGTGTCCACGGGGTCGTCGGCGAGCCGGCGGAAGACACCGTCGGCGTCGAGGTGGAGGGTGGGCAGGTAGGCGGGGGTGTGCAGCGGGTCGGCGAACAGCTCGAAGTCGCCGGTGACGACGGCGTGGTGCTGGAGCCGGGACTGCTGCTGGACGGCGTACTGCAGGATCAGGTCGTCGGGGATGCCTGCGTAGACGCGGTGCAGCACGGGAAAGACGGCGGCGAGTTCCGGCCGGCTCATGATCCGGTGCATGTTGCGCACGTACGGCTGGAGCGAGCGGACGACGAAGCGCTGGGCGAGCCGAACGGTGCGCTCGGGTTCGCCGGCGACGGCCTTGAGGACATGGTCGGCGAGCCGGACCAGTTCCTGGGTCTTGACCGGGTCGTTCCAGGGGCGGTCGAAGAGGGAGTCCTGTTCGCGCTCGTCGCGGGCGTAGTAGCGGGCGCCCTTGGCGAGGGTGATGCGGCGGGAGCGGAGCAGGGCGGGGACGGTGAACCAGTCGTCCTCGAAGCCGGGTCCCGGACCGCAGCGGAAGGCGCGGTCGCGGATGTAGGAGGTCTTGAAGAGCTTGGCGCCGAGGGCGGTGGAGAAGACCAGGTAGGGCGCGTCGTGGAGCTGCCGGACCCGGGTGTTCTCGGTGAAGTAGCGCAGCCAGGGTTCATCGTCGGCGCGGCGTGGGCCGGGGAAGTTGTCGGCCTCGCCGACGACGACGTCGTAGCCGGTTTCGGCCGTCCGGGTGGCGGCGAGCAGCCGGGCGAGGACGTCCTCGCCGAGCAGGTCACAGGCGCGGGTGAACAGCACGTACGGGGCGCGGACGTAGCGCAGGCCGTGGTCGAAGGAGGAGCGCAGGCCGAGCAGTGCCTGGCTGACGACCTGCGCGTTGGGGTGGCGCGCGGCGAAGGCGGCGAGCTGCCGGGGGGTGCCGTCGGTGGAGCCGTCGTCGACGAGGACGATCTGGGTGTTGCCGAAGCCGCGCTGGGCCATGAGGGAAGCGAGGAAGTCCGGCAGGTTGTACTCGTCGTTGCGGCAGTGCACGACGACGGCGGTGGACGGGCGCTCGGGCGGGGCGACGGGCTGCGGCGTCTCGGTGCCCTGCCACCACAGCCAGGGGGTGCCGCGCGGGTTGGTACGGCCCTGGACGGCGCTGGTCTCGGGGCGCACGCCGAGGTTGCCGCTGACGGTGCGGTAGAACTCGAAGGTTCCGGCCTCGGTGGTGTGGCGCAGCTCGGAGACGTCGACCGAGTCGATGTTGAGCGCGGTGGACGCCCGCTCGCCCTTGTGGCGGAGCTGGACGAAGAAGTTCCAGTTGCCGGCGCGGTCGGCCGCGCCGAGGGTGGCGGCGAGGTCGAGGTCGGCGTGGTAGCGGATCCAGTGCTCGTCGATCTCGACGCCGGTGACCGGGAAGCGGTGGTCGGCCTTGGTGCTGCGGCGGCGCAGTACGGCGATGAGCTGGACGTCGTCGTCGGGGTGGACGCGGCCGAGCTGGTTGCGGATGGCGCCGGTGATGTGCAGCCGGTCGCCGCGGAGCTCCACCCGGGAGGCCTCGTTGGAGAGGCGGGCGTCGGCGAGCCTGCTGCCGGTGAGCTCCAGGTCGGTGACGTCGAGGAAGCTCTCGGCGCCGGGGCGGCCGAGGAGGGAGCCGGACCAGTAGACCCGGCCGTCGCGTTCGACGAGGTCGGAGCTGATGACGCTGCGCCGGGCGAGGAAGCCGGCCGCGGACAGCGCGATGTCGACCCGCCCGTGCATGAGGCCGAAGGCGCGGACGCGTTCCATCGGCCCGCTCAGCTCGTAGGCCTGCTGGTCGAGGGTGCGCAGATAGGGGCCGACGGCGCGGACGAAGCCCTCGCGGTAGGCCTCGTCGCCGGTGCGCAGTTCGGGGGTGTAGAGGCGCAGGTCGTGGCCGAGGAACTTGGCGCCCTTGCGGGCGAGCAGGTCGGGGCGGCCGGCATCGGCGAGGAAGCGGTCGGTGTACCGGTGGACCCTGACCCGGTCGGTGATGCTGCGCAGCTCGTGCCGGCGGTTGGTGATCGACGGCTGGTCGGTCTCGCGCTCCCACATCCACCGGTAGACGGGGGTGGGCAGCAGGGTGAGGACGCGGGCGTGGAAGTGGGCGACCGTGGAGAAGTAGGTGTCCTCGAAGAAGACGCCCTCGGGGAAGCGGATGCCGAACCTGTCGAGGAAGTCGCGGCGGTAGAGCTTGCCGGCGGCGATCGGATCGTCGAAGAGCTCGGGAAGTTCGCCGAGGCCGGCGACGGTCCGGTCGGTGGTGTACAGCTGCTGCTGCCAGACGGTGATCTCGTCCCTGGCCGGGTTGATGCGCAGCACCCGGCCCGCGGTGACGTCGGCGCCGGTGGTGACGGCGCTGCCGAGGAGTTCCTCGACGGCCTTGAGCGGCAGCTCGTCGTCGGCGTCGAGGAACATCACGTACTCGCCGGTGGCGGCGTCGATGCCGTTGTTGCGCGGGGCGCCGCAGCCGCCGCTGTTGTGCGGGCGCTCGACGATCCGGACCCGGGCGTCCTGCTGGGCGTACTGGTGCGCGACGAGGAGGGTGCCGTCGGCGGAGGCGTCGTCGACGACGAGCACCTCGATCTCGCGGTGGGTCTGGGCGACCGCGGACTGCAGGGCGCGCCCGAGCGTGGCGCTCGCGTTGTAGGCGGGGACGACGATGCTGACACGGTACGGTGCGGGGTCGTGCGCGCTGTCGTACGCCAGGTCGTGCGGCGTGGTGCTCATCGGCCCTGGTACTCCGTCCGCAGGTTCTCGCCCCGCGCGGCCTGGGCCGGGATCTGCTGCAGCTGCACGGTGTCCCCGTAGGACTGGTCGTATCCGGGCCAGGGCTGGTGGGCGGTGTCGTCGTAGGGGTGCGGATACGGCTGGAAGCCGGGGTCCTCGTACGGCTCGGGCGCGGCGAACCGCTCGTCCGTCAGCACCGCGTGCACCGCGCGGTCCTCGGCGGCATCGGCCACCGGGTCCTGGCCACGGCGGCGGTGGCGGCCGGCCTGCATCCGGGGCGAGATGGAGCCGGCCCGGTCGGGCACGCTGTCGGGGTCGAGCTGCTCCAGGGTGCGGGTGAAGTCCCGGGTGGACAGCCAGAACTTGAACATGATCACGAGCTCGAAGAGGCTCAGGAGCACGGCGGAAACGGCCGTGGCGACGAGCACGTGCCCGATGAGCGGTCCCACGATGAAGATGAACATCTGGAACTCGATGCCGCTGATGAGGTGCGGCCGGATCCGGCTGCGCAGCAGTCCGTGCCGGACCCGCGCGTACCAGGGGAAGCTCTTGCGGAAGCCCTGGTGGAGGTCGACGACCGGGGGCCGGCCGGCGGCCTCGGCGGCGGCCCGGTGCTCCTCGGGCTCCGAGTGCGGCTGGTCGCGGAGCAGGTCCTCCATGAAGACGACCTGCTGTTCCTCCTGGCCGGCCCCCTCGGCGTCCTGCCGGGCCAGGGTGAGCGCCTCGATCTTCTTGCGCATGGACATGCGCATCTTGTAGATCTGCAGCGCGTCGACGTAGCGCAGCATGTCGAGGAAGACGACGACGAGCGCGGCGAGCAGGAACACCGGCCGCTCGGTGCGCAGGTACTGGCCGCCCATCAGGGCGAGGGCGCAGAACAGCACCCGGATGCGGTCGAAGACGTAGTCGAGCCAGCCGCCGAACACCGAACCGTTGCCCTTGAGGCGGGCGAGCTTTCCGTCGATGCAGTCGAGGATGAAGCTGACGTGGTAGAGACCGGCGCCGATCGCCAGGGACGCCGGATCGCCTTCCAGGAAGAAGTAGGCGGATCCGAGGCCGACGAAGAGGGCGCCCCAGGTGACACGGTTGGGCGTGACGGAATCGAAGCGCGCGAGCAGGCACACCAGTCGGGTGGCGACCGGGTCGACCAGGAGCACCGTCCACCAGGCGTCCCGCTTCTTGCAGGTCAGCTTCTGGACAGCGCGCAATGACAGCTTGTGCATGGCCCCCTCGCGATGTGGCAACGAAACGTCCCGCCGAGCGGGACCTCGTTGTCCCCGCTCGTCCCTGCCCCTGGGCCGTGCACACAGGGGGAACACTTGATGTTCACCCGTCATTCACATCGGACGCGCGTCGGATCTTAGCAAGAATGCTCGATTTTCAAATCTCTTGGTGAACCGATTGCCAGCCGCCGAACTCGAGACCCTGCACGTCAGGGCGCTGCCGGGCGACCAGTGGGACCCCGTCGGGCCCGAGTGTGGCGATCACCACGCGGCCCCGGCCGTCCAGCGCGACCGCCGGTGGCACCTCCGCACCCGCGGCGTGTGGCGCCCACCACACGCCCAGATCGGGCCGGCCGTCGGCGTGCGCGCCGACCGAGGGCGCCTGGTCGTGACCGGTACGCACCAGGACCGTGCAGCTCCAGCCCTGGATCCCGGCGCCCGCGACGCCGGCCACCGGGCCGGTGCCGTCGCCACCGCCCAGACCGACCGGGGCGCCCGTGCCCGGCTGCCAGACGCAGACCTCGCTGGTCTCCGCGTAGCGGTAGCGCAGGGCACCGGCCTCGGGCGCGGCCGACAGGCTGCCGGGCACCGCGCTCACCGGCACCGAACGGTCCTCCGTCCAGGCACCGGTGGCCGGGTCGTAGTGCCAGTGCACCGCGGCGACGCCGTCCCGGACCCGGGCGACCAGCTCGACCCCGCCGTCCCAGGCAGGGAAGGCGACGAGTTCGTCGGCGACCTTCCGGCCGCGCAAGTGCTCCCAGGCGGACCAGCGGCCCGCGGGGTCCTGGCGGCGGGTGCTGATGCTCGCGCCGACGTTGCGGACGAAGACATGAAAGGTGCCGGAAGCGTCGAAGGCGCCCACCGGGAAGCCGAGCCGGCGGGCCTTGTGCCACTCGCGGGCGTTCGGATTGCCCACCGGGGTCCACGGGCCGAGCGGTCGGCCGCTCTGGTACTGCACAGCCGTGACCACGTCCAGGGCAGGCCCCTGCGTGGACGCGGTACGGCGCAGGCCGAGCAGCCGTACATAGCCGTCGGGGCCCTGCACCACGGACAGACCCGGCATCAGATCGGGGGTGTCCAGCGGCTCGGGGCCGGTCCACCCCGGGCCGCCCGGGGTGTGCTCGGTCCAGCGCAGCACACCGCCGGCGGAGAGCAGATGGACGGAGAGGCGCCCGTCGGTACCGGTGGTCAGCCAACGCACCGGGCGCGGATAGCGGGCGGCGAGGTCGAGCGGCGCGCGTGGGTCGACGGCCGCACGCCGGCAGTCCACGAAGACTGGGACACCAGTGCCGGTCTGGTGACGGCGGGCGGCGCGCAGGGCGGCGAGGGCGGCGAAGCCGCGCCGGGGCGGCTCGATCACGGCGTACTTCCGCTCGCCGTCAGGCACCGGCACGCTCGCCGGGTCGGGGTCCAGGGTGGCGACACGCAGCGGGTCGAGGCCGGCCAGGGCGTCGAGGACGGCGGACTCGGCCCGGGCGAGGGCCGCCGGGTCGTCCGGCGTGCACTCCGGCAGGCCGAGAACGAGAGGCGGGCCGACCGGGCGCGGCCCGGCGCCGGCCGCGGCGGCCCGGTCGAGCCGCCGTGCGAGGTCGTCGAGTTCACCGGGTTCGCCGTGCCACAGGCTGACCACGGCGACCGGGCGGCCCGGCGCCTGGGCGGACAGCAGCGGCAGCGCGTCGGAGGGGGTGGCGACGACGACCGCCACGAGTCCGCCGCGCGAGGCGGCGTCCTCGTACGGCTCGTACGACGTGCCGGTGTCGGCGGTGCCGGACAGAACGGCGGCCGATCCGCCGGTACGACGACCGGTCGCGCGCGCCATACCGTTCCACTCCCCTGCGGTTTCTCCGTCGGTTTCACTGCGTTCATCTCGATGTGAACGGAAAGACGATAACCGGCCGGGTCACTCGCACACACGTCCGGACCTTCCGCCTATACTTCACGACTCGCAAGGAGCCCACGGATCCTGCAGCCCTGGGGGGGCCGGGTTTCCGTGTCCCGGCCGCCGGGCCGCCCGATCTCGAGGACTCAGCCGCATGACCCAGGACATACGCCCGCCCGCCGCCCACGGCGAGACGGAGGACCTTCCGCGCGAGCACGGCCGCAGGACGCCGAAGCGCAAGCGCCGCACCGGACGGATCGTGCTCCTGACGCTGCTCGTGCTCGTGCTCGCCTGCGGCGGGACCGGGTACTGGATGTACTCCAGCCTCGACGGCAACATCGAGGCCGCCGTCGACCTCGACAAGGATCTGGGCGACAACCGGCCGGAGAAGGCGCCGGCCTCCGGGCAGAACCTGCTCGTCCTCGGGTCCGACTCGCGGGCCGGGGACAACGCGGCGCTGGACGGGGCGGCGGTGAGCGGGGCGCGGTCGGACACGGCGCTGGTCGTGCACATACCCGAGGGCCGGACCAGCGCGGTCGCGGTGAGCATTCCCCGGGACACGCTGGTGACCCGGCCGGAGTGCAACCGCAAGGGCGGCGGCACGGCGCCGTCCGCCGAGCGCGTGATGTTCAACTCGGTGTACGCGCAGTACGGTCCCGCGTGCACGATGAAGACCGTCGAGAAGATGTCCGGGGTGCGGCTCGACCACTACCTGGAGATCGACTTCGCCGGGTTCAAGGACCTGGTCGACGCGATCGGCGGCGTGACCGTCCGGATCGACGAGCCCATCAAGGACAAGCACTCCGGTCTCGACCTGGCCGCCGGCTCGCAGCGCCTCGACGGCACCCAGTCCCTCGCCTTCGTCCGTACCCGGCACGGCGTCGGCGACGGCAGCGACCTCGGCCGCATCGGCAACCAGCAGAGGTTCCTCACCGCCCTGCTCACCGAGGTGAAGAAGCAGGACCTCCTTGGCAGTCCCGCCAAGACGTACACGATCGCCGACTCGATGACGAAGGCGCTCACCACCGACTCCGAACTGGCGTCCCTGAAGGCGCTGAGCGACTACGCCCAGAGCCTCAACGGCGTCGACCCGGTGGACATGGACACGATCATGCTCCCGGTCGCGTACGACAAGAAGGACCCCAACCGCGTCGTCGCGTACGAGCCCAACGCCTCCAAGCTGTGGACGTCGATCCGCGAGGACACCGAGATCCCGGACGAGGCCAAGAAGTCGCCCGCCACCGGCGGCTCACGGAGCTGACATCCTGTAGCGCATGACTCTCCCGCTGCTGATCGTCGACGGCGCCAACGTGGTCGGCTCGGTTCCCGACGGCTGGTGGAAGGACCGGCGCGGGGCCGCCGAGCGGCTGCGGGACCGGCTCGCCGAGCGGGGCGGGCCGGTGGAGGGGCCGTACTCCGGGCCGTACGAGATCGTGCTCGTCCTGGAGGGGCGGGCGCGGGGCGTGGTGGCGGTGCCGGGGGTACGGGTCGAGGAGGCGGCCGGCAGCGGCGACGATCTGATCGCGGAGCTGGCCCGGAACGCGGCCGGCCGGCCGTGTCTGGTGGTCACGGCCGACCGGGAGCTGCGGCGGAGGGTGGAGGAGTGGGGCGCGCGCTGCGTCGGGCCGCGGGCCCTTCCGTAGCAGCGGCCCCTCCCGTGACCCTGTCTCAGTACTTCGCGTCCGGGCCCAGCTTGCCGAGGCGGCTGTGGCTGCGGCCGTACAGGAAGTAGACGAAGAAGCCGATGATCATCCAGATGGCGAAGCGGAGCCAGGTCTCGCCCGGCAGGTTCAGCATCAGCCACAGCGAGGCGGCGATGGAGAGGATCGGCAGCACCGGGACCCACGGGGTGCGGAAGGCGCGGTGCAGGTCGGGGCGGGTGCGGCGGAGGATGATGACGCCGACGGCGACCATGACGAAGGCGAACAGGGTGCCGATGTTCACCAGCGTCGCCAGCTCGTTGATGCTGGTGAAGCCGGAGACGATGGCGATGATCCCGCCGAGCAGGATGGTCGGCCGGTACGGGGTCCGGAACCGCGGGTGGGTGTGGGAGAAGAAGCGCGGCAGCAGTCCGTCGCGGCTCATCGCGAAGAACACGCGGGTCTGGCCGAGCAGCAGGATCAGACAGACCGTGGTGAGGCCGATGGCGGCGCCGAAGCTGATCACGCCCGCGTAGAAGGGGTGCCCGACGGCCTTGAAGGCGTCGGCGAGCGGGGCGCTGACGGACAGTTCCGTGTAGTGCTGCATACCGGTGACGACCAGGGCGACCGCGACGTACAGCACGGTGCAGATGAGGAGCGAGCCGAGGATGCCGCGGGGCATGTCGCGCTGCGGCATCTTGGTCTCCTCGGCGGCGGTGGCCACCACGTCGAAGCCGATGAAGGCGAAGAAGACCACGGACGCGGCGGTGAAGATGCCCATGACGCCGAAGTTGGTGGGCTCGTAGCCGAACATCAGCTGGATCAGCGGGGCGGTCTCCCAGCCGCCGCCGGTCTCCGGGGTCACCGCGGGCGGGATGAACGGCTTGTAGTTGTCGCCGACGATGAAGAACAGGCCCGCGACGATCACGATCATGACCACGGTGACCTTGATCGCGACGACCAGGGCGGTGATCCGGGCGGACAGCTTCATGCCGATGACCAGGACCACGGTGAGCACCAGGACCAGGATGAACGCCAGCAGGTCGAAGGTGCCGCCCGGGACGTCCGGCCCTTCGAGTGAAGCGGGCAGGTGCCAGCCGATGTTGTCCATCAGCGAGCGGACGTAGCCGGACCAGCCGACCGCCACCACCGCCGTGCCGAGCGCGAACTCCAGGACGAGGTCCCAGCCGATGATCCAGGCCGGCAGCTCGCCGATGGAGGCGTACGCGAAGGTGTACGCCGAACCGGCGACCGGCACGGTCGACGCGAACTCCGCGTAGCACAGGGCGGCGAGGGCGCAGACGATGCCGGCGGCGACGAACGCGAGGGCGGTCGCCGGGCCCGCGTTCTCCTTGGCCACCTTGCCGGTGAGCACGAAGATGCCGGTGCCGATGATGACGCCGACGCCGAAGACCGTCAGGTCCCACGCGGACAGGGACTTCTTGAGCGCGTGTTCGGGCTCCTCGGTGTCGCGGATCGACTGCTCGACCGACTTGGTGCGGAACAATCCGTCGTTCGCGCGTGGCTGCTGGTCCGTGCTCACGTCGTACCTCCCTGGCAAAGGGCTGCCCGCCCTCAGGCCAGGATGCACGCGGAAGGGCCGGTCGGCACTCCGAAGAGTGAGCCGACCGGCCCAAGGGTGACGCCGGGTGAGGTGACACCGGGTGAGGTACGGGGCCCGGCCCGGCCGTCAGGCCCACCGCCGGGCCCACCGTCAGGCCCACCGCCGGGCCCACCGTCAGGCCCACCGTCGGGCCCACCGTCAGGCCCACCGTCGGGCCCGCCCTCAGGCCCGCCGTCCCGCCCCGGTCGCCCGTCAGTCGCGGGCGGGCTCCACGGCCTGGCTGCTGCTCTCGAACCTGCCGTCCAGGCGCGAGACCAGACCGGTGACCTGGCGGGCGATGTCCGGGGCGGTCAGGCCGATCTCCGCCAGGACCTCGCCCCGGGAGGCGTGGTCGAGGAAGCGCGGCGGGATGCCGAAGTCGCGCAGCGGCACGTCCACGCCCGCGTCGCGCAGCGCCTGCGCCACGGCGGAGCCGACGCCGCCGACGCGGCTGTTGTCCTCGACGGTGACGACGACGCGGTGCTGCTCGGCGAGCGGGGCCAGGGCCTCGTCGACGGGCTTGACCCAGCGCGGGTCGATCACCGTGGTGGAGATGCCCTGCTTGTCGAGGAGACCGGCGATCTCCAGGCACATCGGGGCGAGCGCGCCGACCGAGACGAGCAGCACGTCCGGCGTGTCGGAGCCGGCCTCGCGCAGCACGTCCATGCCGCCGACCCGGCGCAGCGCCGGGACCGCGGGGCCGACCGCGCCCTTGGAGAAGCGCACCACGGTGGGGGCGTCGGTGACCTCGACGGCCTCGCGCAGCTGGGCGCGGACCTGGTCGGCGTCGCGCGGGGCGGCGAGCCGCAGGCCGGGCACGACCTGGAGGATCGACATGTCCCACATGCCGTTGTGCGAGGCGCCGTCGGTGCCGGTGACACCGGCCCGGTCGAGCACGAAGGTGACGCCGCACTTGTGCAGGGCCACGTCCATCAGGACCTGGTCGAAGGCGCGGTTGAGGAAGGTCGCGTAGACCGCGAAGACCGGGTGCAGGCCGCCGGTCGCCAGGCCGGCCGCGGAGACCGCGGCGTGCTGCTCGGCGATGCCGACGTCGAAGACCCGCTCCGGGAAGGCCTTGGCGAACTTGTCGAGGCCGACCGGCTGGAGCATGGCCGCCGTGATGGCGACGATGTCCTCGCGCTCCTTGCCGAGGGCGACCATCTCCTCGCCGAAGACGCTGGTCCAGTCGGCGCCCGAGGAGGCGATCGGCAGACCGGTGTCCGGGTGGATCTTGCCGACCGCGTGGAAGCGGTCGGCCTCGTCCTGCAGGGCCGGCTGGTAGCCGCGGCCCTTCTCGGTGAGGCAGTGCACGATGACCGGGCCGCCGAAGCGCTTGGCGCGGGTCAGCGCGGACTCCAGGGCCTCGATGTCGTGGCCGTCGATCGGGCCGACGTACTTCAGGCCCAGGTCCTCGAACATGCCCTGCGGGGCGATGAAGTCCTTCAGGCCCTTCTTGGCGCCGTGCAGGGTCTCGTAGAGCGGCTTCCCGACGACCGGGGTGCGCTCCAGGATGTCCTTGCCGCGGGCGAGGAAGCGCTCGTAGCCGTCGGTGGTGCGCAGGGTCGCCAGGTGGTTGGCGAGGCCACCGATCGTGGGGGCGTAGGAGCGCTCGTTGTCGTTGACGACGATGACGACCTGGCGGTCCTTGGCGTCGGCGATGTTGTTGAGCGCCTCCCAGGCCATGCCGCCGGTCAGCGCGCCGTCGCCGATGACGGCGACGACGTGGTCGTCCTTCTTCAGGACCTCGTTGGCCTTGGCGAGGCCGTCGGCCCAGCCGAGGACGGTCGAGGCGTGCGAGTTCTCGATGACGTCGTGCTCGGACTCGGCCTGCGAGGGGTAGCCGGACAGGCCGCCCTTCATCTTGAGCTTGGAGAAGTCCTGGCGGCCGGTGAGCAGCTTGTGCACATAGCTCTGGTGGCCGGTGTCCCACAGGACCCGGTCCTTGGGCGAGTCGAAGACGCGGTGCAGGGCGATGGTCAGTTCGACCACGCCCAGGTTGGGGCCGAGGTGCCCGCCGGTCTTGGAGACGGCGTCCACGAGGAAGGTCCTGATCTCGCCGGCCAGCTGTTCCAGCTGTTCCGAGGAGAGCCGGTCCAGGTCTCGCGGTCCCCTGATACGGGTCAGCAGCGCCACCCGTGCCTCCTTGTTTTGAACTGGTCGAGCTTGCCGATTTGTCGAGTCTAATGTTCCGTCCCGGATCGTGGGCATCGGGCCGGGGCTCAGGCGCCACCCGGATGGCCGACACGCCGATGATCCGTGCGGACGCATCCGTACGCGTCCGTTGATCCGGACGCAGCAGTGCCCGGCGCCGGTTTCCCGGCGCCGGGCGGACTGTACGTGATGCGGGTTACAAGGTCCTTACGCGCGGCCCGCGGTCTTCTGCGTACGGCGGGAGACCGAGTCGATCACGACGGCGGCGAGGAGCACCGCGCCGGTGATCATGTTCTGGATGGCGTTGGACATGCCGATCATGTTCAGGCCCTGCTGGATCGACTGGATGACGATCATGCCCAGGAGCGCCGACCAGACCTTGCCGCGGCCGCCGAAGAGGCTGGTGCCGCCGATCACGGCCGCCGCGATGACCAGCATCAGGGTGTTGCCGCCGCCGAGGCTCTTGGTCGCGCCGCCGGAGAGGCTGGCGATGAACAGGCCGCCGAAGGCGGCGAGGGTGCCGGAGATCGCGAAGACGGCGATCCGGACCAGGTCGACGTTGATGCCGGCGCGGCGGGCCGCCTCGGCGTTGCCGCCGACCGCGAAGACCTTGCGGCCGAAGAGGGTGCGGCGGGCGACGAAGTCGGCGAGCACCAGGACGGCGAGGAAGAGCACCAGGGCGAGCGGCAGGCCGCGGGCGCCGGCGGGCTCGTTCATCACGTACGCGACGACGAAGACCAGGACGGCGACGACACCGGTGCGCAGCACGATCTCGCTGACCGGGCGGGCCGGGAGCAGCGCGGCCTTGCGGCGGCTGCTGTCGCGCAGCAGCGAGAAGAGGTACGCGGCGACGGCGAGGATCGCGAGGCCGTAGGCGGCGAACTTGTCGGCGAAGAAGTAGTTGGTGAGGTTCTCCACCACGCTGCCGGACGGCGTGTTGATGGAGCCCTCGCCGCCCATGAGCCATTCCTGGAGGCCCATCCAGCCGAGGAAGCCGGCCAGGGTGACCACGAAGGCGGGGACGCCGATCTTGGCGAAGAAGAAGCCGTGCAGCGCGCCGATGGCGGTGCCGGAGAGCACGGCGAGCACGATGGCGAGCCATTCGTTCATGCCGTTGCTGACCTGGAGGCCGGCCCAGACGGCGGCACCCACACCGGCGACCGAGCCCATGGAGAGGTCGATCTCGCCGAGGACGAGCACGAACACGATGCCGACGGCCATGATGCCGAGACCGGAGGCGTACACGGCGACGTTGGCGACCGAGCTCGCGGACAGGAAGTTGCTGTTCTGGAGCTGGAAGACGGTCGCGATGACGATCAGGCCGAGGATCACGGGGAGGGAGCCGAGCTCGCCGCCGCGGATCTTGCGGGTGAACTCGGTCCAGTAGCCCTTGATGCCCTCCTCGCGGACGAGGAGGCGGGGGTCGACGGCCGGGACGGGGGCCGCGGACTCCTGGGCGGGCGCCGCAGCCTCGGAAGCCTCGGGAGCGGCGGCGGTCTCGGCAGCGGCGGTGACCTCGGCGGCCGCCGGAGCCTCGGTGGCTTCCGGAGCCTCGGTGGCCCCGGCAGCCCCGGTGCCCTCTGCCGTCTCGGTGGCCTCGGCCGTCTCGGGGGTCTTGGCGAGGTCGCTCACTTCGCGTCCTCCTTCTCGGCGGTCTCGGCCTTGCGCGCCTGGCGGCGGGTCACGGCGTTGTCCGTGGCTCCGGTGATGGCGGCGATGATCGTCTCGTGGGTGGTGTCGGCGACGTCGAAGACACCGTTGTTGCGGCCGAGCCGGAGCACGGCGACCTTGTCCGCGACGGCGCGGACGTCGGCCATGTTGTGGCTGATGAGGATGACGCCGTGGCCGCGCTCGCGCAGCCGCTCCACCAGGTCGAGCACCTGTGCGGTCTGCTCGACGCCGAGGGCGGCGGTGGGCTCGTCCAGGATCACGATCTTCGGGTCGCCGATCAGGGCGCGGGCGATGGCCACGACCTGGCGCTGGCCGCCGGAGAGGGCGGCCACGGGTATGCGGACCGACGGGATCCGGATCGACAGGGTGTCGAGGAGCTCCCGGGCGCGCTTCTCCATGGCGATCTCGTCGAGGACGGAGCCGGAGCTGAGCTCGCTGCCGAGGAACAGGTTGGCGACGACGTCGAGGTTGTCGCAGAGCGCCAGGTCCTGGTAGACGGTCGCGACGCCGAGGTTCTGGGAGTCGTGGGGCCGGGTGATCTGGACCGGACGGCCGTCCCACTCGATGGTGCCCTCGTCGATCGGGTGAACACCCGAGATCGTCTTGACGAGGGTGGACTTGCCGGCGCCGTTGTCACCCACGAGGGCGACAACCTCTCCGGCATGGATCTCCAGATCGACATCGGTGAGCACCTGGACGGCGCCGAACCGCTTGGAGACCCCGCGCAACGCCAGCACGGGCGTAGCGGACACGTGAATCATCTCCTTCGCCGCCTGACCGGCGGGGCTGTGCTGCAAAAGACTGAGGAGTACGAGGGGAGTCCGGCGCCCCGCCCCCGCTTGCGGGGCGTTGAACGGGGCGGGTGCGCCGGACCGGTTCCGTGGAGCGGCCGGGGTTACTTGATGCCCGCCGCGTCGCAGGCCGCCTTGTACTCGGCGGTGCAGATGTCGGCCGCCTTGTAGACGTTGTCCGCGATGATCGTGGAGGCGATGTTCTCCTTGGTCACGACCTGCGCGTCGTAGAGCTTCGCCGGGATGCCCTTGAACTCACCGGTGAGGCTGTCGACCTTGACCGGGACGAGGTCGTCGATCTTCTCGCCCTTGAGGAGCTTGACGGCGATCTCGGCGGTGGTCTCGGCCTCGGGCTTGATCTGCTTGTAGATCGTGAAGGCCTGGTCGCCCTTCAGGATGCGCTGCAGACCCGCGAGTTCGGCGTCCTGGCCGCCGACCGGGACCTTGACGCCCTGCTTGGCGAGGGCGGTGATGATGCCGCCGGCCATGCCGTCGTTGGCGGAGTACACGCCCTGGAAGCCGGTCTTGCCCAGGGAGTCGATGGCGGCACCCATCTTCTTGTTGGCCTCGTCCGGGGACCAGTCCGGGATGTCCTGCTCGTAGACGACCTTCTTCACGGCGCTGTCGATGGCGCTGTGGGCACCCTTCTTGAACAGCGGGGCGTTCGGGTCGGTCGGCGAGCCGTTGATCATGACAACGTTGGCGTCCTTGGCGTTGGCGCCGAGCGCCTTCACCAGGGCCTCGCCCTGCAGGCGGCCGATCTTCTCGTTGTCGTACGAGACGTAGGCGGAGATCGGGCCCTCGGCCAGGCGGTCGTACGCGACGACCTTGACGCCCTTCTTCTCGGCCTGCTGCACCCAGGACTTGGTGGCCTTGTAGTCGACCGAGTCCAGGATGATGACCTTCACGCCCTGGGTGACGAGGGCGTCGAACTGCTTCTTCTGCGTCTCGGTGTCCTGCGCGGCGTTGTTGTACTTGACCTCGCAGTCGGCGCAGAGGGCCTTGATCTTCGCCTCGATGATCGGGCGGTCGAAGGTCTCGTAGCGCGTGGTCTTGTTCTCCGGCAGGAGCAGACCGATGGTCTTGGTGTCGCCACCGGCGGCGCCGTCCGCGCCGTTGTCGCCGGCCTTGCCACAGGCGGCGATCGAGAGGGCCATGGAAACCGCGGCCGTGCCTATGACGACGCGTCGCGTCACTGCGTTCATGTGGTGTTGCCTCCCTGACGAGGCCGCGACGTTGCGGCCGAGGTGGCTGGAAGTCAACTCGGCCGCCGGGTCATCGTCAAGAAGTAAATCCTTAACGAGATGGCAACGGTGCCATTCGTTATCTAAGTGAACGCGGGTGTACGCGCCGACGCCGAGCCCGCCGAAGAGCCCTGATGGCCACCCTCAGAACCCTGCAAAAGACTTGAATCGCCCATCTCGCTGAGTACGAGGGCGAGCGCGCCGAGTACCTCCGCGCGGCCGCCCAGGGCCCCAGGAGCCACCGAGAGGTGCCGGGCGGCGCTGGGGATCGCGTAACGCGACACGGAGTCCCTGATGGGCCCCAGGACCAGCTCCCCGGCCTCCGCCAGGTCACCGCCGAGGATCACCCGGCTCGGGTTCAGGAGATTGCAGAGGTTGGCGACACCGCTGCCGATGTACCGGCCGACGTCCGCGATCACCCGGCGGCAGCCCGGATCACCCTCGCGGGCCAGCTGGACCACCCGCTCCATCGTCAGATCCGGCCCGTGGCTGGGCTGCAGCAGCGGCAGTACGTAACGGGCGGCCGTGAAGGTCTCCAGGCAGCCCCGGTTGCCGCAGCGGCACACCGGGCCGGACTCGTCGAGCGTGATGTGCCCGATCTCGCCGGCCGTGCCGCCCGGGCCCCGGTAGACCCGCCCGTCGATCACCAGACCGGCGCCGACGCCGCTGGCCACCTTGATGTACGCGAGGTCCTTGACGCCCCGCCCGCTGCCCCACACCAGCTCGCCCAGCGCGCCGAGGTTGGCGTCGTTGTCGACGTGCACGGGCACCCCGAGGCGCGCCGAGAGCTCGTCGGCGGGGTTGATCCCGCTCCAGCCCGGCAGGATCGAGGTGGAGCCGAGGCGGCCGGAGGGGACGTCGATCGGGCCCGGCACGCCGAGGCCGACCCCGATGACCTTGGCCCGGGCGATGCCGGTGGCCTCGATCAGCCTGCTGACCAGCTGTTCCGCCCGGTCGAACCCCTCGGCGGCGGAGGCGTCGACGTCCAGCGGCTCCGACTCCTCGGCGAGGACCTGGTGCGCCAGGTTGCCCACCGCGACGCGCAGGTGGGTGTGCCCGAAGTCCACCCCTATGACGATGCCGGCGTCACCGCTGAGCGAGACGCTGCGGGCCCGGCGGCCCCCCGCCGAGGTCGGGGTGACCTCGACGGTGCCCCCGTCCTTCAGCTCCCGCACGATGTTGGAGACCGTGGCGGCGGACAGGCCGGTCGTCCGGGCGATCTCCGCCTGGGTGAGCGATCCGGCCATCCGGACAGCCCGGACGACCCGCTCGAGATTGGCCCGGTGCAGCGAGGACTGCGACCCCGGAGTCTCCATTGACTCTCTCCACCCTACGACGTGTACAAGTTATGAACTCCAAGCTCCGCTGTGGGGCTTGCCGCCGTCAAGTCCTCGACGGTAGTCGAATCCGGAACGAAAAGGTCCGGCCCCCGGAGACCGTGTCTCCGAGGGCCGGACCTGAGCGACGTTCTCGTTACTTGAGCGTGGCCGAAGTGAGACCCGCCTGGACCTGCCGCTGGAAGGACAGGTACACGACCAGCATCGGGATCATGGCGATGGTGACACCGGCGAAGAGCACCGGCAGGTCGGTCGCGTAGCCCTGCTGCTGCTCGAGCTGGATCAGGCCCTGGGTCAGCACGTAGCGCTCCGGGTCGTCACCGCTCTGCGGCTGCATCAGCACCGTCGGCAGGATGAACTGGTTCCACTGCCCGAGCGTGTTGAAGATGCCGACGCTGATCAGACCCGGCTTGGCCATCGGCAGCATCACCTGGAAGAAGGCCCGGGTGTGCGAGGCCCCGTCCAGGATCGCCGCCTCGAAGACCGCCGTCGGCAGCGTCCGGAAGAAGGAGTGCATGAAGAAGACGGTGAACGGCATCGAGTAGGCGACGTACACCAGGATCAGGCCCTGGTAGGTGTTGAGCATCCCGAGCATCTTCACCATGAAGAAGAGCGGGACGAGCGCCAGGAAGACCGGGAACATCGCGCCGGCCACGAAGAAGTAGTAGATGAGCCGGTTGCCCCAGAACCGGTAGCGGGCCAGCACGTACGCCGCCATCGAACCGAAGAGCATGGTCAGCGGCACCGAGAACACCAGGACGATGACGGTGTTGAGGAAGTAGTCGCCGATGCCCTTGTCCCAGGCCCGGGTGAAGACGTCGAAGGACCAGTTCGACGGCCAGCCGAAGGCCGAGCCCGCGATCTGCGCGTCGGTCTTGAAGGAGCTGAGCACCAGCCACAGCAGCGGCAGCACGATCAGCAGGGCCCACACGGCGAGGAAGCCGTGCGAGAAGACGTTCAGGACGACGCCCTCACGGGCCGGGCCCGGGGCCGGGGTGCTCCCCTTGCCGGCCGCGCGCTGGCGCGGCACGGCGGCCCCGCCGGCGGTGGTGGCGTCGGACGTCTGGGGGTCGGACGTCTGGGTGTCGGACTTCTTCATGGGTGCAGTCATCGTGGGTTCTCCCGCTCAGAACTCGAGGCGCTCGCGGCGGGTGGCGCGCAGCGTGACCACGGACACGATCAGGGTGAGCAGCAGCATGACCACGCCCATGGCGCACGCGTAACCGCTCTTACCGAAGTAGAGGAAGTTCCGCATCATGACCGTGGACATCGTCTCGCTGTGGTGGTCCGGGCCGCCGCCGAAGGAACCCGAGGTCATGGTGGACACGAGGACGAACATGTCCATGGCGACGATGCCGAGGTAGACCCAGGCGGTCTGCACGGAGTCCCACAGCAGCGGCAGGGTGATGCGGAAGAAGGACTGGGCGCGGCCGGCGCCGTCGATCAGCGCGGCCTCGTAGATGTCCCTCGGGATGGACTGCATGGCGGCCGAGAACAGCACCAGGTAGAAGCCGACGCCGTGCCAGACGATGACCGCGATGAGGGCCCAGAGGACGAAATCGGGCTCGTTGAGCCATTCCACCGGGTGGTCGGCGTCGATGAGGCCGAGTTTCAGGAGCAGGCCGTTGAGCATGCCGCCGGTGTCGCTGCGGTACACGGCGCCGAAGAGCACCGCGAGAATCGCCAGCGAGAGCACCTGCGGGAAGAAGTAGACCACTTTGTAGAACTTCGACCCGGCGACGCCCGAGACGCCGCCGGCCCTGCCGCGCCCGCCCGCGTTCACCATGAACGCGAAGAAGAGGGCGAGCAGAATGGTGATCACCGGGATGAACACCAGGAACAGGATGTTGTGCCAGACCGCTCCCAGGAAGACGTCGTCCTCGAGGAGGGCGGCGTAATTGTCGAAGCCGACGAAGGAGAAGGTCTGCGACTGGCCTTTCCAGTCCGTCAGCGAGTAGCCGAACGTCTGGAGGTACGGCCAGATGACGAAGACCAGATAGAGGGCCACGGGTATGAAGAGGAATCCCGTGACGAACTTGTACTGCCCTTTGCGCATGGCGTTCCTGTCCCTGATGTCCCCGGCGGAGTGATACGCGAGTGCTGTCCGCGTCCGCGCGTCAGTCGCGGTGGTTCTTCTTGGACGCCGGGTCCTTGGCCGCCTTGTCGACCGCGGCCTGGGCCCGCTTCAGCCATTCCGCGGGCTGGATGCGCTTGGCCATCAGCTCGTTGGAGGCGTTCTGGATCTCGGTGTCCATCTCGCTGTACCACTCGGAGTACAGGTAGCGGAACGTGTTGGTGCCGGCCTTCTTGGAGGCCTCCACCGTGGACTGGGTGCCCGGGCGCAGCTTGACGCTCGGGTCCACGCCGTCGGCGAGGATGGTGAGCGAGTTGGCCTCCTTGGCGAACAGCGTCGACCACTCCTTGGAGAGCATCATCCGCATGAACTCCTTCGCCTCGGACAGGTTCTTGGCCTTGGCGGGGATGATGAAGGGCTCGCCGGAGCCGGCGCGGATCGCCTCGTACGGCATCTTGCTGCCGGGCAGCAGCGGCATCGGCATGAACTTCATGTCGAAGTCGGCCGGGGTCTGCTTCAGCTGCTCGTTCTCCAGCCAGGAGCCGCAGGTGATGAAGGCGGCCTTGTACTGGTTCCAGCGGGTCTGGGACTCGGTGTGCTCCAGGCCGTTGGTGCCGGGCATCAGGTAGCCCTTCTCGACCACCTCGTAGATCGCCTCGACGGCCGCCTTGGCCGCGTCGGAGCCGACGAAGGCCTTGGGGTCGAGGTTGTCGATGGCCTTCATGGCCTCCAGACCGCCGGTCTTGGCGATCAGGTCCATGATGGCGACGTTGATGTAGTACGGGTACTTGCCCTGGTGGGCGAGGCCGCCGATGCCCTGGGCGGTGGCGTCCTTGCAGATGGCCAGGAACTCGTCCCAGGTCTTCGGCTCGGTCCAGCCCTTCTCCTTGAAGAGCTTGCCGGAATACCACAGACCCCACACCGTGTAGATGTAGTTGAGGGCGACGGTCTTGCCCTCGATGACGCCCGCGTCGAGGGTGCCGGGGATCAGGGTGTCGCGGACCTTCTTGCCCGGGTCGTCGATCGACGGCGCGTCGAGGACCTCGGCCAGGTCGAGCAGCTGCCCGTTCTTGTTCAGGACGTCGACCTTGATCTGCTGGGCACCCGAGTCGTCGACGATGTCCGGCGGGTTGCCGGCGTTGAAGCGCGGCTGGAGCTTGCCGGTGATCTCCTGGGTGCCGGTGTGGGTCGCGGAGGTGCCCCACTTCTTGTTGAAGCTGGCCTCCCACGCCTTGGCGTAGTCGTCTCCGTATCCGCCCTTGAAGACCACGACGTCGATCTTGCCGCCCTTGGCGACGCCGAACGGATTGTCCTTCGTCTTCTCGCCCTTGGGCTTGTCGGTGCCCGAGTCGTCGCCCCCGCTGGAGGCGCACGCGGACAGGAAACTCATCGTGGGCACCGAGATCAGACCGAGTGCGGCGGAACGCTTGATCAGATCGCGACGGCCGAGACCGTCACCCTTCGGGGCGGAGGTGGATCCCATGCTCAAGTCCTCGCCTTCATTCCTTCATTCAGGACTCAGGCGGTGTACCGGTCGCCCGTGGAAGTTCGCCTCAGGCGAAGGGCCCCGCCACCGCGGTCAATTGCAGCTGGGTCGTGCAGGCGCCGGGCCGTCGTTGGTTTCCGCGTTTCCGCGACGACGGGCTGGACGCCGACAGGTATAGTCCACTTCCCTTCGCGGGAGCAAGATCGAAACCAGCTTTCCCGTGCAGTCTTCTCCGAGTTGAGACCTCCCGATCGACGACGGTGTTTCTGCCCCGTTTCCTCCTGCGGATTACTGTCAACACCCTTGACACCAGGCATCCTTCACCCCTTTCCTGGGTGCTCGCGCAATCGGATTGACAACGTTGTCTAGAACCAGCGGCAGGAGCGACGACACGGCATGCGCCCCCATCTCAGAGCGGTCTCTCTTGCGGCCTCGGCGGCACTGGTCCTGAGCCTCACCCCTACGGTGGCTCAGGCGCTTCCGGGCCGATCGGGTGAATCCGACACCTCCGCATCCGGCACCACCGCACGGGAGTTCAGCAGCTCCTTCGAAGCGGACGAAACCCAGCCGACCTGGCGGAACACCGTCGACGTCGGCCCCGACGGAACCAAGCGCGCATCCGGTGTCGACGGCGGATTCGTCACCGGAATTCCGGGCAATGTGACCGACCGGGTCACCGACGTACGGGCCAGCGGCGAGAACGCGGGCGCGGGCGAGGTCAAGGAGAACCTGGTCGACCTCCAACCCGGCACAAAATGGCTGGTCTTCGAGCCCACCGCCTGGCTCGAGTTCGACACCGACGAGCCGGTGAGGCTCGCGAGCTACGCGCTGACCTCGGCCAACGACGCCGCCGAGCGCGACCCGAAGGACTGGACCCTCAAGGGCTCGGCCGACGGGAAGACCTGGACCGTCCTCGACACCCGCAGCGGCGAGAGCTTCGCGAAGCGCTTCGAGACGAAGACGTACGACATCCCGGGCGCGGCCGGCGGTGCCGGGGCTTCCTACGCCCACTACCGCCTGGAGATCACGAAGAACGCGGGCGCGGGCCTGACCCAGCTCGCCGACCTCCAGTTCTCGAACGGCGACACCTCCCAGCCCGTCCCCGAGGAGATGCGCAGCGCCGTCGACCGCGGCCCCAGCGGCTCCCCCACCGCCAAGGCCGGGGCCGGCTACACCGGGAAGCGGGCGCTGCGCTACGCGGGCACCCACCAGGGCGAGGGCCGGGCGTACTCGTACAACAAGGTCTTCGACGTCGACACCCGGATCGTCCGCAACACCGAGCTCTCGTACAAGATCTTCCCGTCGATGTCGGCCTCCGAGACCGACCTGAACTATCCGGCCACGAACGTCTCCGTGGACCTCGCCTTCACCGACGGCACCTATCTGAGCGAGCTCGGCGCGACGGACTCGTACGGCGGGCCGCTCACCCCGCAGGGCCAGGGCGCGGCCAAGCGCCTCTACGTCAACCAGTGGAACCAGGTCACGGCCCGGATCGGCGAGGTCGCCGACGGAAAGACCGTGGACCGGATCCTGGTGGCGTACGACTCCCCCAAGGGTCCGGGCAAGTTCCAGGGCTGGATCGACGACGTCTCGATCGCGCCGAAGACCCCGCAGGAGCCCTACGCGCGCCTGTCGGAGTACGCCTCGACGACCCGCGGCACCCACTCCTCCGGCTCCTTCTCGCGCGGCAACACCTTCCCCGCCGCGGCCGTGCCCCATGGCTTCAACTTCTGGACGCCGGTGACCAACGCGTCCACGCAGAGCTGGATCTACGAGTACGCGCGCGGCAACAACGCGGACAATCTGCCGGCCCTCCAGGCGCTGTCCGTCAGCCATCAGCCCAGCCCCTGGATGGGCGACCGGCAGACCTTCCAGGTGATGCCCTCGGCGGCGGCCGGCACCGCGCCGACCGACAAGGGGGCCCGCGCGCTGCCGTTCCGGCACACCGACGAGTCGGCGAAGCCGTACGCGTACGGGGTCACCTTCACCAACGGTCTGAAGGCGGAGGTGGCGCCGTCGGACCACGCGGCCGTGATGCGCTTCCGCTTCCCCGGTGACGACGCGAGCGTGGTCCTCGACAACGTCACCGACCAGGGCGGGCTGACCCTCGACCCGGCGACCCGTTCCTTCACCGGCTTCTCGGACGTGAAGAGCGGGCTGTCGACGGGCGCGGGCCGGATGTTCGTGTACGGCGTCTTCGACGCGCCGGTCACGGACTCCGCGGCGCAGGGCGTGAAGGGCCGCCTCCGCTTCGACGCGGGCGCGGACCGCACGGTGAACCTGCGGATCGCGACCTCGCTGATCTCCGTGGACCAGGCGAAGGCCAACCTCGCCGACGAGATCCCGGAGGGCACCTCCTTCGACACCGTGCGCGAGCGGGCGCAGGACGCCTGGGACGAGGTGCTCGGCCGGGTGACGGTGGAGGGCGCGAGCCACGCCCAGCTGGTGACGCTCTACTCCAGCCTGTACCGGCTGTACCTGTACCCCAACTCGGCCTCGGAGAAGGTCGGTTCGACGTACAAGTACGCCAGCCCCTTCAGCGCCCCGGCCGGGCCGGACACCCCGACCCGTACCGGCGCGAAGATCGTCGACGGCAAGGCGTACGTCAACAACGGCTTCTGGGACACCTATCGCACCACCTGGCCGGCCTACTCCTTCCTCACCCCGAACAAGGCGGGTGAGCTGGTCGACGGCTTCGTGCAGCAGTACAAGGACGGCGGCTGGATCTCCCGCTGGTCCTCCCCCGGCTACGCGGACCTGATGACCGGCACCTCGTCGGACGTGGCCTTCGCGGACGCGTACGTCAAGGGCGTCGACTTCGACGCGGAGGCGGCGTACGAGGCGGCCCTGAAGAACGCGACCGTCGCCCCGCCGAGCCGCGGGGTCGGCCGCAAGGGCATGGAGACCTCCCCCTTCACCGGCTACGCGTCGACCGCGACCGCCGAGGGCATGTCCTGGTCCCTGGAGGGCTACCTCAACGACTACGGCATCGCGAGGATGGGCCAGGCGCTCTACAGGAAGACCGGCGAGAAGCGGTACGCCGAGGAGTCGGCCTACTTCCTCGACCGGGCCCGGAAGTACGTGGCGCTCTTCGACACGAAGGCCGGTTTCTTCCAGGGCCGGGACGCGCAGGGCGCCTGGCGGGTGCCCTCGGAGTCGTACGACCCGAGGATCTGGGGCTACGACTACACCGAGACCAACGGCTGGGGCGCGGCCTTCGCCGTGCCGCAGGACTCGCGCGGTCTGGCCAGTCTGTACGGCGGGCGCTCCGGCCTCGCCAAGAAGCTGGACCTGTACTTCTCGACGCCCGAGACGGCTTCGCCGGACGTGGCCGGCTCGTACGGCAGCGTCATCCACGAGATGACCGAGGCCCGGGACGTGCGGATGGGCATGTACGGGCACTCCAACCAGGTCGCGCACCACGTGCCGTACATGTACGACGCGGCCGGGCAGCCGTGGAAGACGGCGGAGAAGGTCCGCGAGGTGCTGTCCCGGCTCTACACCGGCAGCGAGATCGGGCAGGGCTACCACGGCGACGAGGACAACGGCGAGCAGTCGGCCTGGTTCCTCTTCTCGGCGCTCGGCTTCTATCCGCTGGTGATGGGCAGCGGGGAGTACGCGATCGGCTCGCCGCTCTTCACGAAGGCGACGGTGCGGATGGACAACGGCCGCACGCTGGTCGTGGAGGCACCGCGCAACAGCGCCCGGAACATCTACGTGCAGGGCGTGAAGCTGAACGGCGTGGCGTGGAACTCGACGGCGCTGCCGCACGAGCTGCTCGCGAAGGGCGGGACCCTGAAGTTCGACATGGGCCCGAAGCCGTCGGCGTGGGGCACGGGCGCCTCGGCGGGCCCGGTGTCGATCACCAAGGACGACAAGGTGCCGGCGCCGCGGGCGGATCTGATCAAGGCCGCGGGGCCTGCGGGTCCGCTGTTCGACGACACGTCGGTGACGGCGGGGCCGGTGGCTGGTTCTGTGGAGCTTCCGGTGTCCGGTCCGGTGCGGGCGGTCCAGTACACGCTCACCTCGTCGGCGGACCGGACGAAGGCGCCTGCCGGCTGGGTGCTCCAGGGCTCGGTGGACGGCGTGACGTGGGCGGACCTGGACCGGCGGTCGGGTGAGTCGTTCGCGTGGGCGCGCCAGACCCGGGTGTTCTCGGTGGCGAAGCCGGGGGCGTACGCGAAGTACCGCCTGGTGGCGACGGGTTCGGGTGAGCTGGCGGAGATCGAACTCCTCGGCTGACCTGGCCATGCGTAAGGGCCGGTCTCCATGGAGACCGGCCCTTACTTCTGCGCTACTGCTGATCCTTAGCCGCGGATCAGGTTGCGCAGCACGTACTGCATGATGCCGCCGTTGCGGTAGTAGTCCGCCTCACCGGGGGTGTCGATGCGGACGACCGCGTCGAACTCGACACCAGTGTCGGTGGTGACCTTGACCGTGCTCGGCGTGGTGCCGTCGTTCAGCTCGGTGATGCCGGTGATGGAGAAGGTCTCCTCGCCGGTCAGGCCGAGGGAGTCGGCGTTCTGGCCGGCCGGGAACTGCAGCGGCAGGACGCCCATGCCGATGAGGTTCGAGCGGTGGATGCGCTCGTACGACTCGGTGATGACGGCCTTGACGCCGAGGAGGGCCGTGCCCTTGGCCGCCCAGTCGCGGGACGAGCCGGAGCCGTACTCCTTGCCACCGAGGATGACCAGCGGGGTGCCGGCGGCCTGGTAGTTCTGCGAGGCGTCGTAGATGAACGACACCGGACCGTCGGCCTGGGTGAAGTCGCGGGTGAAGCCGCCCTCGGTGCCCGGCGCGATCTGGTTGCGCAGGCGGATGTTGGCGAAGGTGCCGCGGATCATGACCTCGTGGTTGCCTCGGCGCGAGCCGTAGGAGTTGAAGTCACGACGCTCCACACCGTGCTCGGTGAGGTACTTGCCGGCCGGGGTGTCGGCCTTGATGGCACCGGCCGGGGAGATGTGGTCGGTGGTGACCGAGTCGCCGAGCTTCGCGAGCACGCGGGCGCCCGTGATGTCCGTGACCGGGGTGGTCTCCATCGTCATGCCCTCGAAGTACGGGGGCTTGCGGACGTAGGTCGACTCGGCGTCCCACTCGAAGGTGTTGCCGGTCGGGATCGACAGCGCCTGCCACTGGGCGTCGCCGGCGAAGACGTCCTGGTAGGACTTGGAGAACATGTCCTCGCCGATGGCGTTGGCGACGACGTCGTTCACCTCGGCCTCGGAGGGCCAGATGTCCTTGAGGTAGACCGCGTTGCCCTCGGTGTCGACACCGAGCGCGTCCTTGGTGATGTCCACCTTCATGGAGCCCGCGATGGCGTACGCGACGACCAGCGGCGGGGAGGCCAGGTAGTTCATCTTGACGTCGGGGTTGATGCGACCCTCGAAGTTGCGGTTGCCCGAGAGCACCGAGGTCACGGCCAGGTCGTGCTCGTTGACGGCCTTGGAGACCTCCTCCGGCAGCGGGCCGGAGTTGCCGATGCAGGTGGTGCAGCCGTAGCCGACGAGGTTGAAGCCGACCTTGTCGAGGTACGGGGTGAGGCCCGCCTTGTCGAAGTAGTCGGTGACGACCTTCGAGCCCGGGGCGAGGGTGGTCTTGACCCACGGCTTGCGGGTCAGGCCCTTCTCCACGGCCTTCTTCGCGACGAGCGCGGCGGCGACCATGACGTACGGGTTCGAGGTGTTGGTGCAGGAGGTGATGGCCGCGACCGTCACCGCACCGTGGTCGAGGGTGTAGGTCGTGCCGTCGGGGGCGGTGACCTGGACCGGGTTCGACGGGGCGCCACCGTTCGGGTGGTTGGCCGGGGCGTCGGAGGCCGGGAAGGACTCCAGCTCGGCCTCGTCGGCGGTGGTGACGTAGTTGAGGACGTCGGTCTTGAACTGCTCGGCGGCGTTCGCGAGGACGATGCGGTCCTGCGGGCGCTTCGGGCCGGCGATCGACGGGACGACCGTGGAGAGGTCGAGCTCCAGCTTCTCGGAGAAGTCCGGCTCGGCCTTCGGGTCGAGCCAGAGGCCCTGCTCCTTGGCGTACGCCTCGACGAGCGCGACCTGCTGCTCGGAGCGGCCGGTGAGCTTGAGGTAGTTCAGGGTCTCGTCGTCGATCGGGAAGACCGCGGCGGTGGAGCCGAACTCCGGAGACATGTTGCCGATGGTGGCGCGGTTCGCGAGGGAGGTGGCGGCGACGCCCTCACCGTAGAACTCGACGAACTTGCCGACGACACCGTGCTTGCGCAGCATCTCGGTGATGGTCAGCACGAGGTCGGTGGCGGTGGTGCCGGTGGGCAGCTCACCGGTCAGCTTGAAGCCGACGACGCGCGGGATGAGCATGGAGACCGGCTGGCCGAGCATGGCGGCCTCGGCCTCGATGCCGCCGACGCCCCAGCCGAGCACACCGAGGCCGTTGACCATGGTGGTGTGGGAGTCGGTGCCGACGAGGGTGTCGGGGTACGCCTGGCCGTTGCGGACCATGACGGTGCGGGCCAGGTGCTCGATGTTCACCTGGTGGACGATGCCGGTGCCCGGCGGGACGACCTTGAAGTCGTCGAACGCGGTCTGGCCCCAGCGCAGGAACTGGTAGCGCTCCTTGTTGCGGCCGTACTCCAGCTCGACGTTCTGCGCGAACGCGTCGTTGGTGCCGAACTTGTCGGCGATGACGGAGTGGTCGATGACCATCTCGGCCGGGGAGAGCGGGTTGATCTTCGCCGGGTCGCCGCCGAGCGCCGCGACGGCCTCACGCATGGTGGCGAGGTCGACGACACAGGGGACACCGGTGAAGTCCTGCATGATCACGCGCGCCGGCGTGAACTGGATCTCCTGGCTCGGCTGGGCCTGGGAGTCCCAGTTGCCGAGGGCCCGGATGTGGTCGGCGGTGATGTTCGCGCCGTCCTCGGTGCGGAGCAGGTTCTCCAGGAGAACCTTCAGGCTGTAAGGGAGGCGCGCGGAGCCCTCGACCTTGTCCAGCCGGAAGATCTCGTACGACTCGTCGCCCACGCGCAGCGTGCTGCGGGCGTCGAAGCTGTTCGCCGACACGACAGTCTCCTTCATATATGTGCGCGTTCCACCGCATCCTGCCGCCACGCCACGTCGCCAGTCCGCTAAGGTAAGACTAAGTTAGGTAGTCCTTACCGCCGGACCGATGCCGGCGTGCGGCCGCGGTGCGCCTCGGCAGATATCTCGATGTCGAGATAACTCTAGTACATGACCGGCGGTCGGTCATGCCCGGACCGCTGACCGCTCACATCGTGGCCGCACGCCGGGCACGACCACGGTCACGACAGGCCGCCCACGTCACTCACGTTCAGGATCCGTCCGCGTACCGCGAAGTCCGAAGTGTCGCCGCTGCCCCCTTCATCCGCCCATGTCACGAAGGCCGTCGTGGCGTCGCCGCCGCCGAAGGCCGTCGCCGTGCGGAGCTGGAAGCGGTCGACCTCGGGGGCGGCGCCGACGCCGGCGTCGACCTGGATCTCCTGGCCGCCCGTTCCCGCGCCGTCGAAGAAGACCCTGGCCCGGACGGTGGGCGTCGTGGCGACCGTCTCGGCGCTCTTCTGCACCCAGCCCAGGAGAAACCGCTTGCCGGGCAGGAAGCCGAGTGCCGGGAACCTGGAGTTGATTCCGTCCGCGTCGGTCGCGAAGAAGCTGATGTCCGGTCCGGCGCCGCCGGACGTGAAGACATGGGCCTTGACGACACTCTTTCGTTCTCCGATGTCGCTCTCTCCCAGATCCCGTACGTGGGCGATGACGAAGCGGCTGTCGCCGTCGAGCGCGGTCATGGCCTTCTCGTCACTGAATCCGGAGACGTCCGGAGCGATCTCGCCGGTGACGGGATTCCCCGCCAGATCGAAAATGCGGAAGACGAGGCGGCCCCCGCCCGGAGGAACGGGGTCGGTCCGCCACGCCACGACGTAATTGCCGTTGCCCAGCGTGGTCGCCACGGGCCCGCGGTGGAAACCCGCGCTCGTGTTGACGGTGAACTCGGCACCCTTCCGCGCCCCGTCGATGCTGAAGCGCTGGGCCCTGATCCGTCGCGTCGAGTCCGCGTCCACCCAGGTGACCAGGAACCCGCCGTCGACCATGTTCGTGACGGCGGGGCGGTGCATCGGGTCGACGTCGGCCGTGCTGACCTGGAGCTCGGTGCCGATCTTCTGGCCGTCGAGGTTGAATCTCTGCGCCTTCACATGGGGTACCGGGCCCGGAGGGTTGAAGGCCTTCTCGACCCAGGCGACCACCGGGCCGCCCCCGGTTCCGACGACCACCGGATGCTCGCGGTCGGTGTTGTTCGGTACCGCGGCGGCGCCGTTGACGACGAATTCGGAGCCGGAGCGGTTTCCGTTCGTCTGGAACACCTGCGCCTTGATCTCGGCGGTCCGGGTGTCGTTCCAGACGGCCAGATAGTGGGTGCCGCGGAAGGCGGCCACGGCAGGCTGGTGCTGGATGCCCGCCGTCGACGTATTGACCAGGAATTCGCCCATGCGTGGGACCTCCGAATACTCATACGAGACACTGTCGGCCTGTATGCCTATCGGCGGGATCGGGCGCGCACCGTGTAGGCCGTACGGAGACTCTTCACGGAGACCCTTCGCGGAGACTCTTCACGGGACTCTTCGGACGAGGCACTCCGGACGGGTCGCCCCGGGTCGCCCCGGGCCGCCCGTTCGGGCGCGTGCGCGTTGCCCGGGGTCCGGGGCGGGCGGAGGATCGGAGCATGTTCAGCGGCGTGCACGTCACCTTCTACAGCCAGGACGCGGAGGCCGACCGGGCCTTCCTCCGCGACGTCATCGGCTTCCCGCACGTGGACGCCGGGCGGGGCTGGCTGATCTTCAAGCTGCCCCCCGCCGAGGTCGCGGTCCATCCGGCCGAGGGCGGCGAGACAAGGCCCGAGGTCTATCTGATGTGCGAGGACCTCACCGGCACCCTCACGGCCCTGGAGGACAAGGGTGCGGTGATCTCACGGGCCATCACCGAGCAGCGGTGGGGCCTTCTCGCGGCGGTACGGCTGCCGAGCGGGACGGAGGTGCCGCTGTACGAGCCGCGACACCCCACGGCGCACGACCTCCCCGCGTAGCTCCCCCCGTAGACCAAATCGGTCATACTGGCTCACAGGTAACAAAACGTCACCCGTACGCCGCATCCCGATGATCGACACATCTCATATCTGAGATAACGTGACGCCATGGCAGACGACTACCTCGTACGCATCGGCAAGCTCATCCGTGACGCACGGCAGCACCGCGGCTGGACCCAGACGCAGCTCGCCGAGGCCCTGGCCACCAGCCAGAGCGCCGTCAACCGGATCGAACGCGGCAATCAGAACATCAGCCTTGAGATGATCGCCCGCATCGGCGAAGCTCTCGACAGCGAGATCGTCTCCCTCGGCTACGCCGGCCCGATGCACCTGCGCGTCGTGGGCCGCCGCCGGCTCTCCGGCGCGATCGACGTCAAGACCAGCAAGAACGCGTGCGTCGCGCTGCTGTGCGCCTCGCTGCTCAACAAGGGCCGCACGGTGCTGCGCCGGGTCGCCCGTATCGAGGAGGTCTTCCGGCTCCTCGAAGTGCTCAACTCCATCGGCGTCCGCACCCGGTGGATCAACGAGGGCGTCGACCTGGAGATCGTGCCGCCGGCCGAGCTGGACATGGAGTCCATCGACGCCGAGGCCGCCATCCGCACCCGCTCGATCATCATGTTCCTCGGCCCGCTGCTGCACCGCCTGGACCGCTTCAAGCTCCCGTACGCGGGCGGCTGCGACCTCGGCACCCGCACCATCGAGCCGCACATGATCGCGCTGCGCCGCTTCGGCCTGGCCGTCACGGCCACCGACAACCAGTACCACGCCCAGGTCGAGCCGGGCGTCTCCCCCGACCGCCCGATCGTCCTGACCGAGCGCGGCGACACGGTGACCGAGAACGCCCTCCTCGCCGCCGCCCGCCACGACGGCGTCACCGTCATCCGCAACGCCTCCTCCAACTACATGGTCCAGGACCTGTGCTTCTTCCTGGAGGCCCTGGGCGTACGGGTCGACGGCATCGGCACCACCACGCTGACCGTGCACGGCGTGCCGCAGATCGACGTGGACGTCGACTACTCCCCCTCCGAGGACCCGGTCGAGGCGATGAGTCTGCTCGCCGCGGCCGTCGTCACGGAGTCGGAACTGACGATCCGCCGGGTCCCGGTCGAGTTCATGGAGATCGAGCTCGCGGTCCTGGAGGAGATGGGCCTCGACCACGACCGCACCCCCGAGTACCCCGCCGACAACGGCCGCACCCGCCTCGTCGACCTGACGGTCCGCCCCTCCAAACTGGAGGCGCCGATCGACAAGATCCACCCGATGCCCTTCCCGGGCCTCAACATCGACAACGTCCCCTTCTTCGCGGCCATCGCGGCCACGGCCCAGGGCAAGACCCTGATCCACGACTGGGTCTACGACAACCGCGCCATCTACCTCACCGACCTCAACCGCCTCGGCGGCCGCCTCCAGCTCCTCGACCCCCACCGCGTCCTGGTCGAGGGCCCCACCCGCTGGCGCGCCGCCGAAATGATGTGCCCCCCGGCCCTGCGCCCGGCGGTGGTCGTGCTGCTGGCGATGATGGCGGCGGAGGGCACCTCGGTGCTGCGCAACGTGTACGTCATCAACCGCGGCTACGAGGACCTGGCGGAGCGGCTGAACTCGGTCGGCGCGCAGATCGAGATCTTCCGGGACATCTGAGTCAGCGCGACCAGTCGGGGTCCGGCGTGATGTTCCAGCCCTCGACGAGCCCCCACAGCTCCCGCCGGGTGCGCGGAAGGGCCATCGCCAGGGCCCGGCCCAGCATCTCGCGGCTCTTCAGGCAGGGTTCGATGAAGGTGTCGTGGGCCGTGTCCTCAAGGTATCCGCCCCGGCTCTCCAGAAGGGCCTCGACGAAGGCGAAGCAGCGGGTGAGGAAGTCGCTGTCCCGGCCCTCGGCGAGCGCGGGCAGGAACAGCGGGTGGGCGAGCACCTCGGACAGCAGGGTGCCGGGGTGGGTGTTGAGCTGCTCCCAGTGGGACACGCCGGCGACGCACAGGTCCTGCCGCTCGGCCGCGACCTCGACGTACGGCAGCACCTCGGGGAGCTGTCGCAGCAGGGTCGTGTACAGGTTGTCACTGGTGACGGGGTGCATGGTGGGGTGCTCCGAGGGGACGACGGCGGGGGCCGCCGGACGGAGATCGCTTTCCGTCCGGCGGCCTGGGGTCACGCTACTTCGCCCCGCCGGCGGCGGAGCTCGCGCTCACCCGCCCGGCATCATCGCGCCGCCCTTGAGGCGTTCCATGTCGGAGGGGCGGACCTTGATGGCGAGGATGGAGATGATCGCGGCGAGGATGGCGAAGGCGGCCGCGACGACGAAGCCGGCGGTGACGCCGCTGGTCAGGACCTGGTCGCTGAAGGGTGGGGGGAGTTGGCCGGTCTTGGCGAACTCGGCCTTCTCCAGGGGGTTGGCCTGGGCGAGGAAGGCGGGGACCTGGTCGTCGGCCTCGTTGCGGCTGGCGGTGCCGAAGACGGTGACCAGGATGGAGAGGCCGAGGGAGCCGCCGACCTGCTGGGTGGCGTTCAGGAGGCCGGAGCCGGCGCCCGCCTCGTGCGGTGCGACGCCCGAGAGGGCCATCAGGGTCAGCGAGACGAACATCATGCCCATGCCCGCGCTGAGGATCAGCATCGGGCCGAGGATGCTGCCGGCGTAGGTGGAGTCGACATCGACCTGGGCCATCCAGGACATGCCCGCCGCCAGGCAGAGCGAACCCATCACCATGAAGGGCTTCGGGCCGAGCCTGGGCAGGGTCTGGGAGGTGACACCCGCGAGGACCGCGATCACGGCGCTGACCGGCAGGAAGGCGAGGCCCGTGCGCAACGGGCTGAAGTGCAGGACGTCCTGGACGAACAGGGTCAGGAAGAAGAACATCCCGAAGATCGACGCCGCGAGGCAGAGCATGATCCCGTACGTGCCGGCCCGGTTGCGGTCCGCGAACATGTGCAGCGGGGTGATCGGCTGCCGCGAGCGCCGCTCGATGAACACGAAGCTGACGAGCAGCACGATCGCCGCGGCGAAGGAGACCATCGTCCACGGGTCGCCCCAACCCTCCTGCGCGGCGCGGATGAAGCCGTACACCAGCGCCACCATGCCCAGGGTCGAGGTGAGCGCGCCGAGCAGGTCGAAGTGGCCGGGGTGGCGTTCGGACTCCTTGACGTGGCGCGGGGTGAGGAAGGCGATGAGCAGGGCGATCGGCACGTTCACGAAGAACACCCAGCGCCAGTCGAGCCATTCGACGAGCATGCCGCCGGCCAGCAGACCGATCGCGCCGCCCGCCGCCGAGACGCCCGCGAACACGCCGAAGGCCCTGTTCCGTTCGGGGCCCTCGTCGAAGGTGGTCGTGATCAGCGACAGCGAGGTCGGTGACGCGATCGCGCCGCCGACGCCCTGCAACGCGCGGGCGGCCAGCAACTGCCAGGACTCCTGCGCGAATCCGCCGAGCAGCGAGGCCAGGCCGAACAGCAGCACGCCGAAGATGAAGACGCGGCGCCGGCCGAGGATGTCACCGGCGCGGCCGCCGAGCAGCAGCAGACCGCCGAAGGTCAGCGTGTACGCGTTGACCACCCAGGACAGGCTGGTGGTGGAGAAGTCCAGCGCGCTCTGGATGTGCGGGAGCGCGATGTTCACGATGGTGATGTCGAGCACCACCATCAGCTGACACGAGGCGATGACGAACAGGGCGATGCCCTTGCCGTCGCCTCCCGACTTCTTCGGGACCGCGGTCTTCTGCGGGGTGGTCGGCTTGGGGGAAGTCATGGCGCATCGCGCCCTCACCGGAGGGAGCCGTGGGCCGGTCGACCCACCATTCGACCCTAAGCCTCGCCCCCAGGGCCGACCAGTTGATCAAGACCGGGGATCGGGTACGGCCGATCGGATACGGCCGATCGGATACGGCGGATCGGATACGGCTCAGGCGGGCTCCGCCACGAACGCGCGCAGCTCCGCCGCCAGCCGCTCCGGCTGGTCCTCGGCGACCAGCGTCCGCGCGTCCGCGATCTCGACGTACCGGCCGCGCGGCAACAGCTCGGCCAGCCGCCGCCCGTGCTCCACCGGCATCATCAGGTCGTCGGCGGCCCACACCACGAGCGCCGGGCGGTCGAAGGACCGCAGGCCCTCGGCCGCGCGCAGCAGTTCGTCCTTCCGTACGGCGAGGTTGTAGCGGCGGAAGTCGTGCCGTACGGCCGGATCCGTGCGCAGCGGGCGCAGCCAGCCGTCGACGACCGCGTCCGGTACGGGGCGGCGGGTGAGCGCGCCGATGCCGACCGGGAGGCGGCGCAGGGGCTTCAGGCCGAGGATCCGGGCGAGGAGGGAGACCCCGCCGGGGATCCGGCAGGCGAGCGCGATCAGCTTGCCGGGCACCCCCGGCGGGTAGTTGTCGAAGGCCTCGCAGGAGATGAGGACGAGGCGGGCGAGGCGGGCGGGGTGGCGGACGGCGACGGTCTGCGCCCGGCCGCAGTCGCTCTCGACCAGGGTGACCTCGTGCAGGTCGAGCCGGTCGAGGAGTTCGCCGATCAGGTCGATGACGGAGTCGGGGGACAGCGGTACGTCGGGCCGCAGCGCGATGCGGTGCGAGCCGTACGGGAGCGTGGGCGCGATCACCCGGTGGTCCGGGGCGAGGCGGGCGGTGACCTCGCGCCAGACGGTCGCGTCGTGGACCAGGCCGTGGAGGAGGACGACCACGGGGCCGGGGCCGCCGGTGTCCTCGTACTCCACGGTTCCCGCGGTCAGTTCGATCTGCGGCACGCCAGTCCCCCTGTCACCCGTTGGCCCCGGGGTCGTCAGTCCACGACCGCGAAGCCGTCCAGTTCCACCAGGGCCTGATCGTCCCACAGCCGTACGACTCCGACGACGGCCATCGCCGGATAGTCCCGGCCCGCCAACCGCCGCCAGATCCGCCCGAGTTCGGGCGCGTGGTGCCGGTAGGCGGCGACATCCGTGGCGTACACGGTGACCCGGGCCAGATCGGCGGGCGAGCCGCCCGCGTGCCGGAGCGCCACGAGGAGGTTCGTCAGCGCCGTCTCGAACTGCTCGGGCAGGCTCTCCCCCGTCACCTTGCCGTCCCGGTCGAGGCTGGTCTGCCCGGCCAGGAAGACCAGCCGGCTGCCGGTGGCGGTGACCGCGTGGCTGAAGCCTGTGGGCGGGGAGAGGTCGGCGGGGTTGTGCCGGTGCAGGCTCATGAGGTGCCTCCTGCCGGGGCGGGCGCGGTGGCGGGGGCCGGAGTGGGTGCGGGGCGCGCGGCGGGCGCGGGCTCTGGTCCCGGCGCGGGCCCCGCCGGGGAGCAGCCCTCCGGGGCCGCCGCCTCCGGGGCGGGGGCCGGGCTTGGACCCGAGGAAGGGCCCGCGGCCGGCGCTGACGCCGGGGCAGGGCCCGTAGCAGAGGCCCGGCCCGAAGCCGAGGCCGCGGCCGTCGCCGTCGCCGTCGCCGGGGCGCGGCCCTCCGGGCTCGCCGCCCCCGGGGCGGGGGCCGTGCTTGGACCCGAGGCAGGGCCCGCGGCCGGCGCTGACGCCGGGGCAGGGCCCGTAGCAGAGGCCCGACCCGAAGCCGAGGCCGCGGCCGACGCCGTCGCCGTCGCCGGGGCGCGGCCCTCCGGGCTCGCCGCCCCCGCGGCGGGGGTCGGGCTCGGGCCCGAAGCGGCCCCCGCTGCAGGCGCGGGCGCCGGACCCGAGGCGGGGTCCGTGGTGGTCCCAGAGGCCGGGACCGGGCCCGAGGTACTCGGCCCGGCGGCCACGGGGCCCGCCGGGGAGCCGCCCTCCGGGGCCGCCGCCCCCGAGGCGAGGGTCGGGCTCGGGCCCGGAACGGGGCCCGCAGACCCCGCCCCGGTGCCCACCGCCCCGTACAGCTCCTTCGCGATGATCGTGCGTTGGACCTCCGTCGCGCCCTCGTAGATGCGTGGGGCACGGACCTCGCGGTAGAGGTGTTCGAGGAGGTGGCCGCGTTGGAGGGCGCGGGCGCCGTGGAGTTGGACGGCGGTGTCGACGACGTACTGGGCGGTCTCCGTCGCGAGGAGCTTCGCCATGGCCGCGCGGCGTGGGACGTCCGGGGCGCCCCGGTCGTACGCCTCGGCCGCCGCGTACACCAGGAGCCGTGCGGCCTCCGTGCGGGTGGCCATCTCGGCGACCTGGTGGGCGACGGCCTGGAGGTCGGCGAGGACGCCGCCGAAGGCGGGGCGGGCGGCGGTGTGCGCGAGGGTCGCGTCGAGCGCGGCCTGCGCCATGCCGACGGCGAAGGCGCCGACGCTCGGCCGGAACAGGTTGAGCGTGTGCATCGCGACCCGGAAGCCCTGCCCCGGCTCTCCCAGGACGTCCTCGGGCCCGACCCGGACCCCGTCGAAGACCAGGCTGCCGAGCGCGTGCGGGGCGAGCATGTCCAGCGCCTCGCCGCCCAGCCCGGGCCGGTCGCCCGGGACCAGGAAGGCGGTGACGCCGTGGGCCCCGCGGGGCTCGTCGCCCGTTCGGGCGAACACGGTCACCACGTCCGCCTCGGGCGCGTTCGAGATCCAGCGCTTCTCCCCGTACAGCCGCCAGCCCCCGGTCTCCGGGTCCGCGTCAGGATCGGGTACGGCCTCCAGGGCCAGGGCCGCGGCGTCGGAGCCCGCGCCGGGTTCGGAGAGGGCGAAGGCGGCGACGGCGCGGCCCGCCACGACCTCGGGCAGCCAGCGGTCGCGCTGCCCGGCGGTGCCGAAGGCGGCGATCGGGTGGGCGCCGAGGCCCTGGAGGGCGAGGGCCGTCTCCGCCTCCGTACAGGCGTGGGCGAGGGACTCGCGCATCAGGCACAGGTCGAGCGCGCCCGAGTCGAAGAGCCGGGCGATCAGGCCGTGGGCGCCGAGCGCGGTGACGAGAGGACGGTTGACCCGGCCCGGTTCGCCCTTGTCGGCGACCGGCCGCAGTTGCTCGGCGGCGAGCGCGCGCAGCTCCGCACACCAGGTGGACTGTTCGGGATCGAGCGAGAATACGGGCATCGGGCCCTCTCCATAACGCTATCGCGAACCGTTGACTGTCGTCACCATCACGATACGCTCGTGAGGCGGCGGTCGGCCCCACCTCGACCGCCCGGCACCACGAATAGGCATCACGAACAGGCACCTCTCCGACGATCCCACCGACAGGGGGACGGCGCATGGAGCTGACGCCCTCGGCGCACCTGGACACCTTCGCCCGCGACCATCTGCCACCGCCGGACCAGTGGCCGCGCCTCCTCTTCGAGCTGCCCGCCCTCGCGTACCCCGAACGGCTCAACTGCGGGACCGAGCTCCTCGACCGCACGGTGGAACGATTCGGCGCCCATCGCGAGGCCTTCCGGGACGGCGAGGGCGGGGTCTGGACGTACGGGGAGCTGCGCGAGCGGGTGGACCGGATCGCCCATGTCCTCACCGACGACCTCGGCGTCCGCCCCGGCAACCGGGTGCTGCTCCGCGGCCCCACCACCCCCTGGCTCGCCGCCTGCTGGCTCGCCGTGATGAAGGCGGGCGCGATAGCCGTCACCGTGCTCGCCCAGCAGCGCGCCCGGGAACTCGCCGTGATGTGCGAGATGGCCCGGTGCAGCCACGCGCTGTGCGACGTACGGGTGGTCGACGAACTGGTGAAGGCCGAGGTGCCGGGGCTGCGGGTCACCCCGTTCGGCGGCGACGGCCCCGACGACCTGCTCAGTCTCGCGATCGGCAAGCCCGGGCGGTACGAGTCGGTGGACACCGCCGCCGACGACGTGGCGCTGATCGCCTTCACCTCTGGCAGCACCGGACGCCCCAAGGGCTGTATGCACTTCCACCGGGACGTGCTCGCCGCCGCCGACACCTTCTCCGCGCACGTCCTGCGCCCGGAGCCGGGCGACGTCTTCGCCGGCTCCCCGCCGCTCGGCTTCACCTTCGGCCTCGGCGGGCTCGTCGTCTTCCCCCTGCGGGCCGGGGCGTGCGCGGTCCTGCTCGAACAGGCCGGGCCGCAGCAGCTGCTCGCCGCGATCGGCCGGCACCGGGTGTCGGTCCTCTTCACCGCCCCGACCGCGTACCGGGTGATGCTGGACGAGCTCGACAAGCCCGGCCACGAGCCCATCGACGGGAACAGCGGAGGGACCGAGCCGCACGGCGGCACCGACCTCACCTCGCTGCGCCGCTGCGTCTCGGCCGGCGAGAACCTGCCGGCCGCCACCTGGCAGGCCTGGCGGGAGCGGACCGGTCTGGAGCTGATCAACGGCATCGGCGCGACCGAACTCCTCCACATCTTCATCTCCGCCGCCGACGGCGCCATCCGCCCCGGGACCACCGGCCGGCCGGTCCCCGGCTGGCAGGCCCGGATCGTCGGCGACGACGGGCGCGAGCTGCCGGACGGCGAGGAGGGGCTGCTCGCGGTGCGCGGCCCGGTCGGCTGCCGCTATCTCGCCGACCCGCGCCAGACGGAGTACGTGCGCGAGGGCTGGAACGTCACGGGCGACACGTACGTCCGCGAGCCCGACGGCTACTTCCGCTATGTCTCACGTGCCGACGACATGATCATCTCGGCCGGCTACAACATCGCGGGCCCGCAGGTCGAGGAGGCGCTCCTCGCGCACCCGGACGTGGTCGAGACGGCGGTGGTCGGCCGGCCCGACAAGGTGCGGGGGCAGGTGGTCGTGGCGTACACGGTGGTACGGGACGGGGTGGCGCGCGACGGTACGACGGCGGCGGCGCTGCGCGCCTTCGTTCGGGCCCGGCTCGCCCCGTACAAGTCGCCGCGCGAGATCGTCTTCCTGGACGCGCTGCCGCGCACGGCGACGGGCAAGCTCCAGCGCTTCCGGCTGCGGGCGGAGGAGGAGGACGCCGGACCGAACACCGGGGCCGCAGGCGCAGGTGCGGGCCGTGGGGACGACGGCGCGGGACCCGGGCCCCTGAAGCCTCTAAAGTGATCACGTGGCCGAGCAGCACACTCCCCGATCCCTGATCGTCTCGCTCTACGGCGCGTACGGCCGGTCGCCGGACGACGCGCCGCTCGCGGTGGCGGAGCTGATCAGGCTGCTCGGCGTGCTCGGCGTGGACGCGCCCTCCGTGCGCTCGTCGGTGTCCCGGCTCAAGCGGCGCGAGCTGCTGATCCCGCGCCGGACGGCGGAGGGCGCCGCCGGATACGCCCTGTCGGACGACGCGCGAATGCTGCTCGACGACGGCGACCGTCGGATCTACGCCCGCGACGAGCCGCGCCTCTCCGACGGCTGGGTCCTGGCCGTGTTCTCGGTCCCCGAGGCCGAGCGCCACAAGCGGCATCTGCTGCGCTCGCGCCTCGCGCGGCTCGGCTTCGGCACGGCCGCGCCGGGCGTGTGGATCGCGCCGGCCCGGCTGTACGAGGAGACCCGGCACACCCTGGAACGGCTCGACCTCGCGCCGTACGTCGAACTGTTCCGCGGCGACCACCTGGGCTTCGCCGCGACGGCGGAGGCGGTGTCCCGCTGGTGGGACCTGCCGTCCATCGCCAAGCTGCACGAGGAGTTCCTGGACGCCCACGAACCGGTGCTCCGGGCCGGACCGCCGGGCACGCCGGAGGCGGCCTACCGGGCGTACCTCCTCGCCCTCGACTCCTGGCGCCGGCTGCCCTACGCCGACCCGGTGCTCCCGCTCGAACTCCTCCCGGAGAACTGGCCGGGCACGCGCTCGGCGGAGGTCTTCCTGGCGCTGCACGAACTGCTGCACGCGCGGGGCGCGGAGTTCGTGCGCCCGCCCGGTCCCGGCGCCCGTCCCCAGGAGGCATGAGCGCCCACCGTCAGGGCCCGATACGGCTGAAGCCCGCCTGGTGGGTGTGGAGGGTGACCGTGGCCTCGGTGCCGCCGAGCATCTCGGCCTTCGCGCGGAGCCGGGTCACGGCGGACGGGCTCGGGCGGCCGTACACGTCGATGGTGCGCAGGCGGAGGTGCGGGCCGAGGGCGCGGAACTTCGGGCCGCCGAGGTCCAGGTGGAGCTCCAGGGACGCGGAGTCGGGGTGGACGGCCACCACGGTCATCGTGGCGGCGGGCTCGTCGAGGTAGAAGTGGTACGCGAGCAGGCGCGGCTCGCGCTCCTTGACGAAGGCGGCCAGGTCGCGCATCCCGGCCCGGAGCGCGTCGAGGCCGCCCGGGTGGACGTCCGAGCGGTCGACGTAGTAGAGCGGCAGCGGCTCGGTCATGGCGGCCGCCTCAGCTCTTGTACTCGGCGATCTGGAGCAGGTTGCCGCAGGTGTCGTCGAGGATCGCGATGACGACCGGGCCCACGTCCACCGGCTCCCGTGTGAAGCGCACGCCGAGCGCGCTCAGACGCTCGAACTCGGCGCGCACGTCGGTCACGGCGAAGGAGTTCACCGGGATGCCGTCGGCTTTCAGCGCCTCCTGGTACGCCTTGGCGGCGGGGTGCTGGTTGGGCTCCAGGACCAGTTCGACGCCGTCGGGGTCCTCCGGGGAGACGACGGTCAGCCAGCTGTGGCCGCCGAGCGGGACCTCGGTCTTCTTCACGAAGCCGAGCACCTCGGTGTAGAAGCGCAGGGCCTTGTCCTGCTCGTCGACGAAGACGCTGGTCAGGTTGATCCTCATGGTGCTCTCCATGGTGCTTTCGGAGGTGGGGGGTCACAGAGGCGGGGGTCAGGGGTCCTTGCGGCCGGTCGGCGGGCGGCGGCTGCCCGCCCGGTACGGGGCCGGCCAGGGTGCGGCCGGACCCTCGTATCCCTGCTCGGCGGCGGCGTGCAGGGTCCAGTGGGGATCGTAGAGGTGGGGGCGGGCGAGGGCGCAGAGGTCGGCGCGGCCGGCGAGGAGCAGGGAGTTCACGTCGTCCCAGGAGGAGATCGCGCCGACGGCGATCACCGGGACGCCGAGGGCGGCGCGGATCCGGTCGGCGTACGGGGTCTGGTACGAGCGCCCGAACTCGGGGCGCTCCTCGGGGACGACCTGGCCGGTGGAGACGTCGAGGGCGGCGGCACCGTGTTCCGCGAAGGCGCGGGCGATCCCGACGGCGTCCTCGGCGGTGGTGCCGCCCTCGGCCCAGTCGGTGGCGGAGATGCGGACGGTCATCGGCCGGTCGGCCGGCCACACCTCCCGTACCGCGTCGAAGACTTCGAGGGGGAAGCGCAGCCGACCGGCGAGGTCGCCGCCGTAGGCGTCGGTGCGGTGGTTGGTGAGCGGGGAGAGGAAGCCGGAGAGCAGATAGCCGTGGGCGCAGTGGAGTTCGAGCAGGTCGAAGCCGGCCCGGGCGGCGCGGCGCGCGGCGGCCGTGAACTCCTCGCGGACGGCGGTGAGTCCGGCCCGGTCGAGGGCCTGCGGGGTCTGGTTGACCCTGGGGCGGTACGGGAGCGGGGAGGCGGCGACCAGGGGCCAGTTGCCGTCCGGCAGGGGCTGGTCGATGCCCTCCCACATGCGGCGGGTGGAGCCCTTGCGGCCGGAGTGGCCGAGCTGGACGCCGATCGCGGTGCCGGGGGCCTGCGCGTGCACGAAGGAGGTGATCCGGGTCCAGGCCTCGGCCTGCTCACCGGTCCACAGGCCGGTGCAGCCGGGGGTGATCCGGCCGCGTTCGCTCACGCAGACCATCTCGGTCATGACCAGGCCGGCGCCGCCGAGGGCGCGGGCGCCGAGGTGCACGAGGTGGAAGTCGCCGGGGACGCCGTCCTTCGCGACGTACAGGTCCATGGGCGAGACGACGACCCGGTTGCGCAGGGTGAGGCCGCCGAGCCGGAAGGGGGTGAACATGGGCGGGGTGCCGGGCGGGCAGCCGAACTCGGTCTCGACGGCGGCGGTGAACGCGGGGTCGCGCAGCCGCAGGTTGTCGTGGGTGACCCGGCGGCTGCGGGTGAGCAGGTTGAACGCGAACTGGCGGGGCGGCCGGTCGAGTTGGCCGGCCAGTTCCTCGAACCAGCGCAGGCTCGCGGCGGCGGCGCGCTGGGTGGACTCGACGACCGGGCGGCGCTCGGCCTCGTACGCCTCCAGCGCGTCCGTGAGGACGGGGTGCCGGTCGACGGCGGCGGCGAGGGCGACGGCGTCCTCGACGGCGAGTTTGGTGCCGGAGCCGATGGAGAAGTGGGCGGTGTGGGCGGCGTCGCCGATCAGGACCGTGTTGCCGTGCGACCAGCGGGCGTTGACGACGGTGCGGAAGGCGGTCCAGGCGGACTTGTTGGAGCGCAGCGCGCGGCCGTGCAGGGCCTCGGCGAAGATCTTGGCGCAGAGGGCGGCGGATTCGGCCTCGTCGATCGCGTCGAAGCCGGCGGCCCGCCAGACCTCCTCGCGCATCTCGACGATGGCGGTGGAGGAGTCGGCGGAATAGGGGTAGGCGTGGAGCTGCATCACGCCGTGCTCGGTCTCGGCGATGTCGAAGCGGAAGGCGTCGAGGGCGAAGTCGGCGGCGAGCCAGATGTAGCGGCAGCGGTGGGTGGTGATCGTGGGCCGGAAGACCTCGGCGTGCGCCTCGCGGGTGCGGCTGTGCACCCCGTCGGCGGCGATGACCAGGTCGTACGCGGCGGAGGCGGCGAGCTCGGCGGCCGGCGGGGCCTCGGTGCGGAAGCGGAGCCGTACACCGAGCTCGGCGCAGCGGGTGTGCAGCAGTTCCAGGAGACGGCGGCGGCCGACGGCGGCGAAGCCGTGGCCGGTGGAGGTGTGCAGATGGCCGCGGTGGGCGATGTGGACGTCGTCCCAGTGCACGAGGTCGCGGCGCAGTGCGGCGTGGACGGCCGGGTCGGCGTGCTCGATGCCGCCGAGGGTCTCGTCGGAGAGGACGACGCCGAAGCCGAAGGTGTCGTCGGGGGCGTTGCGCTCCCAGACGGTGACCTCGCGCGCCGGGTCGCCGCGCTTGAGGAGGGCGGCGGCGTAGAGGCCGCCGGGGCCGCCGCCGATGACGGCGACGCGGAGCGGGGCGGGGCGCACGGCTTCCGGGCCGGGGGCGGGGTGTCCGGCCTCCGGGCGCGGGGGCTCCGGGCGCGGGGCGCGGTGCGGGGGCTCCGGGCGCGGGGCGGGGCGCGGGGGCTCCGGGCGCGGGGCGGGGCGCGGGGGCTCCGCGCCCGGCAGGGCGGTCACCGGCCCCGCCACTTCGCGGGGCGCTTCTCGGTGAAGGCGGCGTGGAACTCCGCGTAGTCCTCGCCGTGCATCAGCAGGGCCTGGGTGGCGGCGTCCATCTCGACGGAGGCGGCGAGCGGCATGTCGAGTTCGGCGGTGAGCAGCGCCTTGGTCTGGGCGTGGGCGAGGGCGGGCCCCTCGGCGAGGCGGCGGGCGAGCAGGGCGGCGCGCTGGTCGGCGGCGCCCTCCTCGGTCAGTTCGCTGATCAGGCCGATGCGCTCGGCCTCGGCGGCGCCGACGGGGTCGCCGAGCATGAGCAGGCGGGTCGCGTGGCCCAGGCCGACGACCCGGGGCAGGAGGTAGGCGGCACCCATGTCGCCGCCGGAGAGGCCGACCCGGGTGAAGAGGAAGGCGAAGCGGGCGGTGGGGTCGGCGACCCGGAAGTCGGCGGCGAGGGCGAGGACGGCGCCGGCGCCGGCGGCGACGCCGTGGACGGCGGCGATCACCGGGAACGGGCATTCGCGCAGCGCGCGGACGGTCTGCCCGGTCATCCGGTTGAAGTCGAGCAGCTGGGCGGTGTCCATGGAGAGGGTCGCGCCGATGATCTCGTCGACGTCGCCGCCGGAGCAGAAGCCGCGCCCCTCGCCGCCGAGGACGAGGGCGCGGACGGCGCGCTCCCGGGAGAGTTCGGCGAGCAGATCGCGCAGGTCGGCGTAGGCGCCGAAGGTGAGCGCGTTGAGCTTCTCCGGGCGGGCGAGGGTGATCGTGGCGACCCCGTCGTCGACGGTGAGGCGCAGATGGCGCCACCGTTCGGTCCGGGTCGCGGAGCCGGTGAAGGGGCTCATTTCGGGAGGACCTCCCTGTTGTGTGCACGTACCGGTACGGCAGCACCACCAGGAGGGTATCACTCACATGTGACTGTCGTCACGAATGCGCGACATCACACGACAATCACACGGCGCCCTCGCCGGCGGCCACGGGGTCGCCCATCGTCGCGACCATGACGGCCTTGATCGTGTGCATCCGGTTCTCCGCCTCGTCGAAGACGACCGAGTGGGCCGACTCGAAGACCTCGTCGGTGACCTCCAGTTCGGTCAGACCGTGCCGGGCGTGGATGTCGCGGCCGACGGCCGTACCGAGGTCGTGGAAGGCCGGCAGGCAGTGCAGGAACTTGACGTCCGGGTTGCCGGTGGCACGCAGGACGTCCATGGTCACGGCGTACGGGCCGAGGGCGGCGATCCGCTCGTCCCAGACCTCCTTGGGCTCGCCCATGGAGACCCATACGTCGGTGGCGACGAAGTCGGCGCCGCGCACGCCCTCGGCGACGTCCTCGGTGAGGGTGATCGTCGCGCCGCTGGCCGCGGCGAGACGGCGCGCCTCGGCGACGAAGGACTCGGCCGGCCAATAGGCCTCGGGCGCGACGAGCCGGACGTCCATGCCGAGCAGGGCGCCGGTGATCAGGTAGGAGTTGCCCATGTTGAAGCGGGCGTCGCCGAGGTACGCGAAGGTGATCTGATCGAGCGGCTTGGCGCAGTGCTCGGTCATGGTGAGGGCGTCGGCGAGCATCTGGGTGGGGTGCCAGTCGTCGGTGAGCCCGTTGAAGACCGGCACGCCGGCGTACGCGGCCAGCTCCTCGACGGCCGCCTGGCTGTCGCCGCGGTACTCGATGCCGTCGAACATCCGGCCGAGCACCCGGGCGGTGTCCTTGACCGACTCCTTGTGCCCCATCTGGGAGCCGGCGGGGTCGAGGTAGGTGGTGGCGGCGCCCTGGTCGGCGGCGGCGACCTCGAAGGCGCAGCGGGTGCGGGTGGAGGTCTTCTCGAAGATCAGGGCGACGTTCCGGCCGCGCAGGCGCTGCACCTCGGTGCCCGCCTTCTTGGCCGCCTTGAGCTCCGCGGCGAGCGCCACCAGGCCGCGGAACTCCTCGGCGGTGAAGTCCAGCTCCTTGAGGAAGTGGCGGCCGATGAGGTCGGTGGCCATGGGGCGCTCCTGGGTTACGGTCGGGGACGTCGAGGGTCGGGGGACGTCGGAGGACGAGGACCCTTGGAAGTGTATACGTAATTCAGAATTCTTATACAGCCCCCTCCCCTCGGACTCAGACCGCGTCGCGCTCCACCGGACAGCTCATACAGCGTGGGCCGCCCCTCCCCCGGCCCAGCTCGCTCCCCGGGATCTCGATCACCTCGATGCCCTGCTTGCGCAGATGCGTGTTGGTGGTCACATTGCGCTCGTACGCCACGACCACGCCCGGCTCCACGGCGAGCACGTTGCACCCGTCGTCCCACTGCTCGCGCTCCGCCGCGTGCACGTCCTGGGTCGCGGTGAGCACCCGGATGTCCTGGAGGCCGAGCGCCGCCGCGATGGCGCTGTGCATCTGCTCCGGCGGGTGGTCGGTGACCCGCAGCGACTGGCCCTCGTCGCCCGGCTCGATGGTGTACGAGCGGAGCATGCCCAGGCCCGCGTACTGGGTGAAGGTGTCGGTGTCCACCATCGTCATCACCGTGTCCAGATGCATGAAGGCCCGGCGCTTCGGCATGTCGAGGGCGATGATCGCGCGCGCCGAACCGGCCGCGAACATCCCCCGGGCCAGCATCTCCACGGCCTGCGGGGTGGTGCGCTCGCTCATGCCGATGAGCACGGCGCCGTTGCCGATGACCAGGACGTCGCCGCCCTCGATCGTCGACGGGTAGTCGGCCTGGCCCTCCGACCAGTGGTGGAAACTGCCCGCCTCCGGCCCGGTGAACAGCGGGTGGTGCTTGTAGATCGCCTCGAAGTGGACGGTCTCGCGCTGCCGGGCCGGCATCCGCATCGCGTTGATCGACACCCCGTCGTAGATCCACGCGGAGGTGTCCCGGGTGAAGAGGTGGTTCGGCAGCGGGCCGAGGACGAAGTCGTCGAGGTCGAGGGCGTGGAAGCGCACGGAGGTCGGTTCGCGGTGCGCCGCCAGGAACTCGCGCTTGGTCATGCCGCCCACCAGCGCCTCCACCAGCTCGGCGGTGTCGAGTCCGTCGAACGCGGCGCGCAGGTGGTCGGCGGCGAGCGGTCCGTACTCCTTCTCGTCGAAGACCCGGTCGAGGACGAGCTTCCGGGCCGCGGGCAGTTCGAGTACCTCCCGCAGGAGGTCGCCGAACAGGTGTACCTCCACTCCGCGGTCGCGCAGCACGTCCGCGAAGCCGTCGTGCTCCTGGCGGGCCCGGCGGACCCACAGCACGTCGTCGAAGAGGAGGGCGTCCTTGTTGGTCGGGGTGAGCCGCTTCAGCTCCAGATCCGGGCGGTGGAGGATGACGCGGCGCAGCCGCCCGGTCTCGGAATCGACATGGAATCCCATGCGCCCCATCCTGGCGGAGCGGGGCGGCTCGCGGGTGGTACTCCGCGTGTCACGAGGTCACGATGGCGATCACCACCGACACCACGAGCAGCAGCAGGATCCCGCCGAGGAGCGCGAAGGCGAACCACCCGTCGTTCTCGTGCGGGACATCGGGGGCGGAGGACCGCGACGGCTCGCGGGGCGCGGCGGGTTGGGGACGGGGCTGGGACCGGGGGCGGGGCTGGGGCTGGGGCTGGGGCTGGGGTTCCGGCTGGGATTGCGGTGGGTGCGGCGGCTCCGGCCGGTTGCCCAGGTGGACCGCGGGCGGGATCGCCTCCCGAACGAGATCGCGCCACACGCGCTCGGGAAGGCCGGGGCGTTCCAGGGCGACGATCGCGCGGAGCACGGCCCGGCCCTCCGGCGCCGTGCGGACCGCGAACCGACACAGCAGGTCGCCGAGCCGGTCAGCGGCCGGATCGGCGCCCCGTATGCCGAGCAGCGGGCGCACCGCCCAGTCGTGCAGCGCGGCGGCGTCCGCGCCGCGCTGCGCGGCCGCGATCCACTCGTCGGCGAAGGGGTGGGTGACGAAGTACTCCTCGCCGATCACCAGGTCCCTCAGCTCGCCCTGCAACGGACGCGCCCAGCCGGGGAAGCGCCGTGCCGCCTCCTGCACGAGGGCCGTGGTGTCGGCGTACGAACGCCCCCGGTCCCGCAGCGCGGCCAGCAACTCCGCGTCCCCCGGCCCGGTGTTGTGCCCTCGCGCCCGCCGCCGTGCCCCGGGCACGAGCCCACGCCGGTTCCGCCGCGGCCCGCCCCACGCGGACCGGGGCGCCGGCTGCTCCGAGCGCTCCGGTACGGGGACGGACCCGGGTGCGGGTGCGGGTTCCCGTACGGGTACGGGTACGGGCGCGAGCACGGGCTTCCTCGCGCGTACGGGCTCGGGTTCGGCCTCCCGTACGGGCTCGGGCTCCGGCTCACGCCGTACCGGCGGGTCCGTCGGCGTCGCGGGCCTCGGCCGGCTCTGCGGGCGCGACTCCCGTTCCCGCTCACTCTCCCGGTCCCGCTCCCGCTCCTTCTCCCTCTCCCTCTCCCTCTCCCGACCGAGGGCGTACAGGGCGGCACGGGCGCATTCGAGGAGGGTGGCGTGGGGGCGATTGCGGTGGGCGGCGTCGAGGTGGGAGGAGACGGCGTACTCGCCGTCGCCCGCCGCGACGCCGCGCAGGTGGTGGGCGACGAGCCGGGCGGCGAGCGTCTCGGCCTCGTCGCCGAGGCGTTCACCCGGGTCGCTGCGGTGCCGGTCGGTGTTGCGGCTGGCCGCGCCCGCCCAGCGGCCGACGAACACGAAGTTGAGGTGGTTGCTCTCGGCCGTGTCGTGGGTGGCGAAGGACCAGCGGCGCTCCAGGAGGTCTCCGAACACGCCGTAGAGACCCCACAGCACGGGCAGGGCCGTGTCGCCGTGCTCGTCGAGGAACATGTAGCGACCGCCCTGGTGGCGCAGCAACTCCGCGACCGCGCCGCCGAGTTCGATCTCGACCCGGGCGAGGTCCGCGTCGAGCGCGCGGAGTCCCGCGTCGCGTGAGGCGATGAGCACGTTCTCGGGAATCCGGTCGAGCACCGCGCCGCGCACCCCGGCGAAGTCGAGGCGGGAGCCCTGCCACAGCCACTCGTGCAGGCCGAGGCAGGTCATCGGGTCGAGGAGGCCGGCGGGGCCGACCAGGGCATGGCAGATGGTGGCGGTGGAACCGCCGGGGTCGGTCCAGGGCATGCGGCGGATCAGCAGCGCCTCGGTCTCGCTCTGCATCCGGATCAGCGCGGTCCGGATCTCGTCGCCGCTGGCCCGCAGCAGCGGCCCGGCGACCCGGAACACGTCGGCCACATGGGCCCGGCGGCCGGACCAGGCGACCGGTCCGAAACCGGTGCTGCCGGTGGCGTTCGTGCCGTCCCAGCGGAAGACGATCTGGTCGACCAGCCCGTCGGCGGCGCCACCCGCGCCCGCGCCCCCGCCAGGTGTTGGATTCGTTCCCCTCGGTGCCGTCGGAGCCATCCGGTCAGTCCCTTCCTCGAAGCAGCCCGCACGCGGCGAAGACGGACAGCAGGGGTGCGAGCACCCGCCGGGGCCGGGCCCCGTGCGGGAACCGGTCGCCGCGGGCCTGCCCGCCGGTCGCGGCGACGAAGTGCAGGGTGCAGCGGGCGCAGTCGTCGAAGGGCCGCAGCCAGGCCTGGCTGGCGTGGTGGTCGAGGAACGCGTAGGCGTCGCGGCTCTCCGCCGTCTCCGCCGCCGCGTCGTACCGCCCGGGCAGCGCCCGGCCGAGCCACCGGTCCACGGCCGGTTCGAAGCGCATCAGATCGCTCTTGTTGACGGCGAGCGCCGCGGGCGCGGCGACCCGCCCGTCGGCGGCCCGTGGCAGCCGGTTGAGCACCGTCGTGAACGCCTCGTCGCCGAGGTCGCGGCGCGAGAGCCCGTACCGCCGGCGGACCGGGTCGAGGGCCGACATCCGCAGGGCGCGCAGCGGGTCGACGACGAACACGAAGGCGTCCACGCCCATCAGGAAGCTGGTCACCGGTCCGTCCTGGGCCAGGTCCTCGCCCGCGAGGTCGAAGAAGACGACCGGGCGCGGGGTGCGGCCGGGCGCGGCGACGAGCAGTCCGTCGGCGAAGCGGGCGAAGGTCTGCTGCCCGGTGCGGCCGAGCTGCCGCCCCTGCTGGAGGCTCTGTACCCGTTCGCGCAGATAGGTGCGGTGCGCCTCGGGGTTGAGCGGCAGGCACTTGAGCCCGTACGGCTCCAGGCCGCCGAGTTCGACCTCGCCGAGCATCGCCGCCATCAGATGCGTCTTGCCGACGGCGGAGCTGCCGACGAAGGCGATGGACAGCGGGCGTCCGTTGGTGAGGTAGGGGACGGGGAGTTCGTGCGCCTCGTCGTCCTCGCCGCTGTGCGGGCACAGGTGGTGGGCGGTGCGCAGCAGGTCCTGGCGGCGGGCGGGGCGGTGCTCGGCGGACAGGTCGAGCGGGATGCGGTTGCCCTTGTTGTCGATGGTGACGAGCAGGCGCTCGTCGTAGACGACGGGGAGCAGGCAGTGCGGGCAGGTCCGGGCCGGCGGCCCGCCCTCCGGCGGTTCCGCGGCCGGGTCGGAGGAGGAGCCGGGGTACGAGCCGGGGTACGGATCCGCCGGGCGGTCGTCGTCGGCGGCGGGCGGACGCTCCGGCGGCTCGCCGAAGAGCCGGGCGCGCAGTCCGCGCCGCGGCGGCGACCCCGGTACGGGACGCCTGTCCGGGTCGTCCAGGGCGTCCTGGGCGGCGCGCCGGGCCTCCCGGCGGCGGGCCAGCTCGGCGTCGTAGCGGGCCCGGCCGGCGGCGAGCGGGTCGGCGGTGCCGGCGGCGTGGGCGAGCGGATCGGGCAGCCGGAGCAGCCGGAGGAGTTCGGCGGGCGCGGGCCGGGCGGCGGCCGTCGCCGCGAACAGACCGCTCTGCGCGAGCGCGGCGAGCCGCCGGTAGTCGGCCAGGTCCTCGGGCGGCCCGTCGGCCAGGTCGGTGCGCCCGGGCGGGCCGGGATGCCCGGACAGGAGCAGATAGGCGATCCGGGCGAGCGACCAGAGGTCGTCGCGGGGGTCGGCGGCGCCGTGTCCCGCGCGCTGCTCGGGCGAGGCCCAGGGGGCGGTGCCGAAGGGCTCGCGGGGCTCCCCGGCGCGCAGCGCCGCGTACGGCTCGGCCAGGCGCACATGACTGCCGTCCCACCGTACGGTGTCCGGGCCGAGCGCCCGGTGCACAAGCCCGGTGTCGGCCAGGAGCCGTACGGCCAGGGCGAGTTGGCCGGTGATCCGCTGCTGCTCGTCGGCACCGAGACGGGGCAGGCACTCGGCCAGCGGGGCCCCGGAGGCACGCCGGTAGAGCACGAACGGCTCGGCGCAGTCGAGGTCGAAGCCGACGATCCGGGTGAACAGTTCGGCGAACTTCTCGTTCCCGTACCGCCGTTCGAGGACGACGGCGGCGGACACCTCCCGTTCGAGCAGCGTGTACGCGCGGGGGTCGGCCTGGGACGAGACCGGCAGCCGGAACTGGACGACGGGCCAGCCCGCCCCGAGTGTGACCGGGCGGGTCCTGAGGTGCGGCCGGCCGGGCGGGCGGGCGTCCTCGCCGTAGCGGACGGCGAAGCGCACCGGGTCCTCGTTCGGGGTGAGGAACTCCAGCTCCTCGTACGCCCCTTCGGGCTCCGGCCCGGATCCGGGTCCGGGTGTGGGTGGGGAGGGGGGTGGGGATGCGTCGGTGGGGCGCTCGGCGGTCATGGTGCTCCGTCCTCCTCTGCCCGGACCGTGTGCACGACGTCCGCGCGCAGCGGTACGAGGCGCAGCACGCCCGCGTGCCGGCCGGCGTCCGTCCACACGACGTCCTCGGTGGTGCCGCGCCAGATGTCGTCGCCGGTGGTGCCGCGGCGCATGGTCTCGGGCACGAACCGCACCCGGCGGACGGCGCCGGGTTCGTGGGAGAGCAGCCGCAGGTGTTCGGGCCCGCACAGGGGCACGGTAAGGCCCGGTTCGTCGTCGGCGGCGAGGAGCTTCGCCACGCCGTCCGGGGCGACTCCGGTGAGCCGGGCGGCGTCGGGCCGGTCGCCGCGCTCCCGCCCGGGCGGCGGGGACGCGGCGGCGTCGCGTTCGAGGCGCGCGCGGGTCTCGTCGAGCAGCGCGGTCATCGGCGCGTCGAGGGGCAGCCGTCCGGCGTTGCCGGGGTCGCGCTCGATCCCGGCCCAGCAGCCGCCGAGCAGCCCGGCGACCCCCTCGGCCAGGTCGCCGAGCAGGGTGTCGACCAGGGCCGGTCCCCCGTCGCCGTACCGCCGCTCCAGCCAGCGCGGCACGACGGCGGGACCGTGCCCGGGCGCGGGCGCGGGCGCGGGTTCCGCCGCCGGGGCGGCTGGGTCCGGTGGTACGGGTGCGGGTGCGGGCGGTGGTGGGGCCGCCGGGGCCGAGGCCGGTGGGGCGTCGGACCAGGCCGCGTCGGCCGCGTCACCGGGATCGGGCTCGGGATCGGGATCCGCCCACGCGCCGGTGACGGCGTCGGACCACGAACCGTCGGACCAGGCGCCGTCGTTCCAGTCGGCCGCTCCGGACGACCGGCCGGGGTTCCGGCCGGAGTCGCCCGCGCCCCCGCCGTCGCCCGGCCCGCCGCCGTCGGACCAGTCGTCCCAGTCCCAGCCGCCGTTCGCGCCCTGGCCGTACGCGTTCGCGTCCGGGCCCGGTCCCGCCGCCCCCGTCGTCGTACCGCCGTACGTGCCGGGGACGCCCGGCCCCTCGTACGCCTCCGCCGTCGTGGCGAGGCCGCGCAACAGCCGGGCCACCGCCCCGGCGCCGTCCGAGCAGTGGTGCCGTACGTCGGCGAAGAGCCAGTCGTGCACGGCGGCCGTGACGAGCAGCCCGTGGACCTCCCGCAGGGCGCGGTCGCCGTCCTCGGGATCGACGCGCTGCCACCAGTCGTCCACGCCACGGGTCCAGTCGCGCAGGGCGAGCAGCACAACCGCGGCGACGGCCACCACGAGCGCCGCCGCGGCGGCCCAGACCGGCGGGCCGAGGGCCTGGCCGAGGGCCGCTCCGGTGAGCCCGCCGACGACGCCGCCGAACAGCCGGGGCGCCGAGCCGGTGCTGCCGCCGCCGTCCAGGCGTCCGTCGGGCGAGCGGTTGGGGCGGCGGCGCAGCATGAGCAGCGCGAGCGCGGCCGCGAGCAGGCCGGCGACGGGGCCGAGCACCCAGCCCGCGCCCGGCCACAGGCCGGCGAGCAGCGCGAGGACTCCGGTGACGACGGCGGCGACGGAGCGCGCGCCGCCCGCCAGGAACGGCTGCTGCGCGGTGAGCCGGTCGAGGCGGCCGGGTCCGCAGACGGCGTCGAGCGCGGCGAGCCGGGCGGCGCTGCCGGCCGGCGCGGTGCGGGCGGAGAGGGCCGCGAGCCGGGCCGCGACCGAGCGCAGCGGAAGGCCGCCGTCCATCAGCTGCTGCGTGTGGTCGCGCAGGGCCGGAACGATGCCGGTGCGGGTGATCTCCCGGGGCATCTCGGGGAGTTGGACGCCCCGGTCGGCGAGGAGGCCGCGTTCCTCGACGGTGGGCCGGCTGCCACCGGCGAGCGCGAAGGCGTCGGCGACGGTGGCGCGGAAGCGGCGCAGGGCGCCCGCGAGCCGCTCGATGTCCCCGGGCAGGTCGAGGTCACGGCCCGCCGAGGTGAGCAGTCCGGCGGGGCCGCGCACCCGTTCGTAGCCGTCGAGGGCGTCGTCGAGGGCCTCCTTGCAGGCGCGCAGCTCGGCCCCGGCCCGCCCGCGGACGGGCAGCCACTCGTGCCCGGAGAGCGAGCGGGGCACCGACTCGTCGAGGAGCAGGGTGAGTTCGCCGGGGACGGTGCCGACCGTGCCGGCGGCGGGGACGTCGGGGCCGGTGAGCGCCTCGACGGCCTGCCGCCAGGCCCGGGCGCGCGCCTCGTCGCTCAGGTCGTGCTCCACGATCCGTACGGCGGGGACGGCGACGCCGCCCGCTACCCGGCCGAGGGCGCGGAGCACCGCGTCGAACACCTCCGGGGTGGCGAGGACTTCCACCAGGGGGCGCAGGGCGGCGGCGTCCGGGCCGCGGAAGCCGTCGAGCAGCCACAGCACCCCGGCGGCGGGGGGCCGCAGGGTGAGCGTGCGGCGCAGGGTCCGCTCGCCGGGCGCGCCGACGGCCAGACAGACCACCTGGGCGGGGCCGTAGGAGGAGAGGCGTTCGTGCAGGAGCTGGTGGCCGACGAGCCGGTCGGCGTCGTCGACGACCAGGAAGCGGCGCTCCCCAGGGGGTTGCGGTACGGCGAGGGCGCGGCGCACCGCGTCCTCGGGAGCGTGTCGGTCGTCCGGGTCGTACGCCTCGGCGCGCAGGTCGAGGCAGACGGCGTGGCCCGGGGCCGGCGGTACGGGGACGACGCTCGGGTTCACTCGTCCTCACCGTCCTGGTCGTCCCACGGGTAGCCGCCGTCCCAGCGCTCGGGCACGGCCTCCGGCGCGCGGGCCGGGGGCGGAACGGGAGCGGCAGCGGAAGGGGGCGCGGGAGCGGGCGAGGGGGCCGGCGCGGGCGCCGGGGCGGCGGCGGGGGGCCGGGGGGCCACAGAAGTGATGGACGGGGCGTGGCGCTCGTACAGCGCGCGGAGGTTCGGCCGGGTGGGCCGACCCGCGCCGGCGAAGCGCATCTCCAGGGCCGCCGGGTAGGTGACCTCCCAGAAGTCCCGCAGCGGCGCCAGCCATTCGGCGTCCTCCGGCCCGTACTCCTCGGCCATCTCCTCCAGACGCTTCCGCTGGAGCGGGGCGATCTCCTCGACGAAGCGGACGAAGAGCGGCGAGGGGCCGACGGGCGTGTGGGCGAGCCCCTTCGGCAGGGTCTGCATCAGGCGCCCGCAGAACTCCTCGATGATCTGCCCCTCGTCGAGCAGGGCCCACCGCTCGTAGGCCCGCAGCAGGCCCGCCCAGCTGGACAGCGCGCCGTCGAAGTCCTCCAGGCGCAGCGACATGGTCGCGCCGTCGCCCTCCTGGAGCCGGATCCGCACCAGGTGCGGGGAGCCGTCCGGGCCCTCGGTGTGGATGTGCCCGTTCCACATCGCGCACAGCAGCCGGTGCAGGATGCGCCGCCGGTCCTCCTCGGTGGAGACCAGCCAGTCGTCCTGGTGGCCGAGCCGCTGCCGCCAGTGCAGGAAGTCCTCCTGGCCGCCGGTGTCGCGGGCCTCGGCCCAGAGGGTGAGGACCGAACGCACCTCGGAGATGTCGGTGAGGTTCATGCCGCTGCGGAACAGCACCACGGTGATGGACTCGGTGTCGACCGCCCGGTACTCCTGGGTGGCGCGCGAGGGCAGGTTGAGCTCCTGGCGCAGATAGTCGGAGGCGCGGCCGTCGGCCTCGCTCGCCGGGTGCACGATGAGGATCTTCAGCGGGCCGCCGCCGTCCGGGCTGAAGCCGACCGGGAGGAGTCCGGCGAGCGCGGACCGGAACTGCTCGAGCCAGCGCCGGTCGACCTTGGACTCGGCGAAGTCGTCGCCTGCCGCCGCGCGCAGCAGCAGGCCCATCGAGGGCAGCAGCGGGCGGGTGAACCGGTCGTCGTTGGCCTCGCCGAACAGCTTCTTCACCCGGCGCTCGACGACCTGCTTGATCTCCTTGACGGCGGCGCCCGGCGAGGTCCGCACCGCGTCGAGGGCGCTGCGCCACTCCTCGGGGCGGAGCAGGCGTTCGAGCAGGCCGGCCGCGTCGGTGGCCTCGGGCAGGCCCTCGCTCTGCACGAGCCGGTCGAGCACGTCGTCGTAGAAGGCGCGCAGGCTGTTCTGCGGCGGCAGGAGGTAGGAGATGCCGGTGCGGTCGTCGCGGTAGAGCCTGCGGCGCTGGTCGGCGAACTGCTTGGCCTCGTTCTGCTCGTGGGCGCGCAGTCCCTTGGCGAGCTCGCCGAGCTCGTGCAGCACCTTGGTGAGCGCGGGCCGCCACTGGTTCTCGCCCACCTGCCAGGCCCGGTGCCACAGGGAGCGGGCCCGCCACTGGTACCAGGCGTCCTGGGCGGCGAGGGCGTCCTGCACGTCGGGGTCGCTCCAGCGTGCCGGTACGAGTCCGCCGGCGCCGCGCCGGATGTGCGGGATGGCGGGGGCGAGGTTCTGGACGTCCGGGGGCCGCTCGGCCTCGTTGCGCCGGTTGTCGAGCATGCCGGTGAAGCCGGCGGCGGCGACCCGGTCCGGGTGGCCGGGGTGCCCGTTGAGGACCGACTCGACGCGGAACGGGCTGAGGAAGGCGAGGAGTTCGCGCACCGCCGTGGCCGGCCTGAACTCCTCGGTGAGCCGGGGCACCTCGCGGGCCAGGTCCGCCTCAAGACGGCGCAGGGCGTCCTCCATGTCGCCGAGCCGGTTGCGCAGCTCCTGGGTGATCGCCCCCTTGCCCTTGGGGAGTTGCTCGGGCAGCGGCACGTCGGGGGCCTCGCGGGTCCACAGCCGGCCGATGCCGGAGCGGGTGAACATGTCCTGGACCTGGTTCTTGTCCTCCGGGCCTGCGCGACGGGCCTTGTCCTCCAGGCCGCGGACGGCCTGGGCGAGCAGCCGCGCGGCGACGATCTCGGCGAGGTCGTCGACCGGCACGGTGAGGGAGGCGGCCAGGCTGGTGGACATCCCCCGGTAGCCGATGCCGGTGCGGGCCGGGGTGGAGCGTTCGACGGCCTTGTTGATGAAGCTGGCCGCGAAGGACTGGTAGTCGTCCTCGGAGCGGCCGGCGGCGCCGGTCTCCTGACTGAGCTCGGTGCCGATCAGGGACATCACCATGGCGGTGATGGAGCGGCGCAGGTCCTCGGGGCCGATGACGGCGGGCTTGGAGAACAGGAACGCGGTCTGCACGGTGGACGGGCGCAGCGCGACCACCCCGTCGACCGGGTAGTGGACGCTGATCCGGCCGCGCTGCTCGACGTCGCCGACCTCGTCCAGGGCGTCCGGCACGTTCTGGTCGTCGACCAGGCGTGACAGGTCCACGAGGGCGCGGGCGGAGTTGAGTTCGGCCTCCCGGCCGCCGCCCGCCTCGGGCGGGAAGGCGGAGGGCATGACGACCAGCGGATAGATCTTGACGCCGGGCACCTTGCCCTTGCGGAACTCGTGGCCGATGAGGTGGATGAAGTCGTAGAAGATGCCGGCGCCGGTGCCGCCGGCGACGGAGAAGGCGACGAAGACGTCACAGCCGCGGATCCGGCTGCCGCCCACCCGCTGGAGGTCGCCGGCCGAGTTGCCGATCGCGCCGATCGCCTGGCGCAGCTGCCGGACGACCGGGTCGAGCCCGGAGCGCATGGTCGCGAACAGCGCCGCCCGGCCCACCGTGGGCAGCTGGCCGGCGCCGTTGTTCAGCGGCGCGACGCGCGGCTGCCGGGCCTGCGGAGGCAGCCACAGCCTCGTCTCCTCGTGCAGGGCGACCCGGAGCATCCGGGTGACCTCGGGCGAGGAGTCGTAGTCCGTGGGGAGCAGGTCGCGGATCATGTGGGAGGTGTGGGCGTAGGCGGCGCTCTCGGTGCCCTTGGCCTTGAACTGGGGCTGGCTGGTCAGCTCGGCCTCGCTGAAGTCCGCGTACACGAACTGCAGGCAGTCGGGCAGCTGGAACGGCAGCCGCCGCCCGCCGTCGACGAGTTCGGTGCCGTCGGGGCCGCACAGCTCGCGGCGCAGGCTGCGTTCGAGCTCGCTGCCGATGCGGCCGCCGGTGCCGCCGAGGCCCACGAACAGCATGGGCTGGTAGATCTTCATGTCGTCTCCCCTGGGGCCCCTGAGGACCTTTCGTTCGTACGTGCGTGGGGCGTCGGTCGTGGGTGTCGGGCGTGGGTACGGGTGCGGGGGCGGGTCCCGGTGCGGGGTGCGGGCGGCCCGGGCCGTCGGCCGGGCCGGTGGCTCCGGCCAGGGCTGGTGGGTCAGAAGTCCGGGTCCCAGCCGGGCGTCGTGGCGGTGGGCGCGCCCGGAGCGTCGGGACCGTGCGGGCCGCCCACCGGGGGCGGCAGGGCGTCGCCTCCCGGGGCGGACCCGCCGGGCCGGCCGTTGCGTCCCGGCCGGGCGAAGAGGCCGGTGCCTCCGCCGCCGCGGCGGGGTCCGGGAAGCAGCCGGCCGGCGGACGGTACGCGGCCGCGGGCCGGGCGGCGCCCGTCCCGGACGATCAGCTCGCACTCGTCCACGGCGACCGGCTCGCCCGGGCGTATCGGTGCCTCCCGGCCCCGGTGCGGGCGGAACAGGAGCGCGCCCGCGCCGGTCCGGCGCAGCCGGTGCCCGCTGCCGCCCCGGGCCCGCCGCAGGGTGGGCGCGGAGCCGCGCGGCTCGTCGACCCCGAACGCGTACTCCCCGCCCGGGCTCTGTCCGGCGCGCACGACCAACGTGTCCAGGACCCGTCCGTCCCGGTGCAGTTCGATCCGCACCCCGGTCAGGTCCTTCGTCCGCCGGCGCACGGCGATGCGGGCGGCGGCCACGGCGGCGAGCAGCAGCAGGACGGCGGCGGCGCCGACGACGTACGGCCACCAGCGGTCCCACCAGGTCGGCGGCGCCTCGACGCGGACGTCGAGGAAGACGGCGTCGAGCTTGGTGTCGCCGCGCTCGGTGTCCAGGACGACGAGCCGGCCGCCGAGTTCGCCGAGCGGTACGTCCCGGCCGACGGTGACGGTGAACTCGGCGCGGCCCGCCGGGCCGGGCCGGGCGACGACGGTCGCCGGGGCGATGGTGAGGCCGGACGCGCCCGCACCGGCGGCCTGTTCGTCCTCCAGGGCGAGGCGGAGGGTGTGCGGGGCGGTGTCGTGGTTGGTGAGGTCGACCCAGCCGCGCACGGTGTCGCCGGGGTGCACGGTGACCCGGTCGACCGAGACCTGGGCCTCCAGGAGCGGGGTGCCCCGGGTGACGGTGGTGTGGAACGGGCGCCGGTCGGAGGTGACGCCCGGCGCCGCCATGTCCGCGACGATCTCCAGGTCGCCGGAGGCGGTGGCGGGAATGGTGAGGCGGCCGGTGAAGCGCACGTCACCGGCCGCGCGGTCGGGCGCCCTGCCGTCGTCCGCGAGCCGGACGGTGACCGGGGCGAAGCCGCCGTCGCCGGTGAGCCGGGCGCTCACGGTGACGCCCTTCAGCTGGCGCGGGTCGGTGATGACGACGCCGCGCCGGGTCTGCATCCGCACCTCGACCACGGCCTCCTGGCCGGGGCGCGGCGCGACCGGGTCGAGGACCACGGCGGACCGCAGCCGGCCCTGCCAGATGGCCCGCACCGCGACCTCGCGGTCCCGGTGTCCCTCGGGGGCCTCGATGTGCACCTTCCAGCGGCCGGGCAGCGGGTTGCGGACGCGCAGCGCCTCGACCGGCCCGTCCGCGCCGCTGACCTCGAAGGACGAGCCGTCGAAGTCGCCGCGCGTGGGCACCGGCCGGTTCTGCGGGTCGAAGTAGGTGACTCGTACCTTCGGGTCGTGCTTGGCCACGGTGAGGGAGCCGTCGGTGGCGATCGGCGGGATGGTCACGAACAGGTCGGCGGGCGGCTTGCCGACGGTGCCCTCCGCGACGCTGGCGCAGCGGGCGGCGGCGAAGGCGTCATGGAGCGCCTTGTCGATCTCGCCGGAGCCGGCCACCACCCGCATCCGCGGGACGGAGCCGGGCACGTCGGAGCAGGCGCCCCGGTAGCCGCCCTCGGCCATCGCGGTGAGCGCGGCCCGGTCGATCTCGCCGCCGAAGCCCAGCGGCCAGATCTGCACCCCGGCGGCGCGGGCCCGGGCCAGTTCCTCGGTGAGCCGCCTCTCGCCGTTGGACTGGCGGCTGGACGCGTCGGTGCCGTACTCGGGGCTGTCGCTGACGTCGAGCCGCCCGTCGGTCAGCAGGAAGACCACCTTGGGCGTCTTCGCCGGGGCGGGTCCGCCCGCGGAGGCGTCCTCGGTGAGCCGGGTGACGGCCTGCCGGACGGCGGCCGGGAAGTCGGTGCCGGGGCCCAGCCTCTTCCGGTCGCGGCGGGTGAGCCCGGTGACGCAGTCGCTGAGGCGCTGGCGTCCGGCGGAGTCGACGAGGGCCAGCGGACACACCTCGTTCACCGGCGACTGGCCGGGCTGTTCGGAGCTGCCGAAGCCGATCACGGCGGCCCTGGACCGCGGGGAGATCTCGCCCTGGCCGATGAGCGCGGCGGCCTCGGTCTCCCGGGCCAGGTCCTGGTCGGCCAGGCTCTCCGACTGGTCGACGAGGACGACGAAGTCGATCGGTTCGACGTCCTCGGCGGGGTCGGCCGCCACCGCGCGCGCGGGCGCGGCGGACACCGCTCCGGCGGGCCCGCCGAGCGGCCCGGAGACGACGAGCAGCGCCCCGGCGAGCAGCGGCCCGCCGGTACGGACGCCGCGGCGCAGGCCCTGCCGGATCCGGCGCCGCAGGCCCGGCCGGGTGTTCGGCGGGGTCTTCCGCCGGAGGTTCGACAGCACGGTCACCTTCATGGGTGTGTCACCACAGTTCGCTGAGGAGGGCAAGGAGGGCGCCGAGCACGAGGGCGGCGACGCCGAACCGCAGCCATCGGTACTTGGCGGCGAGGACGAGCCCGTGGACGCTCGCCTGGTCCAGGAGCCAGCCGGTGGCGTCCGGGCCCGCGGCTTCCAGGCGCGTGCGCAGCACGTCCGCCGAGGTGCCGGAGACCAGGGCCCGCAGCAGGGTGCGTTCGGCGCCGGGCCGGGTGCGGGGCAGGACGACGGAGACCAGCATCAGCACGCCGGAGGTCCACAGGACCAGGGCGGCGACCAGGAGGGCGCGCCCGGCGCCGCCGGGCAGCGGGCCGTGGTCCTTGGAGAACACGATCGCGAGGAAGGCGAGCGCGCCGGACAGCAGGATCGCCGCCTTGGTGTCGGCCCGGCCGATGTCCTCGCGGACGGTGTTCAGCAACTGCTCGGCCATCCGGCGCAGTTCGCCCGCCTCCGGCGCCTCGGCCGGACGGGCCGCGCGGGCGGGGGCAGGGGTGGGTACGGCTGCGGGCGGGGGTGCGGGCCGGGGGCCGGTGCCGCCGGTGGGGGTGCTCATTCGTCGTCCCAGTCGTCGAACTCGGCGCTCGGCCGGGACCGCCGGGGAGCGTCGTACGGATCGGGGTCGTCGTACGGGTCGGGCTCGGCGCGCCGCCGGGCGCCGCGGGCCTCGCCGGCCTCGCGGTCCTCGTAGGCGTCGTGGGGGTCGTGGGGGTCGTGGGGGTCGTGGGGGTCGTCCGCGGCGGGCTGGACCCGGGTCGGTTCGTAGATCCGCGGGTCCGGGGGCGCGGCCGGTGCGGGCTCGTCGTCCCAGTTGGGCGCGGCGGGCTCCGGCCGGACGGACTCCAGGGCGCGGCGGCCGGTGCGGCCGGTGGTCTGCAGGACCCGGTCGGCGACGCCGCCGAGGATGGCGCCGGTGCTGCCGCGCAGGTGCTGGAGGATCTGGTAGGCCTGTTCGTCGATCTCGTGGCGTTCGAGGACGCCCGAGTCGAGGAGTTTGTTGAAGACGGCGAGCAGGTCGGCCTGGCCCTCGCGCTTCTCGCGCTGGAGCTGGGTGCGGATCTCCCACTCCTTGTCGGGGTTCTTCGCCATGTAGTGGGCGATCTGGGCCAGGTCGCCGTTCCGGAAGACGGTCATCAGGGCCCTGGCGCGGGCCTCGATCCGCTCGCGTTCCCTCTCCTCCTGGAGCAGTTCGCGCTCCGCGACCCGGGCGTCGGCGGTCGTGGCCACCCCGGCCTGGTCGCCGCGGGCCAGTTCCTCCCTGGTCTGCTCGGCCAGGTCGAAGAAGACATAGACCTGGGTGCGCAGTCCGAGGTCCCGGCCGATGACGAGGCGGCCCGAGGACAGTTCGTCCCGCACGGCCTCGTCGGCGCGCTGGGCCTCGGTGAGGCGGAAGCGGCGGGACAGCGAGCGCAGCCCGTCGAGCAGGTCGTCGTGCAGCAGCTCGGCGACGTTCCACGCCTGTTCGCGGACGACGAGATGGGGGTCCTCGACCTTCCACTGGACCCGTACCCGGACGTCGAACCAGGAGCCGTCGCCGGCCGCCGGCAGCCGGAGCGCGAAGTCGGTGATGTTGCGGCCCAGTTGCACCTCGAACACGGTGTACGGGGTGCGGAGCAGGGGCTTGTCGACGTCCTCGGTGCGGTCCGGCCAGACGATCCGGTGGCCGCCGTTGCGGTAGAGCAGGACCGCCGCGATCTGTCCGCTCCTGCGGCGGTACGGCGGGGCGCACTCGCGCAGGAGCGGTCCGAGCGGCCCGGTGCCCGTGCTCTCCCCGGCCCCGCCGGGCGAGGCCCCGGCCTCCGGCCCGCGCGGCTCCCCGGGCCCGTTCCGCCGCTGCTCCTGCCCGGGGGCGCCGGGGGCCTCGCGCGGTACGGCCTGCGGCCCCTGGGCGCGCTGCGCACGCCGCTCGTTCCGCTCCCGCCGGTCCTGCCGGTCGCCGCGCTCGCGGCGCTCGCGCAGGTCGTCCGGCTCGCGGCGGCCCTGCCCCTCCTGCTGCGGCCCGTTCATCGCTGCGCTCCTTCCGCGACGGCGTCCCACATCCGGCGCGCCGCGCTCTTGTCCAGGGGCCGGTCCCGGTCCCTTACCAGGTCGTTGAGGAGTCCGCGGAGCCGGTCGCGGTCGCGGCGCTCGACGGAGATCAGCGGCAGCAGCCCGCACACCAGGCCGAGGGCGGTGGCGTCCTTGGCGGCGCGGCGCAGCAGGGTGCCCAGGCCGTCGAGGGCGGTCTCCCCGGCCCGCGCGGTGTTGAGGGTGTGCCGCAGCAGGGCGCCGAGCGCCGGTGCGAGGTCGGGCCGGGTCGCGAGCAGCGCGACGATCAGGGACCGGGAGGCGTGCTCGTCGAGTTCGGGGACGTCGCGCAGGCCCCAGAGGTAGGTGGTGCGGGTGGTGAGGCTGCGGATCACGGCGACGTGCACGACATTGGCCAGGCTGTGCCGCCCGTCGGCGAGCCAGCGCCGCATCCGGCGCAGCACCGGCTCGGGGTCGCCGGAGGCGAGCAGCCGGGTGACGCTGAAGGAGGCGGCCACGAGCACGTCGATGTCGTTCGCGTCGTGCTCCCGGACGACGCGGGCGAGGGCGTCGAGCGAGCCGCGCAGGCCGCCGGCCGCGTACTCGTAGCCATGGGTGAGCAGGGCGGTGTTCCGCAGCCGCTCGTCGTCCGACGCGGCCCAGTCCTTGACGGTGGCGGCGACCGCCGGCCGCACCCCGGGGTCGCGGGCGGCCTCGGCGAGGGCGGTCGCCGCGGCCATCCGGGCCACCGGGTCGTCGGTGCCGGCGAGCGGGGCGACGAGCTCGTGGTAGCCGTGGATCCAGTCCCAGGAGCAGAGCACCCCGGCCGCGATGGAGGCCCGGACCCACACCTCGGGGCGCGGGTCGTCGCACAGGCCGCGCAGCCAGCGGGCCACCGGGCCGCGCACGTTGTGGTAGCCGTGCCAGACCTCGGCGAGCACGGCGGTGGCGAGCGCGGCGCCCTGGAAGCGCACGGCGCGCACCGGCACCTTCGCGGGGCCGAGGTCCAGCTCTCCGTCCTCCAGGACGGACCGGGCGAGCACCGGGCGGTGCTCTGCGTGGGTGCCGAACAGACGCCGTCCCGCCGGGTGTTCGGGGTCGAGGGTGACGGCGAGCTCCCAGGCGAGGAGTTCGGCGGCCTCGGTGGCGATGCTGTAGGCGGAGCCGTCGAAGACGGCCACGGCGATCCGGAACGCGGCGGCGTTGAGCAGCGGCAGCGCCTCCGGCAGGGTGCCCGGCCGGTCGGCGCCCGCGAACCACTCGCGCGCCTGGCCCCGTACGAAGGAGGCGCACTCCGCGAGGAGCTGCTGGTCGGTCAGGGTGCCGCGCCGGTGTCCGGCGAGGTGGTCGGCGAGCCGGGCGGCCTCGCGCGGCCGCAGCTCCTCCAGGCCGAGCGCCGCGACCACGTCGGGGCGGACCGCGAGCGCCCGGGCCTCGGCCGCGGCCTCCCCGGACGCCCCGCGCAGCAGCAGCCGCAGATGGCGGTGGAGCACGTCGGCGGCGGGCGGCGGCGCGCAGTACATCCCGTACCGCCCGCGCAGCAGCCGGTCCGCGAGGTCTCCGTTGCCGAGGACGATCACCGCGTAGCCGTCGACACCGGCGAGCAGGTCGGCGAAGCGGTCGAGGTGCAGCTCGGACAGGCGCACCGGCGCGTGCCGGGCGGGTTCGTCGCGTTCCCCGCGCGCCCGGCGCCGGCCGCTCTCGGCGCGGACGTCCTCGGGGCGGTGTTCGAGCAGGTGCCCGGCCTTCTCGTGGAGGGCGTCGGCGGTGATCTCGTCGACCCCGTGCCGGGGGTCGAGCCGGATCACCCGTCGTTCGGTCACCTCGGCCAGCAGGGCGAGCGCGGTGGTCTTGCGGCCGCTGCCCGGCTCGCCGCACAGCACCAGGACGCGGTGGCTGCGCAGCCGCTCCTTCATGCGCTGGTAGCCGGCCGTCTCGCAGTACACGTCGTCGAGATGGTCCAGGGTCTCGGCCGGGACCGGGCCCCGGACGAACTGCGTCCGGTCGCCGAGCAGGAGGTCGTAGCGGTCGCCGTAGTGGACATAGGCGTCCCTCCCGGCCGCCATCCGGTGGTCGCCCGTCGAGCCCTGGCCGAGGGACCGGCGTGCGGCGCGCGCGGTACCGGCGCCGCCGGTGGTGCCCGCGCCGCCGAGCGGGCTGCGGTCCGCCCGCTCGAACGGGCTCGGCTCCCGGGCGGCCGCGTCGCCGGACCCGGTGTCGCCCGTGGTGGGCGCCGTGCCGGCACCGGCGCCTTCGCCGCCCTTGCCCCCGCCGCCGGCGTTCCCCTGGGCCGGTTCGGGCTGGGGCTCCGCGTCGGCGGCGCCACCGCCCTGTTCGAGGTCGTCGTCGCTCATGCCCGCTCCTCCCGTCCGCCGTCGCCGGAGCCGTACGTGTGCTCGTGCCGTTCGTGCCGCTCGTGCGGTGCGCGCCGTTCGTCCGGGAGCGGGTCCAGGTCCCGGTCGGGGTCGTCGGGGTCCGGGTCGTCGTCCCAGTCCGGCTCCCAGTCCTCCTCCGGGTCCTCGTCGCCCGCGCGCACCCGGGTCCGGCCGGGCCGGCCGCCCCGGAGTGCCTCGTCGCGCGCCTCGGTCCGCGTCTCGTTGCGGAAGCCGGTGAACGGGCCGTGGATGGTCGTGCCCTCGATCACCTGCATGTCGCGGCCGGCCCGGTAACTCCGGTGGCCCGCAGGGGTCTCGGGTGCCCCGGTCCGGGCCGCGGCCCGGACCGGGGGCGTTCCGGGCGGTGAGCCGTCCCCCCGCGACGGCCCACCGCCGGTCTGTGGTGTCCCGGCGGTCCGTGGTGTCCCGCCCGACGGCCGCGGCCCCGTACTCGCGGCGCGCGCCGCGCCGGCCAGGGCCGGCGGCTCGGGCAGGCCCGGCACATGGAACCAGGCGTCCTCGTGCGTCTCCTTGGCGACCACGGCGGCCCGCCGGTACCGGTCCGGCTCGACGAAGCGGCCGCCCTCGACGACCACGTTCCGGTAGAGCCAGTCCGAGACGACGATCAGCAGCTCGACGTCCGGCGCGTCCGTCATGACCCGGCGGGCGGGAGTGCTGTCGCACAGCCGGCAGGCCAGGTCCACGGCCCGGCCGACGAGCCCCCGGCCGTCGTCCAGGACAAGACCGGCGTTCATGCCGACCCGCAGCCGGAGCCTCCTGCCGCCGCCCCCGCGCCCGGCCCCTCCCCCGCCCCCGTGCGCCGCGTTGTAGGCGCGCAGGCTCGCGTGAAGGGTGGCGATCCAGCGGCCGACGATGAGTGCCGGAGGCACGTCCGGGCGGAGCGCGGCGAGGATGCCGTCGCCGCGGTCCTCCTGGTGGACGGTGCCGGGCTCGATGCCGACGGAGGCGTACGCCTCGCCGAAGGCCTCGTACATGGCGGCGCGGGTCAGCCGCTTCTCGTCCATGCCGAGACGTCCGGAGCCGACGACGTCCCCGAAGACGACGAGCCGGTGGAGGGCACCCGCACTCGCCCCCACGTCGGCTCCCGCGCTCGCTCCCGTACTGGTCACTCGGACTCCTCTGATGTCGTTCAGGCGGTTCCGTCGTGCGGGCGTCGAGACGCGATGCGACTCGGTGCCCTTGCGCTGGATGTGGTCACGTGTCCAGCCTGGCGGCTTCGGCGCGCCGGCGATGTAGCGGTTTACACAGCCCGGGGTGGTTAGTCGGACGAATGCGCGCCGGGGTGTGCGCGCCCCTGCGCGAGCAGGACGAGCAGGGGCATGTCGACGACGATCACGGTGCGTTGGGCGGTACGGACGACCCCTTGTTCGCGCAGCAGCCGCAGCGCCTTGGCCACGGCTTCGCGGGTCGCCCCGATGGCCGCCGCCAGATCGTGCTGGGGCAGCGGCAGTTCGAGTACGGTGCCGGACTCGGCGCGCCGGCCGGCCCGTTCGGCGAGTTCGACGAGCCGGGCGGCGAGCCGCTGGAGGACGGTTTCGGAGGCCAGCGAGCGCCGTTCGACGTCGGCGCTGCGCAGGCGGGTGGCCAGTTGGCGCATGATCAGCGAGGTGGCGTGCGGCCGGGCGGCGAGGAAGCGCCGGAACCGGTCGCCGGAGACGGCGACGGCCTCGACCCGGCCGAGCGCGGTGACGGTGGCGCTGCGCGGCCGGCGGTCGACGGCGGCGAGGTCGCCGACCACCTCGCCGGCCCCGCGCAGCGCCAGGATGAGCCGGGCGCCGCGCTCGGTGCCGACCGAGACGACGGACCAGCCGGAGAGCAGGGCGAGGACGTACGCGGTGGTGTCCCGCTCCCGGATCATGACGTCACCGGGCAGGTACGTGCGCGGGGCGCCCTCGGCGAGCAGTGCACGGCGGTCGGTCGCGGGGAGGGCGTGGAGGAAGGCCCGGTCCTGGCCGAAAAGACTCAACGGTCGCTCACACCCCCGCACGACTTCGCGCATTCGCGTGCTTGTTCCCACATCAACGAGCAACCACAGTCACAGAATTGACACTGCGTCACTCCGTGGGGTGAAGAACGCTAGGGCCACCCGAAGAATCGCGTCAACGCGGCCGGGGGCGATCAGAGGGGGCGCAAGGGAGCGCTGTCTTCCGCCCCCTTGCGCCCCCTGTGTCCCTGCTGTGAACGGCCGGGAACCCGACCGGGACGATCGGGTTCCACGGGCCGGTCACTACGCCGGCAGCCACCACGGCCGCCGGCCGGGTCACAGCCGCGGGTCGACCGGCTCCGACTCCAGGGCGAGGACCGCGAACACGGCCTCGTGGACCCGCCACAGCGGCTCCCCGGCCGCGAGCCGGTCGAGCGCCTCCAGGCCGAGCGCGTACTCGCGCAGGGCGAGCGAGCGCTTGTGGCCGAGGAACCGGTTGCGCAGCCGCTCCAGGTTGTCCGGACGGGTGTACTCCGGGCCGTAGATGATCCGCAGGTACTCCCGGCCGCGGACCTTGACGCCCGGCTGCACCGGTCGTCCGTCCTTCCCGGTGGCCACGGCCGTGAGCGGCTTGACGACCATGCCCTCGCCGCCGGCCGCGGTCAGGTCCAGCCACCAGTCGACACCGGCGCGTACCGAGGCCTCGTCGGCCGGGTCGACCACGAGCCGCCGGGTGACCTGGAGCAGTCCGGTCGGGTCGTGCTCGACCAGCCGGTCGAGCCACCCGAGCTGCTCGTCGTGCGGTACGGCGGCCAGCGAGCGCCCACGTGCCGCCAGCACCTGGAAGGGCGCGAACCGCACGCCCTCCAGGCCCTCGGTGGGCCAGCAGTAGCGCCGGTACGCGTCCGTGAACGCCGCCGCGTCCGCCGCCCGCTCCCGCTGCCGGCCGAGCAGCGCGTCGGCCCCGGGCACCCCGCGTGCGGCCGCCTGTTCGAGCGCCCCCAGCGCGCCGGGGAAGACCGCCCGGGAGGCCGCGCCGACCGCCGCGTACTGCGAGCGCAGCAGACCGGCCGACTTCAGCGACCACGGCATCAGCTCGCCGTCGAGCAGCAGCCAGTCAGTGTCCAGTTCCTCCCAGAGCCCGGCGGCGCCGATCGCGGCGCGCAGCCGGCCGAGGACCTCCTCGGTGGTCCCCTGATCGTCGAAGAACGGGCGCCCGGTACGGGTGTGCACGGTGCCGGTCACGCCATCGCCGACGCCGAATCGTTCCGCCGCCACGGCCGCGTCCTTGCAGACGAGGGCGACGGCCCGCGAACCCATGTGCTTCTCCTCGCACACGACCCGCTCGACCCCGTCGGCCGCGTACTGCGCGAACGCCTCCGCCGGGTGCTCCAGGAAGTGCTCATCAGCGGCTCCGCCGCGGGCCTCGACCCGGGAAGTCGCCGTCGGCGCCATGGTCGGCGGAAGGTAGGCGAGCAGCCGCGGGTCGACCGCGAACCGGCTCATGACCTCAAGGGCCGCGGCCGCGTTCTCCTCCCGTACGGCGACGTTGCCCATCAGCTTCGTCTCCACGATCCGGCGTCCGTGCACATCGGCCAGGTCGAGCGGCCGCCCCTGGTGTCCGCCGGGCACCTCGGAGGTGAGCGGCTTGGCCGGCTCGTACCAGACCCGCTCCGCCGGTACGTCGACGAGCTCGCGCTCCGGCCAGCGCAGGGCGGTCATCTTCCCGCCGAAGACAGCACCGGTGTCGAGGCAGATGGTGTTGTTGATCCATGAGGTGTTCGGCACCGGAGTGTGGCCGTACACCACCGCCGCCCGGCCCCGGTAGTCCTCCGCCCACGGGTAGCGCACCGGAAGGCCGAACTCGTCGGTCTCGCCGGTGGTGTCCCCGTACAGCGCGTGCGAGCGCACCCGCCCCGAGGTCCGGCCGTGGTACTTCTCCGGCAGACCGGCGTGGCAGACCACCAGCCGGCCCCCGTCGAGGACGTAGTGGCTGACCAGCCCGTCGACGAAGGCCGCGACCTCGGCCTTGAACTCCTCCGGCTCGCGCTCCAGCTGCTCGATCGTCTCGGCGAGTCCGTGGGTCTGCTGCACCTTGCGGCCACGCAGCCAGCGGCCCAGCTTGTTCTCGTGGTTTCCGGGCACGCACAGCGCGTCCCCGGCCGCCACCATGCCCATCACGCGGCGCAGCACACCCGGGCTGTCCGGGCCACGGTCGACCAGATCACCGACGAACACGGCGGTCCGGCCCTCCGGGTGGTGCCCGTCCACGTACCCCAGCTTCGCGAGCAGGGTCTCCAGCTCGGAACGGCAGCCGTGGATGTCACCGATGATGTCGAAGGGACCGGTGAGGTGCCGCAGATCGTTGAACCGCTTCTCCAGGACGACCTCGGCCGTCTCCACCTCCGCCTCGCTGCGCAGCACGTGCACCTTGCGGAAGCCCTCGCGCTCCAGGCCCTTCAGCGAGCGGCGCAGCTCGCGGCGGTGGCGCTGGATGACGTGCCGGGGCAGGTCCGCCCGGTCGGGGCGGGCCGCGTTGCGCGCGGCGCACACGTCCTCCGGCAGGTCGAGCACGACGGCGATCGGCAGCACGTCGTGCTCGCGGGCGAGCTGTACGAGCTGGCGGCGCGCCTCGCGCTGCACGCTGGTGGCGTCGACCACGGTGAGCCGCCCGGCGGCGAGCCGCTTCCCGGCGATGTAGTGGAGGACGTCGAAGGCGTCCTTGCTGGCGCTCTGGTCGTTCTCGTCGTCGGCGACGAGCCCGCGGCAGAAATCGGAGGACACGATCTCGGTCGGCTTGAAGTGCCGCCGCGCGAAGGTCGACTTGCCGGACCCGGTCGCGCCGATCAGGACCACGAGGGAGAGATCGGTGACGGGCAGGACTCGCCGCCCGGTCTTCGGGGTGGTGGTGTCGTCGTCGGTCATGCCGCGTCCTCCTTCGGGCTCTGCTCGGTCACATCGGCGTTGTCGTCGGTGTCGTGGGCGTTGTCGGTACGGGTGAAGACGGCCAGCTGCGTGGGCGGGCCGACCTCCGGGTCGTCGGGTCCTACAGGCGCGAACGCGCACGTGTAGCCGTACCGCTCCCCCACGGCCGCCGCCCACTCCCGGAACTCCGCGCGGTTCCACTCGAAGCGGTGGTCGCTGTGCCGGACGTGCCCGGCGGGCAGCGACTCCCAGCGCACGTTGTACTCGACGTTCGGGGTGGTCACGACCACCGTGCGGGGCCGGGCCGAGCCGAACACCGCGTATTCGAGGGCGGGCAGCCGCGGCAGGTCGAGGTGCTCGATCACCTCGCTGAGCACGGCGGCGTCGTAGCCGGTCAGCCGCTTGTCGGTGTACGCGAGGGAGCCCTGGAGCAGCTTCACGCGGGCGGCCTGCCGCTCGCCCATCCGCTCCAGGCGCAGCCGGCGCGCCGCGATGGACAGGGCGCGCGCGGAGACGTCGACACCGACGATCTCGGTGAACCGCACGTCCTTGAGCAGCGCCTGCACCAGCTGGCCCTGGCCGCAGCCGAGGTCGAGCACACGGGCGGCGTCGGCGGCGCGCAGGGCGGCGAGGATCGCCGTGCGCCGCTGTTCGGCGAGCGGCACGGGCTTCTCGGCGGTGTCGGTGGTCTCGTCGACGGCGTTGTCGACGTCCTCGACGTCCAGGCCGTCCGCCTCGGCGAGCCGGACCAGCTCCAGGCGTTCGGTCGCCTCCCGGGTCAGGCCCCAACGGCGGGACAGGTAGCGGCTGGTGATCAGGGTGCGGTCGGGGTGGTCGGCGAGCCAGCCGTCCCCGGCGCGCAGCAGTTTGTCGACCTCGTCGGGCGCGACCCAGTAGTGCTTGGCGTCGTCGAGCACCGGGAGGAGCACGTACAGCTGGTTAAGGGCGTCGGCGAGCCGCAGCTCGCCCTCCAGGACGAGCCGTACGTAACGGGACTCGCCCCAGGCGGGGAACTCCGGGTCCAGCGCGACCGGTTCGGCGGTCACGGCGGTCCAGCCGAGTGGCCCGAACAGCCGGGTCACCAGCTCCGCGCCGCCCCTGGCGGGCAGCGCCGGCACCTCGATCCGCAGCGGCAGCGGCTCGGCGGCCCGCTCCGGCAGTGCGGCGCAGCTGCCGTTCAGGGCGCTCTTGAACACCTTGGCGAGCGCGACGGCGAGGAGGGAGGAGGCGGCGTACGGGCGGTCGTTGACGTACTGCGCGAGCGCGGCGTCCGGGGCGCCGCCGCGGCCCTTTCCCTTGCCGCGGCGCACCAGCGCCACGGGGTCCACGTCGAGCAGCAGCGCGGCCGTGCACCGCTCCTCGCCGGCCTCGGGATAGAGGACGTGCGCGGTGCCGTGCGAGGTCGAGAAGGACTGCGCCCTGCCGGGATGCTTGTGCAGCAGAAAGCCCAGGTCAGTGGCGGGTTTCTCGGCGGTGCCGGTGGTGCTGATCGTCAGGAACATGCGCTCAAGGATGACCTTTCGTGCCACCCCGTCACAACGTATTTCATGTCCGGTCGCCGGTGGCGCCGCCTGCGGCGACCGTGGAGGCCAGGGCGCTGATCGAGGCGGGGCCGACCCGGCAGCAGCCGCCGATGAGACGGGCGCCGGCGGCGCGCCAGCCGGCGGTGGTGGCGGGGGCGAAGGTGGCGCCGCCGTGCCAACGGCGGGTGCCGGCGTCCCAGCGCTCGCCGCTGTTGGGGTAGACGACGACGGGCTTGCCGGTGACGGCGGCGGCGATCTCCACGGCGGGCCCGGCGTCGTCGGGGTCGCAGCAGTTCACACCGACCGCGATCACCTCGTCCACGCCGGCGGCCACCTCGAAGGCGGTCTCCAGGCGCTGCCCGGCCCGGGTGCGGACACCGCTCACCGTGTACGAGAGCCACACCGGCACCCCGCACCGGCCGGCGGCCCGCAGCAGCGCCTCGGCCTCGTCGGCGTCCGGCACCGTCTCCAGGGCGAGGACATCGACCCCGGCCCCTGCGAGGACCTCGATCCGGGGCCGGTGGAAACGGTCGAGCTCGGCGACCGAGAGCCCGTACCGCCCCCGGTACTCGCTGCCGTCGGCGAGCATCGCCCCGTACGGCCCGACGGACGCCGCCACCCAGACCCCCCGCGCGGTCTTCTCCCCCGCCGCCCGGGCCAGCTCCACACTGCGTTCAAGGAGCCGCGCCGCCTCCGCCCGCCCGATCCCGCGCCGGGCGAAGCCCTCGAAGGTGGCCTGATAGCTGGCGGTGATCAGCACCTGCGCCCCGGCCCGCGCATACGCGGCGTGCGCCGCCTCGATCTGCTCCGGCGCGTCGGCGAGCAGCCGCGCGGACCACAGCGCGTCGGACAGATCGCAGCCCTGAGCTTCCAACTGGTTGGAGAGACCGCCGTCGAGCACGAGCACCTCGTCGGCGAGTGCGGCGGAGAGCGTGCGGTCGGAATTCATCGGCACTCCCCTGCGACATCGGCCCCCACCTGCACCGTACCCCTGCTCCCCGCTCCCTCATTCCTCCCCAGGGCCTGTCCGGCGGATCGGGGCTGGACAGGCCCTAGCCGGACCCCGGGCCCGCGCGGCCGCGGGCGGGGTCGGGCGGGCGGTCCCGTTCGCGTTCGCGCTCGCGGACGGCGAGGCGGCGGAGCATGGCGCGGACCCGGTCGCCGGCCTCGTCGGCGGCGTCGATGGCCTCGATGCACTGCCAGTAGAGTCCCTCCTCGTCGGTGGCGCAGGCGACGCCGACCAGGGCGATGCCGACCTCGCCGAGGAGCGCGCCGAGCGCGGTCAGGGCCACGCGGGCGTCCCCGATGGCGGTGAGCTGGGCGGCTCGTGGCACGCCCGCCGCCCCACGCGCACCGCCTATCTCGCTCAGGCCCCGCGCCTCGCCCCGCAGCTCCATCGGACCGGAGAGCGCGAGACGGCTCCCCATCGCCTGGGCGAGGGCCTGCGCCTGCCAGGCCTCCGCCACGATGTCCAGCGCCACCCGGCTCTCCGCCAGCGCGTGCCGCCCTGTCGCGATCAATCGCTCCGCTTCCATCAACGACGCCCCCGTTCCCCTGACTTACCGCTCATTCATTCCATTACCCAGCGTGAGGCGGCCTGAGTCCAAACACCAGGGGAATTCGGAAATCTGTGGACAGGAATCGCGTTGGGGAAAACTCGATCACTCCGAAGAGTGACGATCGTCCTCCTCGGCCGGGCCCCGCCGCGCCGGGAAGCGGAGTTCGTTCCGGTCGATCTTGGCCGAAAGAGCCGTCAGCGGGTCGATTCCCAACACCTCGCAGAACTGCAGCAGATAGGCGAGGACATCGGCGACCTCGTCGCGCACCCGGTGCGCGGTGTCCGGGTCCGCCATCACCCGGCCGGCCTCCTCGGGGGTCAACCACTGGAAGATCTCCAGGAGTTCGGCGGCCTCGACGCTGAGCGCCGCGGCCAGGTTCTTCGGTGTGTGGTACGGCTGCCAGTCGCGGGCGGCGGCGAAGTCCGCGAGGCGGCGCTGGAGTCCGGGGAGATCATGTTCGGTCACGTCCCAGGTCTACCACCGTCACGCCCGCCCCCTCCGGGACGTGCTCCGCCGTGCTCTCCCCAGCGCCCTCCGGGATCCACCCGCCCCCCGCACTCTCGCCCGCCGTCGCCACGAGCCGCATATGGCCCGTGCCGCAGATCTCCCCGGCCAGGGCGAGCAGGGCGCGCGTCTGCCGGGTGTCGAGGGCGCGGTCGAGGCCGTCGGCGAGGACGGTGAGGGCCTGCAGAGCCTGCGGGACCTCGTCGACCGGGTCGACCGTGAGCACGGCCGGCCCGGTGAGCAACACGAGCCCGAGGGCGAGGTAGCGCAGTTCGCCGTCGCCGAGGCGGCCGAGCGGGGTAGCGGGGGCGGGGCCGCGGGCGGCGCGCTCCAGGACGGCGTGGACCAGGGTGCCGTGCGCCGTCTCCCGTAACCCGAGAGCCGTGACCGGCCCGGCGCAGCCCGCGGCGGCGAACTCGGCGAGGCGGGCGTGCCGGCGGGGGCATTCGGTCGCCGTGCGGTGGAGGACCTCGGCGAGGTTGCGGCAGTCGCCGTGCAGCCGGCCGGCGCCGACCGGCACGGGTTCGCGCATCGCCGCGGGCCGGGGGTCGCAGGGGAAGACGGAGCGGAGTCCGACGACGACCTGTTCGGCGGCGGAGAGGACGCGCCGCTGGCCCGGGGTCCGGCCGGCGACGCGCAGCGGGAGCAGGGCGGTGCCGAGGAGGTCGTCGGGGAACGGGGCGCGGGTGACAAGTGCGTTGCCCCCGGTGTGCCATTCGGCGTGGACGGTGCCGCGGCCGGGGTCGCGGAGCGCGGTGGCGAGGAGGGTGCGTCCGTGGCCGGTGAGACGTTCGCCGGCGATCCGGAGGGCGGGTTCGACCTGGACGGCGAGGTCGAGGGCGACGGGTCCGGCCGGACCGTCGACGGTGCAGCCGATCCGCAGGCCGCGCCGCCCCTGGGCGTCGGGGCGGGCGCGTTCGGGGATCAGGTCGGCGGCGGCGGGCAGGGCTTCGGCGAGTCCGGCGCCGGAGGCGAGCAGCGCGAGGGCCTCGTAGGCGCGCAGGGCCGTGGTCTTGCCGCTGCCGCTGGGGCCCCGCAGCAGGGTGACGGCGCCGAGCGGCAGGACGGTGCCGCGGTGCGGGCCGAAGGCGGAGAGGCGCAGTTCGGTGACGGCGGCCCGGCCGGCGGGCGGCAGCCCCGCGCCGGCGCCCGCCTTCGCCCCCGCCCCCGAGAGGATGGCGGCGGCCGGGCGCCGGGCCCGTCCCTGCGCGGGGACGAGCCCGGGCAGCACCGGCGCCCTGCCGCGCGCGGCACCCGCGGGACGGGCCGCCGTTCCCTGTGGGGGGTGGTACGCGCGGTCGGGGGCGGTGCCGCCGGTGGTGGTCATGTCCGGACCGTACGCAGCCGCCCGTACGCCGAACCGTTACGGCTGAACGACCTTCCTACGAACGGGGGACCGCGCCCTCGACAGCGTCGTCGTCGGCGTTCTCGTCGGCGGCGCCCTCGACCTCGGTGCCGGCCGGGGCCAGCAGGAACACATTGCGGTCGACGCGGTGCATGCCGCTGCCGAGACCGAAGACGACACCGCTGCTGAAGTCGAGGATCCGCTTGGCGACCTCGGTGTCCGCGCTGGTCAGGTCGAGCAGCACGGGGATCTGGGCGATGAGGTATTCGGCGACCTCGCGGGCATCGGCGAAGACCTGCACCCGCAGGACGACCATGCGGCGCTGTTCGGCGGACCCGTACTGCTCGGGGATCGTGCGGTGGTCGACCCTGGACGGCCATTCGTCCCGGCCGCGCAGGGGCACGACCTGCGCCAGGCCCTCCCACTGCTCGTCGGTGACGTCGTACCTCTCGTACCTACTCATGCGCCCATCCTCCCGTTACTCACCCGTTCGGCCCAACACCGACACGAACCGTCTCGATGATCTCCCGGCGCACCGCCCGCGCCCGCCGGTCCGGGCGCGGGGGCGGCCCCCGGTCCGTCGTCGCGGACCGGGGGCCGGGACCGGCCGGGTCAGGCGCCCAGGGGGCAGGTCAGGCGCCCGGGCCGCAGGTCAGACGCCCAGACGGCGGGTCAGCGGACGCCGGAGCAGCAGCAGGATCGTGCCCGTCACCAGGGCCGCGGCGGCGAGCGGGAGGAAGAAGCCGGGGCCGGGGACCTGGTCGCCGGAGGCCTTCAGGGCGTTGGCGCCGATGCCGCCGCCGAGCGCGCCGGAGAGCCAGAACAGGCCCACCATCTGGCTCACGAAGGTCGCCGGGGCGATGGCGGTGGAGGCGCTCATGCCGACCGGGCCGAAGGAGACCTCGCCGGCGGCGAGCAGCAGGAAGGCGAGCAGCAACCAGAGCGGTGACACCTGACCGCCGTCGGCGGCGAGGGCGGCGGCGGAGGCCATCACCAGGTACGCGGCGGCCACGGCGCCCATGCCGACGGCGTACTTGGCGGCGGTCGACAGCCGGTCGCCCGCGCGGGTCCACAGCCACGCGAACACGGGCGCGAGGACCAGCACGAAGAACGGGATCGCCGACTGGAACCAGCTGGCGGGCAGGGTGCGGCCGAAGACCTCACGGTCGGTGGCGTGCTTGGCGAACAGCGAGAAGGCGGAGCCGGCCTGCAGGAACAGCGCCCAGAAGACCGCCGAGACCACGAAGAGCACGATGTACGTACGGACCCGGATCCGCTCCTCGGCCGTGAGCGCCGGGTTGCGCAGCAGCCGCCAGAAGCAGATCGCCGGGGACGCCACGGCGAGCAGGCCGACCAGGATCATGACGTGGGGCAGCCGGAAGGTGCCGAGGGCGGCATCGGTGCCGTACGCGAGGACGACGACGGCGACGCCGGTGAGCGCCACGCGCAGCACCCGGGTGCGTTCGGCGGGGGTCGCGGCGCGCTCCGGCGCACGGCCGGTCTCGCCGAAGTGCCGGATGCCGCGGGCGTACTGGAGCAGGCCCGCGCCCATGCCGAGGGCGGCGATGCCGAAGCCGAGGTGCCAGTTCACGCCCTCGCCGAGCAGGCCCACGACGATGGGCGAGATCAGAGCGCTGACCTGGACGCTCATGTAGAAGACGGCGAAGCCCGCGTCGCGCCCGGCGCGGTCCTCGCGGTCGTAGAACGCGCTGAGCAGTCCGGCCATGTTGGGCTTGAGCAGGCCGGTGCCGCAGGCGACGAGCAGCAGTCCGGGGTAGACGGAGCCGGTGACGGGGACCGCCATCGTCAGATGGCCGAGGGCGATGAGGACCCCGCCGTACAGGACGGCGCGCTGGGTGCCGAGGACGCGGTCGCCGATCCAGCCGCCCGGCAGGGAGGACAGGAAGACGGCCGCCATGTACGCACCGAACAGGATGCCGGCGTCGCCCGCGGCGAGGCCGAGGCCGCCGCGCGCGGTGTCCTCCGTCGCGTACAGGACGAGGATCGCGGTCATCCCGTAGAAGCTGAACCGCTCCCAGACGTCGGTGAGGAAGAGGGTGGTGAACCAGCGCGGCCTGCCGGCCGGTCCGGTGCGGCGGCCGGAGCGGCGGCCGGTGTCGCCCACGGCTACCGAAGCGGCGGTGGTCTCCTGTGCCCGCTCGCCGGCGGCGGGCGGTCTGATCGGGGCGGCCATGGGTTCCTCCCTGCGGACGCGGATGTCTCGGACGGGCGCCCGCAGAATCTGGCCGCGCCGGTTCGGGGACGGCTCGAGGATCGCTCGGGCCGGGCCGTACGGGACGGGGTCCGCGTACGGGACGGGGTCCGCGTACGGGACGGGGAGGGGAGCAGGTGCGCGGCGCCCGGCCGGGGGAGGGACCGGGCGCCGCGGATCGAGGGGACGGGCCGCCGCGCGGGGGGGCGCAGGTCGTACGGCTCCGGGGGGCCGGGCCGCACCCCGGCCCCCTGGGAGCCGGTCCGGGAGCCGTTTCCCTCTCGACGGCAGGAAAGCGGGCCGTCCTCGGAACTCGCTCGCGTCCTGCTGGGCCTGCTGGGCCTGTTGGGCCGGCCCCTCCCCCACGGGCTAGTCGGGGCGGTTGGCGTTCTTGCCGCCGACCGTGTACGGGGTGGTGACGTTCTCGTACGCGAGGTGCATGACCATGCCGAGCTGGGCGTGGGTGAAGTTGTGGCAGTGGTCCATCCAGATCCCCGGGTTGTCGGCCTTGAAGGCGACCTCCCACGCCTCGCCCGGGCGGACGAGGACCGTGTCCTGCCAGAGCGGGCTGCCGGTCACCGGCTTGCCGTTCTTGCTGAGCACCAGCACATGGTGGCCGTGCAGGTGCATCGGGTGGTCCTCCTGGCCGCGGTTGAGGAAGCGGACGCGGATGGTCTCGCCCTCCTTGACCATGAGCATCGGGGCGTCCGGGAAGACCCTGCCGTTGATGGTCTGGCGGAGCGCGAAACTGCCGTTGTAGAAGCCGAGCCACTCGTCGAGGGTCAGGTCGAAGGTGCGGTCGAAGGTGCTGTTCACGCCGAAGGGCTGGGCGGCCGGCCTGCCGTACGCCGTCTTGTCGAACTCCGCGCCGTCGAAGCGCGGTTCGAGGGTGCCCTTGCCGTCGGCGGAGAAGGCGATGCCCGCCTTCGGGGCGTCCTCGGCGGCGAGCCGGACCGGGGTGCCCGGCATGGTGAACTCGACGTCGAGACGGCCGGCGCCGGCGACCACCAGGCGGCGGCCGGTCAGCTCACCGGGCTCGTTGATGTCCATGCCGTCGATCGCGGTGACCTTGTACGGGACACCGGTCAGGCTGAACGTGCGTGTCTGGACGTCGCTGTTGACGAGCCGCAGGCGCATCTTCTGTCCGGGGCGCGCGGTGCGGCGGTCCAGGGTGTCGGAGGTGCCGAGGGCGAGCGTGGGGCCCTGGGCGGTGTCCCAGGAGTGGGCCTGGACGGTGACGTCCTGGTCGGCCGGGCGGGTCTGCTCGGCCGGGTCGATGACCATCGGGCCGAACAGGCCGCGCTGCACCTGCTCGGAGGAGGACTGGTGGGAGTGGTACCAGAAGGTGCCGCGCTCCTTCACGCGGAAGCGGTAGGTGTACGTGCCTCCGGGCTGCACGGCGTCCTGGGTGACGCCGGCCACGCCGTCCTCGCCGTTGGGGACGTCGAGGCCGTGCCAGTGGGTGCTGACGGGGGTGTCCTTGAGCTGGTTGACCAGGGTGATCTCGACGAGCTCGCCCTGCTTCATGCGCAGTTCGGGGCCGGGGATCTGCCCGTTGAACGTCCAGGCCTCGACCGTACGGCCGGAGGCCAGCTTGATCGTGGCCTCCTGGGCGGTGAGGGTGAACCGGCGGTCCGGTGTGCCGGTCTTCGGGCCCCTGAGCGTGTCCACGCCGACCGTCTTGGCCGCGACGCCGGTGGTGGCGTGACCGGCGGCATGGCCCGTGGTGCCGAGGGCGTTGGTGGTGCCGGAGCCGGAGCCGTGCCCGGCGTGCGCCCCCTGGGCGTCGTGGCCGCCGTGGCCGTCGTGGCCGGAGTGGTCGGCGGCGAACGTCGTCCCGCCGCCGTAGTCCATCGTGCCCTTCATCATGGAGAAGGTGTCGGGGAAGCGGCTGCGCTGGGCTTCGAGGGTGACCAGGGTGCCGAGCACGCCGAGGATCACGACCGTCGTGCCGAGCCGTACCGCGACCCGCCGGCCGCGGGAGCGCCGCGGGGCGGTCGTACGGCCGGTGAGCAGGTCCGCCCGGCGGCGGGCGCGGAAGGCCAGCCAGCAGGCGCCGGCGACCAGGATCAGCCCGTAGACGGTGTGGTTGAGCGCGGCGGAGCGGTCCGGCGGCAGGAACCTCTCGAAGAAGCCGCCCGCCGCGCCGAAGGCCGCGAGCTGCGGCGGCACGGTGATCCGCGGCGCGGCCAGGGCCGTGGGCTCCTCGGGGCCGCTGCGGCGGGCCGCCGACCACACCTTCGGAAGGCTCAGTACCAGGGTCGCGAGGACGCCGGGCAGGAGCAGCAGCAGGGTGGTGATGACGCGCCGGTCACCGACCAGGGCCCAATTGATGCCGGCCATCTGGGAGAAGGTCAGCAGCCGTCCGGCGGCGAGCAGTAAGCCGAGCAGGGTGAACAGGACGGCGATACGGGCTCCGCGGCGCAGCCGCCGCGTGTCCGGGCGGGTGGCGAGCCGCCGGACGGTGAGCGCGGCCAGCAGCCAGACCGGGAAGAGCACCAGAGAGATGATGAAATCGAAAATGGAGATCGTCAGATACATTCCTTGCTCCGATCAGCGGGGCGTGCCCGGGGGCGCTCACGGCCCCCGGGCAGGTCCCTCGACGGGTGGGGTGAAGAGGTCCGCCAGACCGGGCCGACGGTCCGTCGGATCCGGTCGACGGTTCGTCAGGCCCGGTCGACGGTCAGGGCGCTGGCGCCGCCGAGCACCTCGATGTCGTAGCGGTCCTCGGACGTGTCGTACGTCGGTCCGGCGAAGGTGGCCCCGCCGCCCGCGGCGCCCAGGTGCTGGGCGTCGAAGGTCAGCTGGGAGACCCCGCCCCGGACGGCGATCCGGGCGGCGACGTCCTGGGGACGGCGCAGGCTGACGTTGCTGACGCCACCGGCGACCCGGATGCGCACGGTGCCGCGCGGCCGGGGCAGCGAGACGGAGACATGGCTGGCGCCGCTGCCGAGGTCGAGCCGGGTGAGCACCAGGCCCGAGAGGTCCGCGGTCAGCCGCCCGGTGCCGCCGTCGACCTCGATCGCCCAGGCCACGGTGGGGTGGAGGGTGAGGCTGCCGCTGTGGCGGCGGACGGAGAACGGGTGGAGGCGGCGCGGGTAGCGGACGGTGACGACGCCGCCGGCGGTGTCGATCTCCGGCACGAGCCCCGAGAAGCTGCCCTGGTAGAGGTGGTCGCTGTCCTTGGGCTCGGCGGCGAGGGTCAGTTCGGACGCGCCGCCGACGAACTTGAGCAGTCCGGTGGTGGCCGCGCCGAGCGCGTTGCTGAAGGTCTTCTCCTGAGTGGTCATCGGTGGTTCCTTCCGTTCGTGCGGTTCACGCATCGCTTGCTGTTGGTGCTGGTTCCCTTGCTGCTCAGATGCCCGGGGCGCGGTCGAGGACCTGGGTCAGGACCTCTTCGAGCCGGGCCTGCGGCTCGTCGGCGGCGCCGGCCGAGCGCCAGGCCACGAAGCCGTCGGGGCGGACGAGCACCGCGCCGTCGGCGTCCACGCCGTAACGGGAGGCCCAGTCGCCGGTCGGGTCGGCGACGAACTCGCCGCCGATCCGGTACACGTCGAGGTCGATGCCGAGCCGCTGCGCGGCCGGTCCCGCGGCGTGCTCCCAGCCGGTGCCCTCGGGGCCGGTGAGCAGCACCGGGGCCTCGCCGAAGAGGTCGAGGGCGGACAGTTCCTTGCCGCGGCAGCGCACGGTGGTGTGCGGGGCGCGGGTGCCGGGCCGGCCGAGTACGCGCGGGTCGAGCGCGGGCGGCAGCCCGGCGCCGGCCTCGCCCGCCTCGCCCGCCTCGCCCGGCTCGCCCGGCTCCGGGAGCAGCGCCCCGGCCGGGTAGAGCTGGCCGAGGATGGCGGCCGCGTAGCTGGGCCGGCCGTCGTCGTCCTGGTCGTGCGAGCGCTCCTGGAGTTCGGCGAGCGCGTAGTCGATGGTGAAGCGGGCGACGGGGCGGCGCTCGGCCTCGTACGAGTCGAGCAGGGCCGGTCCGGCCGTGCGGTGCAGGACGGCGGCGAGCTTCCAGGCCAGGTTGTCCGCGTCCTGGATGCCGGTCGCGGCGCCGAAGGCGCCGGTGGGCGGCATGGTGTGGGCGGCGTCGCCGGCCAGGAAGACCCGGCCCTCGCGGTAGCGCTCGGCGAGCCCGGCGGAGATGTCGAAACCGAGGATCTTCTCGCCGGTCTTCTCGACCTGCACCTCAAGGCCGTCGACGGCGAGGTCCGGCACGCCGACCGCGGCGCGGATCGCCTCGATGCAGCGGGCCTCGTCGAAGTCCTCCAGGCGCTCGCCGCGCTCGGGGTGGAAGGGGGTGTAGAAGACCCAGCGGGAGCCGTCGAGCGGCATGAGCAGGGTGCCGGTGTCGGGCTGGTCGAAGTAGCCGAGGCCGAGGTCGCGGCCGCGCAGCGGTTCGGTGAGGTCGGCCTTGAAGACGACGCTGACGGTGTGGATGAGGGTGCCGGGGCCCTCGACGCCGATGCCGGCGGCCTCGCGGACGCGGCTGCGGACGCCGTCGGCGCCGATCAGGTACTGCGTCCGTACGGTCGACTCGGCGCCGGTCGCGGTGTCGCGGAGGGTCGCGGTGACGCCGTCCTCGTCCTGCTCGAAGCCGACGAGCTCGGTGGACCAGCGCAGCTCCGCGCCGAGTTCGGCGGCGCGGCGGGCGACGATGAGCTCCAGCTTGTCCTGGTCGATGGAGCACCAGGTGCAGGGGGTGACCTCGGAGGTGAGCTCGGGGGCCTCGTCCTGCATGGGCGCGGAGAACATCTCCGGTCCTGCCAGGGTCTCGGCGCGGACCATCAGCTTCTCGCTGAGTTCGGAGGTGAGGGAGCGGGCCGCGAAGATCTCCTCCTCCAGGCCGGTGGCCCGGAAGACCTCGACGGTGCGCGGGTTGATGATCCGGGCGCGCGGGTGGCCGAGGGCGCCGGGGTGGCGCTCGACGAGCAGCGGGCGGATGCCGCGGCGGGCCAGGAACAGCGCGGCCGACAGGCCGACCACGGCGCCGCCGACGATGAGGACGGGCGTCGTCTGCGTCGTCTGCTCGGTGGGAGCGGGGGTCATGGGTACCTCTCCGTTCGGGACGATCGGTCAGGTGCGGGACGGTGGGCCGTCCGGGCCCTTTCGGGACAGCGGGCCGGTAGGCCGGTGGGGGCCGGTGGGCCGTTCCGTCCGGACGGCCGCCGCGGGGTGACGGCCGTCCGGTCGGTGGGCGGTGCTCAGGCGTGACGGGCGGTACGGGCGGTGCTCAGGTCGTACGGACCCGGCTGGTCGTACGGACCCGGCTGGTCGTACGGACCCGGCTCAGGCGGTACGGGGCTCGGCGACGCCGGGTCCGGCGGGCTCGGAGCCCGGCTCCGCCGTCTCCTCCCAGGCCTCGTCGTGGTGCCTGGCCTGCTTGGGCAGGAGGAGCACCAGGAGCAGGACCAGGGCGGTCAGGCCGAGCTGGGCGTAGATGGTGTGCTGCAGGGCGGTGGAGAAGACCTCGCGGCGGGCGTCCTTGGCCGCCGCGCCGATGGCGGCGCCGGCCTGCGGGTCGGTGACCTGGGTCAGCGGCGCGCAGCTGGCGGGCTCGACGGTCGGGTCCTTGGACTTGGTGCGCTCGGTGAAGCAGGTCTGGAAGGTCTCCGTCAGCTTGGCCTGCTGGTCCGGGGAGACGTGGGTCTGGACGAGTGCGGTGCGCAGCTGACCGCCGGCGTCCTTGGCGGCGGTGTCTGCGCCGCCACCGAGGAAGCCGATGAAGATCGCGCCGATGACCGCGATGCCGAGGGCGCCGCCGACCTGCTGGAAGGCGTTGACGACACCGGATCCGGCGCCGGCGTGCTCCGGCGGGACGTCGGTCAGGATGAAGTCCAGGATCGGGGCGATGATCATGCCCATGCCCAGGCCGCCGACCAGGAGCGTCGGGAGCAGCGACCAGGAGCCGAGCTCGGCGCCGCGCAGTTCGATGGTGAGGGAGATCCCGGCGAGGCCGGCGGCGAGCAGGATCGCGCCGATGACCATGACCTTGCGGCCCAGCTTGGCGGTCAGGACGGTGGCGGAGAAGGCCGCGCCGAAGCTGACGCCGAAGGACCAGGGCACTCCGGTGAGACCGGCCCGCAGGGCGGAGAAGCCGAGTCCGTTCTGCAGGAAGAGGATGAAGATCAGGAAGTGGCCGATGGTGACCGAGAAGAACACCGTGTTGGCGACGATGCCGGCGGTGAAGGAGCGGCTGCGGAACATCGAGGGCACGATCAGGCCCGGGCGGCCCTGGTCACCGAGGCGGCGCTGGTACGCCCAGAAGATCGCGAGCACCGGCACCGAGGCGATCATGGCGACGAAGGACCACAGCGGCCAGCCGAGCTCACGGCCCTGGACGAGCGGGACGAGCAGCAGCAGGAGACCGGCGGTGAGCAGCAGGGTGCCCACGACGTCCAGCTTGATCGACTCGGAGGAGCGCGACTCGCGGATGACGGCGGAGGCCGCGAGGAACAGCAGGATGCCGACCGGCAGGTTGATCAGGAAGACCATGCGCCAGCCCTGGCCGAACAGGTCGGCGTCGATGAGCAGGGCGCCGATGATCGGGCCGCCGACGGTGGCGAGGCCGGCCACGCCGCCGAAGGCGCCGAGGGCCGCGCCGCGCTCCTTGGGCGGGAAGGCCGCGGTGATGATGGACAGCACCTGCGGCACCATGAGCGCGGCCATCGCGCCCTGGAGCACCCGGGCGGCGACCAGCGTCCCCGGGCTGCCGGCGAAGCCGCACAGCGCGGAGGCGACGGTGAAGCCCGCGACGCCGGTGAGGAACAGCTTCTTGCGGCCGTACATGTCACCGAGCCGGCCGCCGAGGATCAGCAGGACGGCGAAGGAGAGCAGGTAGCCGGCGACGACCCACTGCACGGTGGCGTATCCGGTGGTGAGGTCGGTCTGGATCGACGGGATGGCGACGTTGACGATCGTGGAGTCGAGCAGGTCCATGAACGCGGCGAAGAGCACCACGATCAGTGCGACCTTGCGCTTCGGGTCCCCCTCGACGGGCGGGGCGGCCGCCGCGGACGGGTTCGACATGGTGCACCTCTCTTTGATCTAGACTGACCAGACAATCAGCAACTCGGATGCTTACTAGGCAGGAGTCTCTTCGACTCGTTATCTTAGTTGCTGAGATAACGATGAGGCAAGGTAACCGGAAGGACGGGACGTATGTCAAGCGCGGAACGTGCGGAACGTGCACAACTGGCCACGGCCGTGGATCAGGAGCTGCGCGCTCTGGTGACCCAGTCGGTGCTCTTCCACCAGGCGGTCGCCGACCGGATGGGGCTGAGCGTCCTCGACCTGAACTGTCTCGGGGCGCTGGTGGCCCGCGGCCCGATGGCGGCCGGGCAGCTGGCCGAGGAGAACGGCGTGACCACCGGCGCCATCACCGGGGTCATCGACCGCCTGGAGGCGGCCGGCCATGTGCGTCGCGATCGGGATCCGAAGGACCGTCGGCGTGTCCTCGTCACGCCGATGCCCAACCTGGAGGCGAAGGTCTTCCCACTGTTCGAATCGCTCGGCAGCTCTCTCGCCGAGCTGTGCGAGCGGTTCACCGAGAGCGAGCTGGAGACGGTCCTCGACTTCGTCCGGTCGGCCGCGCCGATCACCCACGAGGAGGCGGTGAAGCTCCGGGCCGGCAAGAACGCCGCCAAGGGTGCCAAGCGGGCCGCCGCCTCCAAGTGAGCCTGGGGCGGGGGCGGTTGCGAGGGCGGTTGCGGGCTGCGGTGCGGGCTGGTGCGTAACGAGCGTACGCACCAGCCGCCGCCCCGTCACCCGGGTATTCGGCCGACCACCAGACGCAGCGGCGTGCCGCTCGGCACGACCCCGGCGTACTCGAAGCCGGCGCGCTCGAACATCGCCCCGTACTCCTCGGCCGTACGCTCCCAGCCGCCCATGACAAGCAGCATGTGAAGGTCCATCAGGGCGTCCCAGGGCGTCTCCGGCGGATCGGCCACCAGCTGCTCCAGGAGCACCACGCGCCCGCCCGGCCGGCCCGCCTTGAGGCAGTTGGTCAGGACCGTGTGGCAGGCGTCGTCGTCCCACATGTGCAGCACCTGGCGGATGACGTACACGTCCGCCTCCGGTACGCCCTCGAAGCAGTCGCCGGTCACCAGTTCGGTACGGGCGCCCAGCGAGCCCCCCTCGCGCAGCTCGGGCAGCGCCGCCGAGATGGCGTGCGGACGGTCGAACAGCACACCCTTGACGCCCGGATTGCCTTCGAGCAGCGACTTCAGCAGGCTGCCGTGGCCGCCGCCGACATCGCACAGGGTGTCCACGCCCGCCAGGTCCAGGGCCGCGACCACGCCCGGGTTCATGGCCCGGGACTGCGCCGCGTACCCCTTGAGGCAGGTCTCGCCGGCCGCGTTGTCGTCCTCGTGGAAGTACGTGAACAGGTCCTTGCCGTACGTCTCCTGGAAGGCGCAGCCGCCCGAGCGCACGCTGTCGGCGAGCTTGCCCCACATCTCCCAGCCCCAGTGCGAGCCGGTCAGCATGATGTCCGTCACCGAGCCCGGCGCGTCCGAGCGCATCGCCCGCGACATCTCCGTGTGCGCGTAACGGCCGGGCGCGGCCTGCCGGAAGATGCGGAAGCCCACCAGGGCCCGCATCAGGCGCTTCAGCGCGGGGACGTCCGCGCCGACGGCGGCGGCGATCTCCTCGACCGTGGCCGGCTCGTCGCCGACCGCGTCCGCCAGCTTCAGCTGGGCCGCGGCCTGCACCACGGCGCTCGCCCACATGCCCCAGCCCAGCTCCGCCACCGCCTGGGCGGGCGGCGGGCCGATCACGGGCGCGCCCTCGCAGGCGTCCACCCGCTCGTCGGCCCGGTCGTCCACCCGGTCCTCTGTCAGATCACCCGACATCCTCAACCACCTTGATTCACCAGGACCTTGTCAGGCCCGGACGGATTCGATCAGTGCGATGGGGGCCCGCTCGTGGCCGGCCAGGGGCACCCTGCGGCAGGCGTCGAAGCCCGCGTCCGCGAGCAGTCCCCGGTACTCGTCCCCGGTGCGCGCCCGGCCGCCGGTGAGCACCATGAACTCCACGTCGTTGGCGTGCACATGGGAGGAGTGCTCGGTGTACTCCCAGTCGAGCAGCACGAGCCGGCTGCCCGGCTCCGCGGCCTTGGCGACGTTCGCGAGCAGCTGCGCGGCCGCGGTGTCGTCGAGGTCGCACAGCACGTTCTTGAGCAGATAGAGGCTGCCGCCGGCCGGGACCTCGTGCCGGAAGTCCCCGGGTACGAGCTCCACCCGGCCGGCCAGGCCCTCCTTCTCGAAGGTCTCGCGGGCGTGGCCGACCGCCCACGGCAGGTCGAGCAGCACGCCGTGCGCTCCGGGGACCTCCCGGAGCAGCCGGGCGAGCACGGTGCCGGGGCTGCCGCCGACGTCCACGATCTCCCGCTCCCCCGCCAGGGACAGGCTCGCGACCAGCGCCTCGGCCGCCTCGACGGAGAGCGAGGCGCAGGTCTCGGCGTAGCTGCGGGCCTCGTCGGGGTGGGCGGCGTAGTACTCCCAGTGGTCCATGCCCCACACCGTCCGGGTGGCCGGGCAGCCGGTGCGGACCACATCGGCGACCAGCTCCCAGGGGCGGGTCATGCCGGGCGCGTTGACGGCGATGCCGAAGCCGCGCAGGGACGGCACGTCGGAGCGGAGCAGGTGCCCCGCCGGGGTGAGCTCCCAGTGCCGTACGCCTCCCTCCGCCGGATCGTCGGCCGGTGCGACCAGGCGGTGCAGCTCGCACACCCGCAGGAAGCGCTCCAGGCTCGGCCGGTGCGCGCGGATCGCCTCCGCGATCTCGTCCGTGGTGCGCCGGTCGTCGCCGAGCGCGTCGGCGATCCGCAGCTCGGCCATCCCGCGGACCACCAGACCGGCGGACCACTGGAAGGGCGCCAGTTTCCCCAGCTCGCGCAGCGGGCTGAAGACCGCTTCCCGGTCATCCGGCCTCATCAGTGCCCGCCGTCGACGTAGACCACGTTGCCGGTGATGTTGCCGTTGGCCGGCGAGGCCAGGAACAACGTGGTGTTGACGACGTCCGCGACCGTGGAGAAGTGCAGGAAGGGCATGGCCTTGTTGAGCGCGGCGCGGGCCCCCTCCGGGTCGAGGCCGGCGACCCGGGCACGTACCTCCTCGGGCAGCTTCTCCAGGAGCCCCTCCGTCACGACCGGGCCCGGCGCGACGCAGTTGGAGAGGATGCCGTGCTCGAACAGCTCGGTGCCCAGGGTGCGGCTCAGCCCGTGCAGGGCCATCTTGCTCGCCGCGTACCCCTCCGCGCCCTTCAGCCCGCGCTGCACGATGGCCGCCGACATGAACACGATCCGGCCGCCGCCGCGCGGCTTCATCGCCGGAAGCGTCGCCTGCACGGTGTGGAAGGCGCCCTCGACCTCGGCGCGCAGCGGCGGCAGCCACCGCTCGGCCGGGATGTCGTCGAAGGCGGGCGCGTGCGGGCTGGGACCGCCGGAGGCGGAGGCGTTGACCACCAGGACGTCGATGCCGCCCCAGGCGTCCCGTACCTCCGCGACCGCGGCGCGCACGGAGTCCGCGTCGGTGAGGTCGAGGCGGACCGGCAGCGCCTCGCCGCCGGCCTCCGCTATCTCGGCGGCCACGGCCTTGGCGTTCTCCACCCGGCTGAGATAGGTGAGCGCGACCTTGGCGCCCTCGTCGGCGAAGGCGCGGGCGAGCGGGCGGCCCAGGCCGCCGCTGCCGCCGGTGATCAGTACGACCTTGTCCTTCAGGCCGAGTTCCATGGCAACTCCCGTCCTTTCCGGCGGTGCGCCGGTGTCGACACGTCAGGCCCGCGCCGCGCACACGCGGGCACCGCACCCCAGCTTGGAGATCACGGCTGGAGTGTCGCTTGAGCGCCCGGGCCGCTCGCTCGAACACCGGTCGCGAGACGCGGACCACGGCGCCGCGAGCGCCGGTCCATCGGGAATCCAGTTCGGATTGAGGTCCGGTCCGGATAGTTCACCGGGCGTGCTCACCAGACCGGGCGCGGCCTCGACACCACCGGAACCACCGGAAAGGAACCGGCGCATGACCAAGACCCGTGAAGAGCAGGGATCACTGGACCTGAACGGCATCATCCAGCTCGGCATGGCGTTCGGCAGCGCGAAGATCCTGCTCACCGCGAACGAGCTCGACCTGTTCACCGTGCTGAGCGACAGCGGTCCCGCCACCGAGGAGGAGATCCGCGGCAAGCTCGGCCTGCACGAGCGCGGTGCCCGCGAGTTCCTCAACGCCCTGGTCAAGCTGGGCCTGCTGGCCCGGGAGAACGGGCGCTACGGCAACACCGAGGCGGCCGACACCCACCTGGTCAAGGGCCGGCGGACGTACGTCGGGCGCTTCCTCAGCCGCTCCGACAGCGTGCTGTACGGCGCCTGGGGCGGTTTCACCGAGTCGCTGAAGAGCGGTGAGTCCCAGATCGAGGGCCACGGCGACGACAACATGTTCAAGCACCTGTACCGCTCCGAGGAGCAGATGCGGGACTTCGTCGCCATGATGGACGCGCTCAACTGGGCCGTCGGCCCGGAGCTCGCCAAGGCCTACGACTGGAGCGAGGTCAGGACCGTCACGGACGTCGGCGGCGCCCGGGGCAACCTGGCCGCGACCCTGATCGACGCCCACCCGCACCTGAAGGCCACCGTCTTCGACCTGCCGGCCGTCGAGCCGGCGTACGAGGACCACATCGGCGGCCTCGGCCTCAAGGACAAGATCGCCTTCCACGGCGGCGACTTCTTCGCCGACCCGGTCCCGGAGGCGGATGTCGTCATCATCGGGCACGTCCTGGAGGACTGGTCGCCCGAGCGCCGCAAGCAGCTCATCAAGTCGGCGTTCGACGCGCTGAAGCCGGGCGGCACGCTGCTCGTCTACGACCCCATGCTCGACGACGAGCTCAGCCCGCTGAACAACCTGCTGACCAGCCTCACCATGCTGGTCGTCACGCACGGCGGCTCCGAGTACCGGGTCGACGACTGCCGTGCCTGGATGACGGAGGCCGGCTTCGCGGAGACCTCCGCCGAGCTGCTCGACACCAACGACATCCTCGTGATCGGCCGCAAGAAGTAAGGCCGCTTCTCCCAGCCCACGCGTCACGGGCGGCACCTCCGCGATCCCGCGGCGGAGGGGCTGCCCGCGCGTGCATCTCCATGCACCACACCGATCCGTGCACCACCCTGAAGGGATACCGATGTCGATCGACGAGGCACCGCCGGCCTTCCCCTTCCCGGCGCCGGACACGTTCGAGCCGCCGGAGGAGTTCCGCCGGCTGCGCGAGCAGGCCCCGGTGGCCCGGGTGACCCTTCCCACCGGCGACCGGGCCTGGCTCCTGACGCGTTACGCCGACGTGCGCGCCGCCCTGGTCGACCCGCGGCTCAGCCGGGCCGCCGCCGAGGCGCCGGAAGCGCCCCGGATGGGCAACACCACCCCCGGTCCGAAGACCATCCTCGGCATGGACGCCCCCGACCACTCGCGGCTGCGCCGCCTGGTGATGCAGGCGTTCACCGCCCGCCGGGTCGAGGCGCTGCGCCCCCGGATCGAGCAGCTCGCCGAGGAGCAGATCCGTCTGGTCCTGGTCGCCCCGCGGCCGGTCGACCTGATGTCCTGCTACGCGCTCAGCCTGCCCATCAAGGTGATCTTCGAGCTGCTCGGCGTGCCGTACGAGCACGTGGACCGGCTGCACGCCTGGAGCGAGGTCATCTTCAGCCTCGGCGGCCACAGCGTCGAGGAGGTCAAGGAGGCCCGCGGCGAGATCATCGGCTATCTGCGCGGGCTGATCGAGCAGCGCCGCGAGGAGCCGGCCGACGACCTCCTGAGTGTGCTCGTGCACGCCCGGGACGAGGGACAGCAGCTGTCCGAGGACGAGCTGCTCGACTTCGCGATGATCCTGATGACGGTCGGACACCAGTCCACCGCCAACTCGCTCGGCACCGCGCTCTTCACCCTCCTGCACCACCCCGACCAGCTGGAACTGCTGCGCAACAAGCCTGAGTTGATCCCGGGCGCGGTCGAGGAGCTGCTGCGGTTCAACCCGTTCGTCTTCACCGGCACCCAGCTGCGGGTCGCCACCGAGGACCTGACCATCGGCGAGACCGCGATCAGGAAGGGCGAGGCGGTGATCGCCGCGCTCGGCTCCGCCAACCACGACGCCGAGGTCTTCGCGGAGCCGGAGCGCTTCGACGTCGAGCGCACCCCGAACGTGCATCTCTCCTTCGGCTACGGCATCCACCACTGCCTGGGCGCCCAGCTGGCCCGTCTGGAGATGCAGATCGCGCTGCGCACGCTGATCGAGCGGGTGCCGGACACGCTGAGGCTGGCGGTGCCGGCCGACTGGCTGACCTGGAAGACCGGGCTCACCGCCCGCGCGCTCGTCAATCTGCCGGTGACCTGGTGACGTGGGGGCGGCGATGAGCGAGCAGTGGCGGATCACCGTGCAGAAGACCTGCCGCCGCAGCGGGATCTGCGCCGCGGCGGCGCCCCGGTACTTCTCCGTGGGCGAGGACCACCGCACCCGGCCGGCGGCCGGTCCGGTGGACCCCGACCCGGAGCTGATCGACGTCGTGGAGGCCTGCCCGGCCGAGGCGATCACCCTGACCGACCTGGCGACCGGCCGGCCGGTCGCCGCCGCCCCGGAGGCGGCCGTACGACGAGAGCAACGAGAACCGAGAGAGGTAAGACCATGAATCCCCAGCGCAGCACCCGCCGTTCCCTGCTGAGAAGAGCCGGCTTCCTCGGCTCGGCGCTCGCCGTCGGCGCCGCCGCCCCGGCCGCCGCCGCGGCGCACGACGAGGCCCGAGACCGGCACCGGAAGGACCGGCGGCCCTCGCCGGTCGGCAGCTGGTCGGTGGTCGTCACCATCGAGGGCGTGCCCGACGTCGAGCACGCGCACTACTCGTTCGGCGCCGACGGGCAGCTGATCCTGCAGACCCACCGGCACACCCACACCGGCATCGGCACCTGGGAGTGGGCCGACGACGACAGCTTCGTGTACGTGACCCGGGGCCTGCGGCCGGATGCCGACGGCGGGCTGCTGAGCGAACTGCGGATCCGGCACACGGGGCGGTTCGGCGCGGACGGCACCTTCACCTCGACCGGCACGGGGCAGGCCCTCGACGCCGGCGGCACGGTCCTGATGGAAGTCCAGTCCACGGCGGTCGGCACCCGGTTCGGTGTCGACGGCTGACCGGCCACGGCCGGGACGAAGCGAAGGAGAGTGCTGGCATGTGTGGCATCGCCGGCTGGGTGGACTTCACAGCCGATCTGCGTCAGGAGGCCGCCGTCGTCCGGGAGATGACGGCGACCATGACCCTGCGCGGCCCCGACGCCGGCGACGTGTGGATCGCTCCGCACGCCGCACTGGGCCACCGCAGGCTCGCCATCATCGACCTGGAGGGCGGGGCGCAGCCCATGGTCGCCGAGGAGGGCGGCCGGGTGCAGGCCGCCCTCACGTACGCGGGCGAGGTGTACAACTTCCGCGAGCTGCGCGAGGAGCTCGTCCTCAAGGGGCACCGCTTCCGCACCCGCAGTGACACCGAGGTGGTCCTGCGCTCCTATCTGGAGTGGGGCGAGTCCTTCGTCGACCGGCTCAACGGCATGTTCGCCTTCGCGATCTGGGACGCGCGCAGCGAGGAGCTGCTCCTGGTGCGCGACCGCGTCGGCATCAAGCCGCTGTACTACCAGCTGCTTCCGGGCGGCGGGGTGCTCTTCGGCTCCGAGCCGAAGGCGATCCTGGCGCATCCGCGGGCGAGCCGCACCGTCGACGCCGACGGGCTGCGCGAGCTGTTCGGCGGGGTGAAGGCGCCGGGTGCCGGGGTGATCTCCGGGATGCCGGAGCTGGCCCCGGGGCATGTGCTGCGGGTCTCCCGCGACGGGCACCGGCTGCGCCGTTACTGGCGGTTGGAGGCGCACGAGCACACCGACGACCTGCCCACCACCATCCGTACGGTGCGTGAGCTGCTCGAAGACATCGTCACCCGGCAGATCGTCTCGGACGTGCCGCTCTGCACGATGCTGTCGGGCGGTCTCGACTCCTCCACCCTGACCGCGCTCGCGGCGCTCGCCAAGCAGCAGGACGGCAGCGGCAAGGTCCGCTCCTTCGACGTGGACTTCGTCGGCTACCTCGACAACTTCGAGCCCGACCTGACCCATCCGACGGCGGACTCGCCGTACGTCCGGCAGGTCGTCGACCATGTCGGCGCCGACCACCGGCACATCCTGCTCGGCAACGCGGAGATGATCGACGCCCCGACCCGCCGGGCGGTGGTCCACGCGCTCGACTGGCCGGTGCTCATCGCGGGCCCCGGCTCCATGGACATCTCGCTGTATCTCCTCTTCCGGGCGATCCGCGGGCAGTCCACGGTGGCGCTGACCGGCGAGTCGGCGGACGAGCTGTTCGGCGGCTACCCGTGGTTCCACCACCCCGAGTACGGGCAGCCGGGCACCCTGCCGTGGAGCCTGGCGCACAACCTCGGCATGCCGGCCCTGTTCGGCCCGGTCACCACCCGGGTCGACGTGCGCGGCTACCAGGCGGAGCAGTACCGGCAGGCCGCGGCCGCGGTGCCGCGGATGCCCGGGGAGAGCGGCCGGGCGCGGCAGTTCCGGGAGTCGACGTACTTCTTCCTGACCCGCTTCATGCGCACCCTGCTCGACCGCAAGGACCGGCTGAGCATGGCCGTGGGCCTTGAGGTGCGGGTGCCGTTCTGCGACCACCGGCTGCAGGACTACGTGTTCAACGCGCCGTTCGAGTTCAAGACCTTCGACGGGCAGTGGAAGAGCCTGCTGCGGGCGGCGGCGAAGGACCTGCTGCCGGAGGCGGTGCTCAACCGGCCCAAGACGGGCTATCCGATCTCCAACGACGCCGCCTACGACCGCTACGTCCAGGAGCGGTTCGCCAAGCTGGTGGCCGGCGGGGACTCGGCGGTGCTTCCGCTGCTCAACCCGACGATCGTCGAGGACGTGCGCCGGGACGCGACGGCCGCGGCCGGGCTCACCCGGATCGAGATCGACATGGCCCTGCACCTCGACGAGTGGATCTCGGCCTACGGGCTCGACCTCGCGGTCTGAGCGCCCGTACGACACGAGGAAGCTCCCCCGTCCGGGCCGGGACGGGGGAGCTTCTTCGTGTCGTACGGGTTCGCGTCGTACGGGTTCGTGTCGTACGGGCCCTTCCGGGCCGTGTCACCAGGCGACCGGGAGCTCCGCCGGCCGGCGGAAGGCCATCCCGGCCACCCAGCGCAGCTCCCCGGTCGGCACCGCGAGGCGCAGTCCGGGGAAGCGGTCGAGCAGGCCCTCCAGGGACAGTTGCAGCTCCATCCGGCCGAGCTGGGCGCCCAGGCAGTGGTGCAGACCGTGCCCGAAGGTGAGGTGCGGGTTGTTCTGCCGCGCCAGGTCGACCCGCTCGGGGCTCTCGAAGACCTCCTCGTCCCGGTTGGCCGAGGTGATCGCCGGAAGGACCGCGTCGCCCTTGGGGATCACGACCCCGCCGAGCTCGATGTCCTCCTTGGCGATCCGCATCGCGCCGGCGCCGCCGCCCGCCACCGAGAAGCGGAGCAGCTCCTCGACGGCGCCCGGCACCAGCGAGCGGTCGGCGACCAGGCGGGCCCACAGCTCCGGGTCGCGCAGCAGGGTGATCAGCGCGCCGACCAGTTCGCCGGTGGTGGCGTGGTAGCCGGCGACGAGCAGGGTGTGGCCGAAGGCGAGCAGCTCCTCCTCGGACAGCCGGTCGCCGTCCTCCTCGCGGGCCTCGATGAGATGGGTGAGCAGATCGTCGGCGGGCTCCTTCGCCTTGGCCGCGATCAGCTCGCCGAGGTAGCCGTTGAGGCCGCGCCGGGCCTCCATCACGGCGTCCGGCGAGTGCGCCGAGATCGACAGCATCACGTCCGACCAGACCCGGAACCGGTCCTGGTCGGCGAGCGGCACCCCGAGCAGCTCGCAGATGACGGTGATCGGCAGCGGCTGCGCCAGGTGCGCGATCAGATCGGCGGGCGCGCCGCCGGCGGCCATGGTGTCGAGCAGCCGGCCGGTGATCTCCTGGACGTGCGGGCGCATCCGCTCGATGTGCCGGGCGGTGAAGGCACGGGCGACCAGCTTGCGCAGGCGGGTGTGCTCGGGCGGGTCCATGGTGAACAGCGACTTGGAGCCCTTGGCGACCGGCAGCAGCCGGGGCGCGTCGGGCTCGGTCAGCGCCGCCTTGCTGAACCGCGGGTCGGCGAGGACCTGCCGTACCAGCTCGTAACGGGTCACCAGCCAGGCACGGTGCCCGGTCGGCAGCGTCACCGGCGCGACGGGCTCGGTGCCGCGCAGCTCGGCGTAGGCGGGGGCGGGCTCCAGCGGGTCGGGCACGGGCAGCGGGAACGTCAGCCCGGGGCTCGCGGCAGGGCTCGCGGCGGAACTCTCGGCGGTCATGGCTCCTCCTTGTGAACGGTGAGCGTGGTCAGCACGACCGGACGCCGCTCCGCGAGCGGAACGGCGTCCGGTGGGGCGGCGCGCCCGGGACTTTCCGGACAGGTCCGGACAGGCCCTAGAGCACGGCGTCGGCGAGGCGGTCGAGCTGGTCGGGTCCCGCGTCGCAGGGCATCAGGACGATCTCGTCACAGCCCGCGTCCTGATAGGCCGTCACCGCCGCCCGCAGCCGGGACGGTTCGGTGAGCGCCATCGTCACGATCGACTCGGCGCGGCCCGAGAAGGCGTAGTAGTCCATCAGATAGCGCTGGGCCAGCCAGTCCGCGCGCGGGCCGAGCGAGAAGTAGAGCAGGGTCATCAGATGGGGCCGGCCGGTGCGGCCGTGCCGCCGCCAGGCCGCCTCGACCTGGTCGGCGTTGGCCCGGTAGCCGCTGGGCGAGCTGCCGCCGGCGATCCAGCCCCGGCCGTACTCCGCCGTCCTGCGGAAGGCGGCGGCGGAGGTGCCGCCGAGGACCAGCGGCAGCTCCCCCTGCGGGGCGGGACCGACGCCGCTCGGCGCTCCCCCGCTCCAGGTCTCCTTCAGCTCGGCGAGCATGGTGTCGAGCAGCTTGCCGCGCGCGGCCGGGTCGACTCCCGAGACGGTGAAGTCGTCGTCGCGGTTGCCCGCGGCGAGCCCCAGGGTGAGGCGCCCGCCGCTGATCCGGTCGAGGGAGGCGGCCTGCTTGGCGAGCAGCGGGGTGTTGTTGCGGTACGGGGCGGTGAGCACCGTGGTGGCGAGGCCGATCCGGCGGGTGACGGCGGCGGCCGCGGTGAGCGCGACCAGCGGGTCGTAGTTGTCGTACACCAGCCGGTCGAGCACGCCGAGGGTGGAGAAGCCGTGCTGCTCGGCCCGCTGGGCCCAGTCGGTGATCCGCTCCCCCGCGGTGCCGGGGACGGTGGCGGGCAGTCCGACGCCGATCAGCACGGCCGGCCTCCTTCGGCGAACGCGGCGAGTTGCTCGGCGACCCGGGCCGGGCTCGGGCGGCGGGCGTTGTCGTCCCGGATCTCCTCGGCCGCCTTCCGGTACGAGGGCTGATCGAGGAGTTCCAGGACGGCGGCCCGCAGCCCCTCCGGGCCGGCCTCGTCCCGGGTGAGGGAGAGCCCGGCGCCGGTGGCGGTGAACCGCTGCGCGTTGAAGCCGTGGTCGATCAGCTGCGGCACGACCAGTTGCGGCAGACCGGCGGCGAGGCCGGTCAGGATGGTGCCGGCACCGCCGTGGGCGACGACCAGGTCGCAGTGCGGCAGGACGCAGTGCAGCGGGACCGACTCCAGGACCTTGGCCCGGGCGGGCAGTTCGCCGAGCAGCGGGCGCTGCTCGGCGGCGACCGCCACCAGGATCCCGACGTCGAGCGCGTCGAGGGCGGCGACGACCTCGCCCGCGAGCATCATCGAGGGGTCGAGCCGGCCGACCGTGGTGCCCCAGGTGACGCAGACCCGGGGCCGCCGGCGTTCCGCGGGCGGCAGCGGCAGGGGTGTCCGGCCGGCGCCGTTGTACGGGACATAGCGCATCGGCAGCCGGTCGAGCGGGCCCGGCCGGGACTCCTCCGGCACCTGCATGGCGGGCGGGCAGAGGTCCACGGTGAGCCCCCCGGGCGCGGATGCCGGGCCGCAGAGGCCGAAGCGCGCGTACAGCGGGGCGAGCGCGTGCTCCTCGGCCTCCTGGGTGGCCTGCCGGTGCATCAGGTCGGCGCCCCAGGGCAGCCGTACCGCACGGGCGCCGCAGGCCGCGGCGGCGAGCGGCCCGGCGTACGCGGTGGGCTCGTGCACCACCAGGTCGGGTCGCCAGGCCCGGGCGAAGGTCACCAGGTCGTCCGCCATGGCCTCGGCGAGCTCGGCGAACAGCGTCACCGCGCGCGGCCCGCGGCCCGCCGGGCCGGGGTTCCGGCCCGGAATGTAGTCGCGGATCCGGGCCACCGCGTCGAGGTCCCGGCCGACCTGCGCGTACGGCAGTCCGGCGGCGGTGACCTGCGCCGCGATGCCGGGCGGGGCGGCCACCCGTACCTCGTGGCCGGCCGCCCGGAGGGCCCAGGCGAGCGGCACCATGGGATAGAAGTGGGTCGGCCAGGCCCAGCTGACGAACAGCACGCGCATCGGACGCCTCACCCCTCCCGTACCGGCGAACCGGCGGTCGGACCGGCGGTCGGACCGGCCGGGACGGCGTCCGGCAGGCCCGCCTCGCGGTGCGCCCGGGCCACCGTCTCCATGACCGCGATCCGCGCCTCCGTCGTGTCCGCGTACGGCGAGATGCCGAGCGTGGTGACCCCGGCGGCCGCGTACTCGGTGAGCTTGCGGGCGATCCGGGCGGGTGTGCCGAGGAGCGAGGTGGAGTCGATGAACTCCAGCGGCACGGCCCGCGCCGCGCCCGCCGCGTCACCGGACACGAACCGGTCCTGCACCTCCTCCGCCGCCTTCCCGTACCCGAGCTGGGTGGCGAGCCTGAAGTAGAAGTTGCTCTCCCGGTCGCCGAGGCTCATGAACCGGGCGACGTACGGCCGGATCGGCGCGGCGGCGGCCTCGACGTCGTCGCCGACCGCCGCCGGGGCGGACAGGAAGGCGTCGAAGCCGTCCAGGCCCTTGCCCGCCCGGCGGCGGCCGGTGCCGATCGCGTCGAGCGCCCGCTTGGCGTGGTCGGGTGTGCAGAACACGCCCACCCAGCCGTCGGCGATCTCCCCGGTCAGCTCCAGGCTGCGGATGCCGACCGCGGCCAGATAGACCGGCAGGTCCGCGCGGACCGGACCCGGGTGCCGGAAGGGCCCGGCCTCGCTGCCCGGCAGCGGCAGGGCGAAGTGCCGTCCCTCGTACGTCACCGGCTCCTGCGCCAGGGTGCGGCGCACGATCTCCACGTACTCCCGGGTCCTGGCGAGCGGCCGGGCGAACGGGGTGCCGTGCCAGCCCTCGGTGACATGGCTGTTGGAGATGCCGAGGCCGAGCCGGAACCGGCCGCCGGACAGGCCGTCGAGGGTCGCCGCCGCGAGCGCCATGGCGACCGGGGTCCGCGCCGGGATCTGGATGACCGTGGACAGCAGGCCGATCCGGCTGGTCCGCGCGGCCACCCAGCCGAGCACCGAGATCGCGTCGGAGCGGAAGCCTTCGGGGGCCGCGGCGACGTCGAAGCCGAGCCGCTCGGCCTCCTGCGCGGTGCGGGCGCAGTCCTCGGGAACGAGGTTGATCCCCAGTCGCATGGCGGGGTCACCCTTCCTTGTGGCCGATGACCAGCGAGTCGGTGTTGCTGAGCACCTTCGCCTCGGTGCGGGCGAAGCCCACCTCGGTCATCCAGCCGCGGCACTCCTCGACGGAGTACTCGGAGCCGCCGTGGGTGACGAGCAGCATGTCGAGGCTGATCAGCAGGTTGACCAGGTCGGCCGGCCGCTCGTCGACCATCCGGTCGTACACGAGCAGCGCGCCGCCCGGCTCGACCGCCTCGTAGGCCTTGCGGATCAGACCGAGGCGCTGCTCGGCGGACCAGTTGTGGAGGACATGGCCCATGACGAGGACCTGGCCGGAGGGCATCGGGTCGGCGAAGAAGTCGCCGCCGGTGAAGGAGATCCGGTCCTGGGTGCCCAGCTTCTTCATGTGGTCGTCGAAGGCGGGCGCGACGTGCGGCAGGTCGAAGACCCGGGCGGTGAGGTGCGGGTGCTCGGCGATGAGCAGCGCGGACAGGTTGCCGCGGGCGCCGCCGACGTCCACGAAGTCGGTGCGGCCCGCCCAGTCGAAGGCCGCGGCCAGCTTGGGCGCGACCTGGCTGTTGAGGGAGTCCATCATGGTGAGGAACTGGTCGAGGTGCTCACGGCTGTCGGCCATCTGCGCCACGATGTCGCCGTCCTTGCCCTTGACCTGGGGCTCGCCGGTGCGCAGGGCGTCGGTGAGCTGGGTCCAGGCCGGGTAGAGCATGTTGTTGGCCCGCTCCAGGAAGCCGCCGGCGTAGGAGTTCTTGCCGCGGTCGAGGAAGCGGTCGGCGGCCGGGCTGTTGCGGTAGAGCTCGCCGTCCGCCTCCAGTACGCCGAGCGTGACGAGCGCCGTGACGAAGTCGCGGGCGCCGCGCGGGTGCAGACCGACGGCGTCGGACAGCTCCGGGAGCGTGCGGGGCTTCGCGGCGAGCGTCGAGAAGAGGTCCAGCTCCAACGCGCTGAGCAGGATCTTGGCGTCGCAGAAGGCGGTACCGAGCCGGATGAGACCCTCGGGGCTGGACGCATCCGAAAGGGAAGTGTGAGTCGTCACCGACGAAGTCCTTTCTTCTGATGACGGGACGCGTGGATGGTTCATGACCCGCCTCGAAGCCCGCTGGAGCCCGCGGCCACCTCGCCATCTCCTACGTCAACTCCCTTGGCACCAGCGGCAGTCGAGCCCTGGGCGGCAGCATCCGGGGATCTGGGACTGGCCAGTCGAGGGGAGAGACGTGATGACGGATCGGCGCGTGGCACTCGTCACCGGGGCCAACCGGGGGCTCGGCCGGGCGGTGGCCGCCGAACTGCTCGGCAGGGGGCTGCGGGTGGTGGTGACGGCCCGGGACGCCCGCGCGGCGGCCGGCACCGCCCGTGAACTCGGCCCGGACGCGCGGGCCTGCGCGCTCGACGTGACCGACCCGGAGAGCATCGCGCGGGCCCGCGACGCCGTCGGTCCGGTGGACGTCCTGGTCGGCAACGCCGGGGTGCTCCTGGAGGACGGCGCCGGCGATCCGCTGTCGGTGCCGGTGGAGGTGGTGGAGCGGACCCTGGAAGTGAATCTGCTCGGCTCGTGGCGGGTGGCGCAGGCCTTCGTGCCCGCGATGGTCGAACGGGGGTGGGGCCGGGTGGTGTTCGTGTCGAGCGGCACCGGCTCGTTCAGCAACGGTCTGTTCACCGGAAGCCCCGGTTACGCGGTGTCCAAGGCGGGCCTCAACGGGCTCACGCAGCTGCTCGCGACCGCCACGGAGGGCACGGGCGTCCTTGTCAACGCCGTCAACCCGGGCCCGACCCGGACCCGGATGATGCCGGGCGGCCGGCGCAGCGCCGAGGAGGCCGCGGTGGACGTCGCGGACGCGGCGCTGCTGCCGGACGGCGGCCCCAGCGGCACGTTCCGGCGGGGCGACCAGGTGCTCGGCTGGTGACGGACGGGGGCGGGGATCGCGGTGCGGGCTGGCTCGGGCCTTGAGCCTTCCTCGATGCGGTGTTGGAACGGTGCCCGGACCACGTCACCGTACCGAGCGAGGAGTTCGCCATGGACGACCACGGCGCCGGGCCGCGCCCGCCCTTCCGGGTGCTGCTCAGGATGGAGATCCGCCCCGGCACGGAGCGGGAGTTCGAGAGCACCTGGCTCGACATCGGCCGGCGGATCGCCGCCGAGCCCGCCAACCTCGGCCAGACCCTGATCCGGGACGTGGAGGACACCGGCGTCTACTGGGTCATCACCGACTGGACCGACGAGCCCGCCTTCCGCGCGTTCGAGACGAGCGCCGCGCACGTCGACAACCGGCGCCGCCTCCAGCCGTACCGCACCGGCGGAGAGATGCGCCTCACGCAGGTCGTGCACCGGCTCCGGCCCGCCGGCGTCCCCGCCCGCTGATTCCCGACTGATTCCCGACTGATTCCCGACACCCAAGGAGCATCTGCCGTGACACGTCGTCTGTTCACCTCGGAGTCGGTCACCGAGGGCCACCCCGACAAGATCGCCGACCGGATCAGCGACACGATCCTCGACGCGCTGCTCGCCCAGGACCCCGCCTCGCGGGTCGCCGTGGAGACCCTCATCACCACCGGTCAGGTGCATGTCGCCGGCGAGGTCACCACGACCGCGTACGCCGACATCGCGACCCTGGTCCGCGAGACCGTCCTGGACATCGGTTACGACTCCTCCGCCAAGGGCTTCGACGGCGCCTCCTGCGGTGTGTCGGTGTCCATCGGCGCGCAGTCGCCCGACATCGCGCAGGGCGTCGACTCCGCCTTCGAGGCCCGGGTCGAGGGGGCCGCCGACGCGCTGGACGCCCAGGGCGCAGGCGACCAGGGCCTGATGTTCGGGTACGCGTGCGACGACACGCCCGAGCTGATGCCGCTGCCGATCTCCCTCGCGCACCGGCTCTCCCGCCGCCTCGCCGAGGTGCGGCACGACGGCACGCTGCCGTATCTGCGCCCGGACGGGAAGACGCAGGTCACCATCGAGTACGACGGCGACCGCGCCGTCCGCCTCGACACGGTCGTGGTGTCCTCGCAGCACGCGCCGGGCATCGGCCTGGACTCGCTGCTCGCCCCCGACATCCGCGAGCTGGTGGTGGAGCCGGTGCTCCAGGACCTGTCGATCGAGTCGGCCGGCTACCGCCTCCTGGTGAACCCGACCGGGCGCTTCGAGATCGGCGGTCCCATGGGCGACGCCGGTCTGACCGGCCGCAAGATCATCGTCGACACGTACGGCGGCATGGCGCGGCACGGCGGCGGCGCCTTCTCGGGCAAGGACCCGTCGAAGGTCGACCGCTCGGCGGCGTACGCCATGCGCTGGGTGGCCAAGAACGTCGTCGCGGCCGGGCTCGCCAAGCGCTGCGAGGTGCAGGTCGCGTACGCCATCGGCAAGGCCGAGCCGGTCGGCCTCTTCGTGGAGACCTTCGGCACCGAGAGCGTCCCGCTCGACCGGATCCAGCGCGCGGTCCTGGAGGTCTTCGACCTGCGCCCGGCCGCGATCATCCGCGATCTGGACCTGAAGCGGCCGGTCTACGCGAAGACCGCCGCGTACGGGCACTTCGGCCGCGAGCTGCCGGAGTTCACCTGGGAGCGCACCGACCGCGCCCAGAAGCTGGCCGCCGCGGCGCGTGCCGTCTGACCACCGTCTCCGGCCCTCACACGCCCCCGCCCGACTCCGCCCGTCCCTGCCTGATCTTCCCCGACTGGAGGTAGCCCGGTGCGTATCGCTGTCACCGGCTCGATCGCCACCGACCATCTGCTGACCTTCCCCGGCCGGTTCGCCGACCAGTTGCTCGCCGACCGCCTGGAGAACGTCTCGCTGTCCTTCCTCGCCGACGCCATGGAGGTACGGCGCGGCGGGGTCGCGGCCAACATCGCCTTCGGCCTGGCCCGGCTCGGGCTCGCGCCCGTCCTGGTCGGCGCGGCGGGCCTCGACTTCGCCGACTACCAGGTGTGGCTGAAGCAGCACGGCGTGGTCGTCGACCACGTCCGCATCAGCGACACCCTGCACACCGCCCGTTTCGTGTGCACCACGGACCTGGACCAGAACCAGATCGCCACCTTCTACGCCGGAGCGATGGCCGAGGCCCGCGAGATCGACCTGCGGGAGGTCATCGCGAGGACCGGGCCGCTCGACCTGGTCCTCGTCTCGCCGGACGACCCGGACGCGATGCTGCGGCACGTGCGGGCGTGCCGTGAGCTCGGGGTGCCGTTCGCCGCCGACCCCTCGCAGCAGCTGGCCCGCCTCGACGGCGAGCAGGTGCGCGAGCTCGTCGACGGGGCGCGCTTCCTGTTCACCAACGAGTACGAGACGGCGCTGCTGTTGGAGAAGACCGGCTGGACGGAGGCGGAGGTGCTCGACCGGGTCGGCACCTGGGTCACCACGCTCGCCGCCGACGGCGTCGCCATCGGCAGCGCCGGGCAGCCCGTGCTCAGCGTGCCGGCCGTCCCGGCGGCCTCGGTCGCCGACCCGACCGGCGTCGGCGACGCCTTCCGGGCCGGCTTCCTCGCCGGGATCGCCCGCGACTGGCCGCTGGAGCGCTCGGCGCGCCTCGGCTGTGCCCTGGCCACCACGGTCCTGGAGTCGGTCGGCACCCAGGAGTACCCGCTGTCGGCGCAGGCCCTGCTCGACCGCCTCGCCGCCGCGTACGGCACCGGTCCGGCCGATGAGATCGCCCCGGGTCTCACGGGGATCAGCGGGATCACCGGGATCAGCGGGATCACCGGCGACGCGGGGTCCGCGGAGGTGGGCGGCTGATGGGACGCGCACCGGAGGCGCTGCGCGAGGCCCTGGCGACCCGGGTCGTGGTGGCCGACGGAGCGATGGGCACCATGCTCCAGGCGCAGGACCCGAGCCCGGCGGACTTCCAGGACCTGGAGGGCTGCAACGAGATCCTCAACGTGACCCGGCCCGACATCGTACGGGCGGTCCACGAGGCCTACTTCGCGGTCGGCGTCGACTGCGTCGAGACCAACACCTTCGGCGCCAACCACGCGGCACTCGGCGAGTACGGGATCACGGAACGGATCGCCGAACTGTCCGAGGCGGGCGCCCGGATCGCCCGCGAGGCCGCGGACGCGTTCACGGCGCGGGACGGGCGGACCCGCTGGGTGCTCGGCTCGATCGGCCCCGGCACCAAGCTGCCGACCCTCGGCCACACCACGTTCGACGTGATCCGCGAGGGCTACCGGCAGAACGCGGCCGGTCTGATCGCGGGCGGCGCGGACGCGCTGCTCGTGGAGACGTCGCAGGATCTGCTCCAGACCAAGGCCGCGGTCCTCGGCTGCAAGCAGGCCCTGGCCGAGGCGGGGGGCGGCCTGGACCTGCCGGTCTTCGCCCAGGTGACGGTGGAGACCACGGGCACGATGCTGCTCGGCTCCGAGATCGGGGCGGCACTGACGGCTCTGGAGCCGCTGGGCGTGGACTTCATCGGCCTCAACTGCGCCACCGGCCCGGCCGAGATGAGCGAACATCTGCGCCATCTCGCCCGGCACGCCGGGGTGGGCCTGTCCTGCATGCCGAATGCCGGACTCCCCGTGCTCGGCAAGGACGGCGCCCACTACCCGCTGTCGCCGGAGCAGCTCGCGGACGCCCACGACACCTTCACCCGCGAGTACGGCATCGCGCTCGTGGGCGGCTGCTGCGGTACGACCCCGGAGCATCTGCGTGCGGTGGTCGAGCGGGTACAGGGCCGAGCCCTGGCCCCGCGCGCCCCGCGGCCGGAGGCGGCGGCCGGGTCCCTCTACCAGGCGGTGCCGTTCCGACAGGACACCTCGTACCTGGCGATCGGCGAGCGGACGAACGCCAACGGTTCGAAGAAGTTCCGCGAGGCCATGATCGCCGGCGACTGGCAGGCGTGCGTCGAGATCGCCCGCGACCAGATCCGTGACGGCTCCCACCTGCTCGACCTCTGCGTGGACTACGTGGGCCGGGACGGCGTCGCCGACATGCGGGAGATCGCGGGCCGGCTCGCCACCGCGTCGACCCTGCCGATCGTGCTCGACTCCACCGAACCGGAGGTGCTGCGGGCCGGTCTGGAGCTGCTGGGCGGCCGGGCGGTGCTCAACTCGGTCAACTACGAGGACGGCGACGGGCCCGAGACCCGCTTCGGGCGGATCGCGTCCCTGGCGCGCGAGCACGGCGCCGCGCTGATCGCGCTGACGATCGACGAGGAGGGCCAGGCCCGGACGGCGGAGAAGAAGGTCGAGATCGCGGAGCGCTTGATCGCCGATCTGACCGGCGCCTACGGGATCGCGGAGTCCTCGATCCTGGTGGACTGCCTGACGTTCACGCTGGCGACGGGCCAGGAGGAGTCACGGGGCGACGGCATCGCGACGATCGAGGCGATCCGGGAGCTCAAGCGCCGTCACCCGGATGTGCAGACGACACTTGGGCTTTCGAACATCTCCTTCGGGCTCAATCCGGCCGCCCGTGCGGTGCTCAACTCGGTGTTCCTGGACGAGTGCGTGAAGGCCGGTCTGGACTCGGCGATCGTGCACGCGTCGAAGATCCTGCCGGTGGCCCGGATCCCGGAGGAGCAGCGCGAGGCCGCCCTTGACCTGGTGTACGACCGGCGGCGGGACGGCTACGACCCGCTGGAGCAGCTGCTCGCGCTCTTCGACGGCGTGAGCTCCGCCTCGGCGAAGGCGTCGAGGGCGGAGGAGCTCCTCGCCCTGCCGCTGGAGGAGCGCCTGAAGCGGCGGATCGTGGACGGGGAGCGGGCAGGGCTTGAGGCGGATCTGGATGCGGCGCTGGTGGGGCGGGGGGCTCTGGAGATCGTCAACGAGGTGCTGCTGGACGGCATGAAGACGGTCGGGGAGCTGTTCGGCTCGGGGCAGATGCAGCTGCCGTTCGTGCTCCAGTCGGCGGAGGTGATGAAGACCGCGGTGGCGTATCTGGAGCCGCACATGGAGAAGTCCGATGCGGAGGACGGGAAGGGCACGATCGTCCTCGCGACCGTGCGCGGTGACGTCCACGACATCGGAAAGAACCTGGTCGACATCATCCTGTCGAACAACGGCTACAACGTGGTCAACATCGGGATCAAGCAGCCGGTTTCGGCGATCCTGGAGGCCGCGGAGGAACACCGGGCCGATGTGATCGGGATGTCGGGCCTGCTGGTCAAGTCCACGGTGATCATGAAGGAGAACCTGGAGGAGCTGAACGGGCGCGGGCTGGCCGCCAGGTACCCGGTGATCCTGGGCGGTGCGGCGCTGACCAGGGCGTATGTCGAGCAGGACCTGCACGAGCTGTACGACGGTGAGGTCCGTTACGCGCGGGACGCCTTCGAGGGCCTGCGGTTGATGGACGCGCTCATGGCGGTGAAGCGGGGCGTGCCCGGAGCCGTACTGCCGGAGCTGAAGCAGCGGCGGGTCGCCAACGCCACCGCGACTCCGCGCGTCGAGGCGCCGCTTCCCGGGGGCCGTTCCGAGGTGGCCGCCGACAACCCCGTACCCAAGCCGCCGTTCCTCGGGACGAAGGTCGTCAAGGGCGTCCAACTGGGCGAGTATGCCGCGTGGTTGGACGAGGGTGCGCTGTTCAAGGGCCAGTGGGGTCTGAAGGACAAGGAGCTGATCGAGTCGGAGGGCCGGGCGCGGCTGCGCGGCTGGCTGGACCGCATCCAGACCGACCGGCTGGTGGAGGCGGCCGTGGTCTACGGCTACTTCCCGTGCGTGTCCAAGGGCGACGACCTGATCGTCCTGGACGAGGACGGGAGCGAACGGACCCGCTTCTCCTTCCCCCGGCAGGAACGGGGCCGGCACCTCTGTCTGGCCGACTACCACCGGGCCGAGGACTCCGGCGAGACCGACGTCATCGCTCTCCAGATCGTCACCGTGGGCTCCCGCATAGGGGAGGAGACGGCGAAACTGTTCGCCGCCGACTCGTACCGCGACTACCTCGAACTGCACGGCCTGTCCGTGCAGTTGGCGGAAGCCCTGGCCGAGTACTGGCACGCACGGGTGCGGGCGGAGTGGGGCATCGGTGGCGCCTCGGAGCCGGCGGACCTCGCGGGAATCCTGCGCACCGAGTACCAGGGCTGCCGTTACTCCCTCGGCTATCCCGCCTGCCCCGACCTGGAGGACCGGGCCAAGATCGCCGCGCTGCTGCGGCCGGAGCGGATCGGGGTCGCGCTGTCGGAGGAGTACCAGCTGCACCCCGAGCAGTCCACGGACGCCTTCGTCGTCCACCACCCCGAGGCGACCTACTTCAACGCGGGAGGCCGCAGGTGAAGCCGACCTTCTCCTTCGAGTTCTTCCCGCCGAAGACGCTGAAAGGCGAGCAGACCCTCTGGAACGCCATCCGGCGCGTGGAGGCGCTCGCGCCGGACTTCGTCTCCGTGACGTACGGCGCCGGCGGCTCCTCCCGCGACCGCACGGTGGCCATCACCGAGCGGATCCTGACCGAGACGACCCTTCGGCCCGTCGCCCATCTGACGGCCGTCGGCCACTCGGTCACCGAGCTCCGCCGGATCATCGGCCGCTACGTGGACGCCGGGATCCACGACGTCCTCGCCCTGCGCGGCGACCCGCCCGGCGACCCGCAGGGCGCCTGGACCGCTCACCCCCAGGGCCTCACGTACGCGGCCGAGCTGGTCGAACTGCTCAAGAAATCGGGCTCGTTCAGTGTCGGCGTCGCGGCCTTCCCGGAGCGGCACCCGCGCTCGCCCGACTGGGAGAGCGACATCAGGCACTTCGTCGCCAAGTGCCGGGCGGGTGCCGACTACGCGATCACCCAGATGTTCTTCGACCCGGAGGACTATCTGCGGCTGCGCGACCGGGTCGCGGCGGCCGGCTGCGACACCCCGATCATCCCGGAGATCATGCCGGCGACCGGCTTCGACCAGATCCGCCGCTTCGCCGAGCTGAGCAGCGCCGCATTCCCGCCCGCTCTGGCCCGGCGCCTGGAGGCGGCACGGGGCCGCCCCGAGGAAGGGCACCGGATCGGGGTGGAGCACGCGACCGCGATGGGCGAGCGGCTGCTCGCCGAGGGCGCGCCCGGACTGCACTACATCACGCTCAACAGTTCGTCCGCCGCGGTGGAGATCCATCGCAATCTCGTTCCCGGACGGACTCCTTCCCTGCTCACCGCCGCCTGACCCTGACGACGACTGGAGTCGACATGCCGTCTTCCGACCGCCCCACCCACGATTTCAAGGTCGCGGACCTCTCCCTGGCCGCGTTCGGCCGCAAGGAGATCACGCTGGCCGAGCACGAGATGCCCGGCCTGATGTCCATCCGCCGCGAGTACGCCAAGACCCAGCCGCTCGCCGGCGCCCGCATCACCGGTTCCCTCCACATGACGGTCCAGACGGCCGTCCTGATCGAGACCCTGGTCGCCCTCGGCGCCGAGGTCCGCTGGGTCTCCTGCAACATCTACTCGACCCAGGACCACGCCGCCGCCGCCATCGCCGCCGCCGGCATCCCGGTCTTCGCCTGGAAGGGCGAGACCCTGGAGGAGTACTGGTGGTGCACCGAGCAGGCGCTCACCTGGCCGGGCGCGCAGGGCGGGCCCAACATGATCCTGGACGACGGCGGCGACGCCACCCTCCTCGTCCACAAGGGCGTCGAGTACCAGAAGGCGGGCGCGGTGCCGGACCCGTCGACCGCCGACAACGAAGAGTTCCGCATCATCCTGGAGCTCCTCAAGAACTCCACCCTGGACTGGGCCACGCTCGCCGCCGGCATCCGCGGCGTGACCGAGGAGACCACGACCGGCGTCCACCGTCTCTACGAGATGCACCGCGACGGCGCTCTCCTCTTTCCCGCCATCAACGTGAACGACGCCGTGACGAAGTCGAAGTTCGACAACAAGTACGGCTGCCGCCACTCCCTCATCGACGGCATCAACCGCGCCACCGACGTCCTCATCGGCGGCAAGACGGCCGTGGTCTGCGGCTACGGCGACGTCGGCAAGGGCTGCGCCGAGTCCCTGCGCGGCCAGGGCGCCCGCGTGATCGTCACCGAGATCGACCCCATCTGCGCCCTCCAGGCCGCCATGGACGGCTACCAGGTGACCACCCTGGACGAGGTCGTGGAGACCGCCGACATCTTCGTCACCACCACCGGCAACAAGGACATCATCATGGCGTCCGACATGGCCAGGATGAAGCACCAGGCGATCGTCGGCAACATCGGTCACTTCGACAACGAGATCGACATGGCCGGTCTGGCGAAGGTCCCGGGCATCGTGAAGGACGAGGTCAAGCCGCAGGTCCACACCTGGACGTTCGAGGACGGCAAGGTCCTGATCGTGCTGTCCGAGGGTCGGCTGCTCAACCTGGGCAACGCGACGGGTCACCCGTCCTTCGTGATGTCGAACTCCTTCGCGGACCAGACGCTGGCCCAGATCGAGCTCTTCACCAAGCCGGAGGAGTACCCGACCGACGTCTACGTGCTCCCCAAGCACCTCGACGAGAAGGTCGCCCGCCTCCACCTCGACTCCCTGGGCGTCAAGCTCACCACCCTCCGCCCCGAGCAGGCCGCCTACATCGGCGTCAAGGTCGAGGGCCCGTACAAGCCGGACCACTACCGCTACTGATCCGGACAGCACGCCGAAAGGCGCCGGCCGCCGAGGAAGATCCTCGGCGGCCGGCGCCTTTCGCCGCCCCGCAGGACTACCGGGCCAGCAGCCTCACCAGTACCGCCCGCAGCGTGTCGCGGGCGAAGATCGGGGCGTCCGCGCAGCGCCAGGCGACGACCCCGTCCGGGCGGACCAGGACCGCGCCCTGCGCCGTCACCCCGTACAGCTCGGGCCAGCGGTCGTCGACGTCGGTCAGCTCGGCACCGATGCCGTGCACCGCGAGCGGCAGGTCGAGCTCGTGAGAGACGGCCCGGGCGGCCTCCTGCCAGGCGCGGTTGTCAGGCCCGGTGAGCAGGACCGGCCGGTCGCCGAACAGGTCGAGCACGGAGAGTTCGGCGCCGCCCCTGCGCAGCCGCAGGTGCGGGGCACGGCCGCCCGGCCGCCCGTCGTTCTCGGCCGACCACACGCCGTACCCGGGCAGTACGCCGTCGTCCCACGAGGTGACGGCCGAGGAGCGGTAGCGCCAGGACAGCCACACCTGGGCGTCCTCGACGATGCCCGGGTGCACGGCCGGCCGTTCGCCGGTCCCGTCGGCTCCGCCGGCGGTGAGCCGCGGCCGGTCCTTGGAGCGCAGCGCGGCCTGCTCGACCGTGGCCCGGCAGATCGGCCGGCGCTCCTCGTCGTAACTGTCGAGCAGGGCCTCCCCCGCCCAGCCGTCCAGGACGGCCGCGAGCTTCCAGGCCAGGTTGTGCGCGTCCTGGATGCCGGTGCTGGAGCCGAAGCCGCCGCTCGGCGGCATCACATGGGCGGCGTCGCCGACCAGGAACACCCGTCCGTCGCGGAACCGGCCGGCCGTCCGGGCGGCGCCGTCCCACGGCGAGACGGAGCGGATCCGCGGCCGCAGGCCGGGCACCCCGGTGGCCGCCCGGACGAGCTCGGCGCACCGCTCGTCGGTGAAGGAGTCGACGTCCGTCGCCGCCGGGTCGTACACGACGTGCAGCAGCCAGTCCGAGGCGTTGTCCAGCGGCATCAGGGCGCCGCGCACCTCGTCCCCGGCGGTGTAGCACATGAGGAAGCGGCGCCCGGCGAGCGGTGCCGTGAGGTCGGCCTCGAAATGGATGTTGAGGTAGTGGCCGAGGGTCTCGCCCTCGAAGCAGACGCCGAGGGTCTCGCGGATGCCGCTGTGAGCCCCGTCGGCGGCCACGAGATAGCGCGCCTCGATCGTCCGCTCGGCCCCCGTGGTCCGGTCCCTGACCAGGGCCGTGAGCCCGGCGCCGTGCTGCTCGAAGGAGACGAGTTCGGTGCCGAACCGCAGGGCGACGCCGAGGCGTTCGGCGCGGCCGCGCAGCACGTCCTCCAGTTCGCCCTGGTGGCACAGGCACCAGCCGGTCGGGGACAGCGAGCCGATGTCGGCGCCCACGTCCATGACGTACTTCTCGTCGAGCACGCCGAGTTCGGGTCCGGCCAGCGAACGGGCCGCGATGACACCGGAGTTGCCGGCGAGCCGCCGGGCCGAGGGCGTGCCGCGCAGCTCGTCCTCGACGCCGGCGGCGCGCATCAGTTCCATGGCCCGCGGATGCACTCCGCGGGCCCTGGGGTGTCCGGACAGTTCGGGCCGCCGCTCGACGAGCAGGCAGTCCACGCCCTGCTGGGCGAGGAAGACGGCGGCGGAGAGACCCGCGATCCCTCCGCCGACCACCAGGACGTCGGTGTTCCGGAGCGTGCTCCGGGTGGTGCTCAGCACCATGTCACCCTCCCAACCTCGTCGGTTCCCCGGGCCGGTGCTCGACGAGCACCGACGCGTCCTTGTCGCCGTCACCGGCCGCGATCACCTCGTTGAACCGCTCGTGCACCACGTCGAGGACGGGCATCGCGGCGCCCTGCTCGGCGGCGGCCGCCAGGGCGATCCGGATGTCCTTCGCCATGAGCTCGGAGCGGAAGAAGGCCGGCTCGTAGCTCCGCCTGAGCATCAGGTCGGCGCGGAAGCGCATCACGAGCGAGCTGAAGCCGCTGGACGCGACGACGCCGATGAGCTGGTCCCGGTCGAGGCCGGCCGCGGTGCCGTAGGCCACGGCCTCGGCGAGGGCGGCGACCTGGGCGCCGAGCAGCAGGTTCAGGATGAGCTTGAGGCTGGTCGCGGTGCCGGGTGCGCCGACGTGGACGATCTCGCTGCCGAAGGCCTCCAGGACCGGGCGTACCTCCTCCAGGTCCTCCGGCGCCCCGGAGACGAAGACCCGCAGCTCGCCCTTGCGGGCCTGCAGCGGGTTGCCGACGACGCAGGCCTCCACCCGGCGCAGGCCCTTGTCCGCGAGCCGGGCGGCGGCCTCGCGGGCGTACCCCGGGGACACGGTGGAGGTGTCGACGACGACGGAGCCGGGGGCGAGGACCGGGACCACCCGGTCGAACAGGACCTCCTCGACGGCCTTCTCGTCGCTGAGGCTGAGCAGGACGAGACGATGTCCGGCCGCGGCGTCCTCGGGGGTGGCGGCGAGCCGGGCGCCCGCCTCGGCGAGCGGCGCGGCCTTCTGCGCGGTGCGGTTGTGGACGGTCAGCGTGTGCCCGGTCTCCAGGAGCCGCCGGGCCATGCCGCCGCCCATGCTGCCGAGCCCGATGAACGCCAACTGACGCTCTGCCATGGTGGGTTCTCTCTCTTCGGAGTGCGTGTACGGGTACGGGCTGCGGTGCGGTCAGTACGCGGCGTCCACCTCGTACACCGCGAAGGGGACGGGCGTACGGGTGTCGCGGAAGGGCCGCAGCGGGGCGGTGTCCTCGCGATGCTCGGCACCGGCCTCCCAGGCCAGGAACGCCCGCATCGACTCCCAGCGGCTCATCACGGCGAGCGCGGTGGGGTCGGCGGGGCTGCGCAGGAGTTCGTTGCCGAGCATGCCGGGCACCTTCGCGAGCCGTTCGCTGACCTGGTGGTAGGCCGCGCGGACGGCGGCGAGCTGCTCGTCGTCGTACGCGGCCTGGTACACCACGACACGTACCTGGCCCTGGCCCTGGGCCTCAGCGGGCATCGGCGGCCGCCCGGCCCTCGATGCCGTGGAGCACCCGCATCACGTGGAACGTGCCGCCCCTGCGGTACGGGTGGAGGGTGGCCCGGTGCTCCAGGTGGGCCGGGCTGTTCTCGAACTCGCGGAACCGCGGCTCGTCCACCCAGTCGCTGACGATGACATACGTACTGTGGCTGTCCGGGCCGCCCTCCTCGCGGGCGAGCGACTGCCCGAGGTTGGCGGGGTGGCCGGTGACGGCCTCGGTCCCCGCCAGCCAGGCCTTCTCGAAGTCTGCCTCCTTGCCCGGCTCGATCTCCATGCGCAGCATCACCCGGAAGGCCATCAGGAGATCCCCCCGTCGACGCCGATCGTGTTGCCGGTGACATAGCGGGACAGGTCGCTGGCGAGCCACAGCACGGCGCCGGCCACCTCGTCGGGGGTGCCGAGCCGCCCGAGGGCGGTCTTGGCGCCGTACCGCTCCTTCATCAGCTTCTGCTGCTCGGCGGGCATGGCGTGGAAGTTCTCGGTCTCGACGACGCCGAGCGCGAGCAGGTTGAAGCGGATGCCCTGCGCGCCGAACTCCTTGGCCAGGGAGCGGTTCAGGCCGGCGAGCGCGGCCTTGGTGGCGGTGTAGTGGGCGCGCAGCGGGATGCCGGCCTCGACGGCGCGGGAGCCGACGGTCACCACGGAGGAGCCGGTGCCGAGCAGCGGCAGGGCGTGCTGGATGACGAGATGGGCGCCGGTGACGTTGGTGGCGAATATCCGCTGCCACTCGTCGAGCGACAGGTCCGCGTAAGGGATGTGGCTGATGGTGCCGGCGTTGTTGACGAGCAGGTCGAGGCGGTCGCCGTGCAGTTCGCGCACCCGGCCGAGCAGGGTGGCGATCTCCTCGGGCCGGGACAGGTCGGCGCGCAACACGTGGTGGTCGCCGCCGGTCTCCTTGAGCTCCCGCTCCAGGGAGGCGACGTGGTCGCTGTCGTTCTGGTAGCAGGTGATGACGTCGACACCGGCGCGGGCGAGCGCCAGGACGACGCCCCGGCCGACACCGCGGGTGCCACCGGTGACCAGGGCCTTCTTGCCCCGCAGTTCGAGGTCCATGGGGATTCCCTTCAGACAAGCGGACAGGCAGACAAGGGGTACGAGCTCAGAGCAGGAAGCCGAGCGCCGTGCAGTTGACGGCGAGGGCGAGGACCGTGATCCAGCTGCGCCGGGTGTTCCACGCGCCCCACTCCGGGCGCGGATCCTTGAAGTCGGCGGGCAGGTTGTCCGGGTCGAGGGTGCGCATCCACCGGTTGACCGGCGCGTTCTTGAGGACGGCGATGACCGGGGTGGTCGCGGTGAGGAACCCCGCGACGGCGAAGAGGACCCGGGCGGTCGGGTCGGGCGCCGACACCGCCAGGACCACGTCCAGGACGACGGTGCCGACCAGGCAGATCGGCATGGTCGGGTCGTAGCGCTGCCCGAGGAACGCGTGGGCGTAGACGTAGCGGTTCACCGGCAGTGAGGCCATGTAGGGGAAGCCGCCGAGCTGGGTGCCGAGCAGCACGCCGGCCGCCAGGCCGTTGGCGAGGAGGAGCAGGGGCGCGAGTACGTTCAGCACGGCGGCCTCCTCAGCGGGTGAGGGCCCGTGCGGCGGCCTCGACCCGCTCCTTGATGAGCTCCATCTGCACCTTGGTGTTGACGTTCAGGTGCTCGGTCATCGCCTCGTCGGTCGCGGGGGCCTGGGGCTTCATGTGGAAGTCCTGCACCCAGCGCATCCGCACGCCGCCGCCGGGCTCCTCCGTGTACTCCCAGTAGATGTGCATGAACTCGAAGGGGCCGGTCTCGACGCGCTCGGCGCGCACGGTGCGGGCGGCCGGGTCGCCGGTGCGCCGGGATACCCAGCTCCACACGTTGCCGTCCTCGTCGGGGTGCATGGTGAGGCGGAAGACGACGGTGTCGCCGTCGCGCTCGATGACCTCGGCGGAGGCGTACTCGCTGAACAGGTCCGGCCAGCCGGGGACGTCGTTGGTGATGTCCCACACGACGTCCATCGGGGCGTCGATGACGATGTGGTTGTCGGTGTGTCCTGCCATGGGAACTCCCTCGATGGGTGGTGGTCGGTGGGGGTCAGCGGCCGAGCACCAGGGCGGAGGAGAAGCCGCCGTGGCCGCGCGCCAGGACCAGGGCGTGGCGCAGCGGCAGTTCCCGCGGCGTGCCGGTGACCAGGTCGATGTCCAGGCCGGGGGCGGGCTCCTGGACGTGAGCGGTGTGCGGGATCACGCCCTCGCGCAGCGCGAGCAGCGCGGTGGCCACGTCGAGCGGCGCGCCGCCGCCGTAGAGCCGGCCGGTGAGGGTCTTGGGCGCGGTGACGGGCACGCCGCGCGGGCCGAAGAGCGCCGTGATCGTCTCCGCCTCGTCGCGGTCGTCGGCCGGGACGCCGGAGGCGTCGGCGAAGACGACGTCGATGTCGGCGGGGGTGAGGCCGGCGTCGGCGAGGGCCTGGGCGGCGGTACGGCGCAGGGCGCGCGGCCTGCCGGACCCGGGGGCCGGGTCGAAGCCCGCGGCATGGCCGAGGATCCGCCCGTAGCCGGTGCCCAGGCCGCGCTCGGCGGCGGCCTCGGCGGTCTCCAGGACCAGGATCGCGCCGCCCTCGCCGGGCAGATGGCCGGAGGCCTCGGCGGCGAAGGGCAGGTAGGCGCGTTCCGGGTCCGGGACGGTGGACAGGCGGCCGGTGGTGAGCTGGGCCGTCAGGCCGTACGGGCAGAGGGAGGCGTCGGTGCCGCCGGTGACGACCAGGCGCGAGCCGCCGCGCAGCAGGCGCCGGGCCTGGGCGATGCCGTCGAGGCCGCCGGCCTGCTCGCAGGCGAGCACGCCGCACGGGCCGCGCATCTTGTGCCGGATGGAGAGCTGTCCGGTGGTGGCGGCGTAGAACCAGGCGATGGACTGGTAGGCGCCGACCCAGCCGGGGTCGTGCTGGTAGAGGGCGGTCATCTCCTTCTGGCCGAACTCGGTGCCCCCGGAGGACGAGGAGGTCACCACGGCCATCTCGTACTCGCCGATGGCGTCGAGGTCGGCGCCGCTGTCGGCGAGGGCGGCCTCGCCGGCCGCGAGGGCGAGATGCGTCCAGTGGTCGGTCTGCACGATCAGCCGGCTGGGCACCCGCTCGGCGGTGTCGAAGCCGGGGACCTGCCCGGCGTACCGCACCGGGTAGGGGCTCGGGTCGAAGCGCCCGATCCGGCCGATGCCGGACTTGCCGGCCAGGACCGAGGCCCAGTGGGCGGCGACGCCGATACCGGTGGGCGCGACGATGCCGAGCCCCGTGACGACGGGGGCGGCGTTCGCGAGAGGCGCCCCGGTCACCGAGTTCGTCGTGGTCGGTCCGCTCGTCATGGTCACTCCCCCTTCACGCGGCCCGGGCGGTGCCGGGGCGGGTCAGGACCATGGCGCTCTGGAATCCGCCGAAACCGCTGCCGACGGTGAGCACGGTGTCCATGGCGTGCTCCCGGGCGGTGACGGGCACGTAGTCCAGGTCGCAGAGCGGGTCCTTGGTCTTCAGGTTGGCCGTCGGCGGCACCACCTGGCGGTCGAGTGCCAGCGCGCAGGCGGCCACCTCGATGGAGCCGATCGCGCCCAGCGAGTGCCCGATCATCGACTTGATGGAGCTGACCGGGATGTCGTACGCGTGCTGCCCGAGGCTGCGCTTGAACGCGGCCGTCTCGTGGCGGTCGTTCTGCTTGGTGCCGGAGCCGTGCGCGTTGATGTAGTCGACGGCGGTGGGGTCGAGCCGGGCCCGGTCGAGGGCGACGGTGACGGCCTCGGCCAGCTCGCGGCCGTCGGGCTTGAGACCGGTCATGTGGTACGCGTTGCTGCGGCTGGCGAAGCCGGCGATCTCGGCGTAGATCCGGGCTCCCCGGGCGAGCGCCGCCTCGCGCTCCTCGACGACCAGGACGGCCGAGCCCTCGCCGAGCACGAAGCCGTCGCGGTCGCCGTCGAAGGGACGGGAGGCGTGCTCCGGGTCGGCGTTGTTCGGGGTGGTCGCCTTGATCGCGTCGAAACAGGCGGAGGTGATGGGCGAGATGGGGGCGTCGGTGGCGCCGGTGACGACGACGTCGGCGGTGCCCTCCTCGATGAGCTGCACGCCGTGCCCGATGGAGTCGAGACCGGAGGTGCAGCCCGTGGAGATCAGCGCGACCGGGCCCTCGGCGCCGGTCTCCCAGGCGACCTCGACCGCGAGGGTCGACGGCACCATGTAGCCGTACAGGTGCGGCACGCCGTACTCGTGGTCGACCAGCCACCGCTTGCCGCCGTCGGAGAGGGTGACGTACTCCTCCTCCAGGCCCATGGTGCAGCCGACCGCGCTGCCCAGGGAGACCGCGATCCGCGCGGGGTCGAGCGCGGACAGCTCGATGCCGCTGTCCGCGACCGCCTCGCGGGCGGAGACCACGGCGAACTGCGCCGCCCGGTCCATGCGCCGGATCTGCCGGGCGGTGAGGCCGGCGGCCGCCGGGTCGAAGTCGACCTCGGCGGCCACCTGCGAGCGGAACGCCGCCGGGTCGAACAGGCTGATCCGCCGGGTGGCGGTGCGGCCCTCGGACAGCGTCCGCCAGAAGGCCTCCCTGCCCACCCCGCCCGGCACGACCGCGCCGATGCCGGTGATGACGGCCCGTCGGGTCACCGGGCACCGCCCACGTCCGGGTTGGCCTGCTCGGGGCGCTGCGCCTGCTCGGTGTCGACGTGGCCGAGCTCGGGGCGCGGCGCGAGCGGCGACAGGTGGAAGGCGCAGCGGGCGGTGGCGTCACCGGTGTTGACGAGCCGGTGGCGGACGCCGATCGGCACGCACAGCGAGTCGCCGGGGCCGAGCGTGACGACGTCCTTGCCGTCCAGGGTCATCTCCAGGGTGCCCTCGACGACGTGCAGGAACTCCTCGGAGTACGGGTGGTAGTGCTCGGTGATCCAGTCGCCGGGCTCCAGGCCCAGGACACCGCCGAAGCCGGAGGTGCAGCCGACCGTCTTGGGGCTGAGGGTGACGCGGATGTCTCCGCCGCGCTTGGTGTTGGCCGCGACCTCGTCGGCGGCCACCTTCACGGTGCGGGTGATGGCGGTGGTCACTGGATCCGCCCTCCTTCCTTGGTCCAGATGTAGAAGGGCGTGGCCATCGCGTCCTTGGGTTCCTTCCAGTCCGGGTCGTACGGCTCCACGCACGCGGCGAGCTTGGTGTTGATGTCGTCGTAGAGCGGGTGGCTGCGGGCGCGGTAGAGGTTGGCGCCGATGTCGCCGTCGGCCTCCACCAGGTGGAAGTACAGGCCGTGGAACCGGAACAGGGTGCGGCGGCTCACGCCGATCATGTGCGGCAGGTCGGTGGCGTCGGACTCCTCGAAGATCCTCGCGATGTCGTCCGTCCGGTCCGGCCGCAGCTTGGCGACGATCAGGGTGCGGTGCACGGGTCCTCCCGATGGTCGGTGGTCACGGGAGAACGTCGCACCGGCGTCTGGAGGGCCGCTCGAAGTCCTCTCCAGTGCCTCAAGGTCCTCAAGTCCCGCTCTGGTGAGGTGAGTTCGAGCGGGGCCCGAGGGGGGCGGGCTTGCCTGGCGGCACCACTGTCAGAGCCGGTCACCGGTGAGGGAAAGGGCACGGGCATGCCGTTCGCAGCGATCACGTACGACATCAAGCCGGGGTACGAGAAGGAACTCACGGAGATCTTCGGGGACTTCAAGCGGGTGCGCAGCAGTCGCGTCGAGGACGCCAGGGGCGAGCAGGCCGGCACGATCCTGGCCACCGCGGTGTTCCTGCGCGACGACACCCTGGTCCGGGTCATCGAGTACACGGGCGACCTGGAGGCCGTGGCCCGGCACATGGCCTCGCAGCCGGGCGTGCGCGAGGTGGAGCGGAAGCTGAAGCCGTATCTGAGCCGGCCGCGGGACACGGACACGGTCGAGGGCTTCGTGGCCACCTTCCGGCGCAGTCTGCTGAACACGGTCGCCCAGATCTCCGTACGGGACCTGCCCGCGCGGGCATGACACAGCACCCGTCGGGCCGCACTCCGGGAGTCCCGGGAGTGCGGCCCGACGGGTGTGTCAGAAGGTCAGATCGCCGTGAGGGCCGCCCCGTTGAGTATCAGGGCCAGGACGGCCAGGGTCGTGCGCAGATAGTGGAACCGGCGCCACAGCGGCCGCGGGTCCTCCCAGTCCGGCGGGATGACCGCCGGGTCGGTGATCGCCTTGACGCGGCGGTTGATGGGGACGTTGCACAGATGGGACACCCCGGACACGCCGAGCAGCAGCACCGCGGCGACCGCGAAGAGCACCCGGGCGGTGCCGTCGGCCGCGACGGCGAGCACGGCGTCGACCAGCGTGCTGCTCAGCACGATGACCGGCATCGTGGGGTCCCAGTTGCGGCCGAGCAGCTGGTGGGCGTGCACATAGGTGCCGGTCTCCATCGCGAACAGCGCGGGCAGCACGCTCAGCGCGACGGCGAACAGCACTCCGGCCGTGACCCCGCTGCCGAGCACGGCCACGACGGACAGCACCTCGGTCATGACGCCCCGGCCCCCGTGGGGTGGGTGTCCACCGTGAGCTGCACCAGGGTGCGCATGGTGGCCTCGCGGAAGTACGCGGCGAACGCCTGCGGCGAGCGGGTGTCGCGGGGCTCGGCGAGGTACGGAAGGAGCGCGGCCTCGGCGGTGTGGACGCCCTGCTGGGCGGCCATGTGCCGGCCGACGGCCGCGAAGTCGCCCTCGTAGTGGATGACCCGTACGACCACGTCGTCCTTCAGGAACACGGCCGTGCCGAGCAGCCGGCCGGCCTGCTCGCCGTCGGTGCCGGTGAAGTCGGGCGTGTCGACTCTCTGGAAGTCGTTGAAGATCTTGGCGATCTCTTCCTCGTGGCCCGGCTTGACCCGGTAGGTGATGGCTGCGTAGGGCATCGGTTTCCTCCTCGTCCGGTACGTGTGGGGTGGGTCGGGTCAGCGGACCGCGCCGGCCCGCGGGGCCGTGCCGATCAGCGCGAGGAGCATCCGCGGGGTCTCGGCCTCCATGACGGCGTCGTCGTCGAGGACGATGCCGTACGTGCGGTTGATCACGCTGGTGGCCTGGAGGAGCGCGAGCGAGTCGTAGCCGAACTCCAGGAACGGGGTGTCGAGGGCCTCCTCGCCCTCCAGCGCCATGCCCTCCTCCGGGGCGCCGACGCACTCGAGCAGGAGCGCCCCCAGCTCGGACAGGGTCATGTCAGTCACGATGCATCCTCTCGATTCCTTCGAAGGGTGGTGCGGACGGGTCACTTGGCGCTCGCCAGCTGTACGCCCACGGCTCCCGCGGTCTCCAGGTCCAGCCGCGGCGAGGAGTCGAGCACCGCCTGGTGCAGGTGCTCGACGCTGGGCGAGGGGTCGAGTCCGAGGCTCTGGTTCAGGCAGCGGCGCAGCTGCCGGTAGACGGCCAGGGCGTCGCTGCGGCGCCCGACCCGGTACAGCGCGAGCATCAGCTGCTCGTGCACCGCCTCGTGCAGGGGGTGGCGCGCGGCGAGCCCGGAGAGCTCGCCGACCAGCTCATGATGGCGCCCGAGCCTCAGGTCTGCCTCGATCCGGCGCTGAAGGACGCTCATCCGCGACTCGTCGAGCCGGGTGGCCTCGACCTCCAGGAGCGGCCCGCACTGCACGTCGGCGAGCGCCCGCCCGTGCCACAGCGAGAGCGCCTGGCCGAAGTACGAGGAGGCGTCCGGCCAGTCGCCCTGGTGCAGGGCCCGGTGCCCGGCCGAGGCCAGCGCGTCGAACTCGTGGGCGTCGAGCACACCGCCGTGGCCGTCGAGCCGGTAGCCGCCGGGTTCGGTGACGAGCACGCTCTTGGCGCCGTTCGGCAGGGTCGCGCGCTCGATGCCGTCGCCGACGCCGAGCGCGGCCCCGATGGCGTTGCGGATCTGCAGGATGTAGGTCTGCAGGGTGGTCTGGACGCTGCGCGGAGGATGCTCGCCCCACACCTCCTCGACCAGCGAGGCCACCGAGACGACCTCGCCCGCCTGGAGGGCGAGCAGCGCGAAGACCTTGCGCGGTTTGACCGCCGTGAGGTGCACCGGCACCCCGGACAGGGTGGCCCGGAACGGGCCGAGCACGCTGATGTCCATGCGCGGATCTCCTTCGGGTTACGTGGATCAGCCGGCCTGGCGCGGTGCCGTGCCGGGTCGCGCCGCACCAGGTCCTGTCGCGGGGGCCCGCAGGGCCTCCCCCATCGCACGGGGCACGTCTCGGCCCCGTACGAAGAAGTGCGTGCCGCGGACGGTCCGCAGCCGGAAACGGGTGGTGGTGCACTCCTGCCAGGCGCGCACCTCGGCCGCGGAGACCAGCGGGTCGACCTCGCCCGCGTAGGCGTCGAGGGGGCAGGGCAGCGCGGTCACGGGTGTGGACCGCAGGTCCTGGGCGAGGAGGAGATCGGTGCGCAGGGTGGCGAGGGTGCCGGCGAGCCAGCCGATGCGGTTGCGCAGCGGCGCGGGGATGGACTCCTTGTCGCCGAGCGCCCGGATCAGTTCCTCGTCCGGGAGTTCCGGGCTGAGCAGGGTCTCCAGGACCGGGGCGGGCAGCTGCGGCGCCGAGCAGGCGCCGACCGAGAGCAGCTCGGGCGGGCGCAGCCCGGCGCGCGTCCGGTGCTCGGCGAACCGGTAGGCGACGAGCGCCCCCAGGCTGTGCCCGTAGAAGGCGTGCGGCTCGTCGAGCAGCGGGCCCAGGTCGTCCTGGAGCTCGTCGAGGAGCCGTGCGCCGTCGGTGATCCGTTCCTCGCGCCGCCGGGTCTCCCGGCCGGGCAGCCGCACCGGGAGGACGGACACGTCCGGGCCGATGCGCCGCTGCCAGCCGGCGAAGGTCATGGCGCCTCCGCCGGCGTGATGGAAGCAGAACAGCCGGACCCCGTCCGTGGCGGGCCCCGGCCGGACCGCGAGATAGCGCTGCACCCGATCCCCCTTCGTACGCCGCGCTCGTATGGCCTTTGCGTGCCGCATCTTTTCGGTCAGATGCGCGAGGAGAGGGTCACCGCAGCCCCTCGGCCGTCGCTCAACTGGCGCTGGAGCCCTGTGCCGTGCCGTCTCCGAAGCCGGGGTCCTTCACGGCGGCGCTGACGGTGTAGGCGTCCTCCACCAGCCAGCTGTGGAAGGTCCACTCCCGTCCCGTACGGGGTGTCCCGTCGGGCAGCAGCATGCGGATCGGTCCGCCGGGCGGGCTGAAGCCGAACTCGGTGAAACGGAACCGCAGCCCCTGGCTGATGGCCTTGCTGTACGCCTCCTTGAGCGTCCACAGGCGCACGAGCTCCCGGTTGCGCCGCTCCGGCGGCACCCGCTCCAGGCACTCCAGCTCGTACGGCGTACAGGCCTTGTGCTCGGTGCCGAGCTCCAGCATCCGCCGGTCGGCGGGCTCGGTGTCCACGCCGATCCGGCCGACCCTGGTCAAGCCGACCACGAGGAGGCCCTCGGTGTGGCTGAGGCCGATCTCCAGCTGGTCGATGCCGCGCAGATACGGGCGGCCGCCTGGTTTGTACGCGAGTTCCAGCTCGTGCGGCGGGGCCCCGAACACCGCGCCCGCCGCGTGCTTCAGCAGCAGCCGGGCGGCGACGAACCGGTCCCGGTTGCGCGAGGCGGGCATCCGGACCAGGCGTGCGTAGTCGTCCCGGCCGAGGTCGGCGGCGAGTTCCGGCGCGCCGACGTCCGCCGGAACCCAGTCGTCGACGGCCGCGTACACCACACAGCTGCCGCGCCCCGCGACCGCGTCCCGCACCTCCTCCCACGAGCCCCCGCCCCCGCGGTGCCGCACCGGCTGCTCCATGTCGTCCCTCCTGCCTTCCGATCACGCCTTGTGCCCGGTCACGAGCGCCCGAGCGCCGTCGCGTACAGGTCGTAGCTGCGCGCGTCGTCGAAGCGGTGGAGCAGCTCGGCGAGCAGGTGGTCGGCGGACGCCTCGGGCATCCGGACCGCCGCGCGGTCGAGCCGGCCGGCGACGCGGGTGAGCGCGGTCGCCGCCCAGTCCGGGCCGGCCAGGAAGCCGCCGGACGGACGGTGGCGCCATACGCCGAGGCAGGCGGCGCCCGCGACGAGCAGCGCGTAGCGGTCGGCCAGGGCGAAGGCGCGGGGGCCGGGGGGCTGTCCGGCGGGCCGGGCGGCGAGTCCGGCGCAGCCCTCGCGCAGCACGGCCAGCTGCTCGACGAGCACCCCGGCGGCCGGGGCGAGCGGGCCGTCGGCATGCCGAACCGATTCCTCCAGGGAGCCGAGCAGCGAGTCCCGGTCGGCGGGCAGCCCGTTCTCCCACACCTCGCACGGCGGCAGTCCGGCGTCGAACGGCCGGAAGAGGCGGGCGAGTCCGGCGCCGTCGTCCCGCGCAGTGCCGAGCCCGGGCAGGCGCAGCACCTGTGCCACGAGCACCGCCCGGCTCGCCGAGGCGCCCGCGCTGCCCAGGCCCAGCATCGGCAGGTCGCGCGCGGTCTTCTGGAAGATGGCGTAACCGCCGCTGGTGGCATAGGCCTCGGAGCCGAGCACGATCGACAGGTCGTCCATCGTCTCGGTGAGGACCATCGGCAGCAGGTACTTGGCGACGGCGCCCAGCGTCCGGCTCTCGCGCGGCAGGACGTGCGCCGCCCGGGTCGCGACGAGCGACAGGCAGTCGCACACCAGCAGGTCGGCGAAGGCGTTCACGAGCGCGGTGCGGGTCCGCGAGGAGTGCAGCGAGGCCGGGCTGCGCTGCCGCCGCGAGCGGGCGAAGGCCGTGGTGGTGCGCAGTGCGGTGTCGGCGCAGCCGAGGGCCATCGACAGACCGGCGCTGCGGGTGAGCGGGAAGACGTGCTCCGCGAGGCGCGTCCCGCCGCCCGCCGGTCCGAGCAGCCGCCCGGTGGGCGGGCGCGGGCCGTCGAAGGCGAGGCCCTGGACGGCGCAGCCGCGCACGCCGGTGGTCGGGTGGCGCGGCAGCAGCCGGATGCCGGCGCCGTCGGGGTGCGCGGGTCCCGGGGCCAGGAGGGCGCTGAGCCCGTCGGGCGTGTCGGCGAAGAGGACGAGGGCGCCGGCCCGGGCCCCGTTGTTGAGGGCCTCCTTGCGGCCGCCGATGCGGTAACCGGCGCCGTCCGGCAGGGCGGTGAGCCGGTTGCGCAGGAAGTCGTTGCCCTGCGGCGGCTCGGGGTAGGCGCAGGCCATCCGGCCGTGGGCGAGCAGCAGTCCGGCGGTCTCCCGGCGCTGGTCCGGAGTGCCGGCCGTCCACACGGCCACGGCGGCGAGGTACGAGGTGAGGCCGTAGCCCAGGCCGAGGGCGGCGTCGCGGCGGAACACCACGCGAAGGACCCGGGCCAGCGCGTCGAGCCGGCCGAGCCGCCCGCCGAGGCCGGCGGGCACGAACTCGGCGTTCAGGCCGAAGGCGTCGAGCAGCCGCTCGGCGGCGGGCAGCAGCCGCTGCCCCTCGTCGGCGGCCAGGAACTGCTGGGCGCCCAGGGGATTGCCCGGGTCGTCGATGTCGCCGAATTCGTGTTCGAGCCGGGCGATGCGTTCCTGGACGGCGACCTCCGAGGAGTCCACCGGGTCCACCACCGTCGTCATGCCTTCCCTCCGTTCCTCTCCCCCCGTCCGCCGCCCCGCCCGCGACCGCTCAATTCGCGCTCGAGGTCTTCCGGCCAGAATCGGTTCCGTCGTCGGTCCGCAGGTTCGCGGTCCTCGGGTCATCGGTGCGCGGGTCCGCCGCCATGGCCTGCTGGTACCGCTGCCAGAGCGGGTTCTCGTCCACGGGCACCCACATGGATCCGTAGGCGACGAGCGAGGTCCACACCGACCGCGCGAGCCGCCCGAGGAGCACGCGGGTGGCGACGGCGTCGTGGTTTCCGGTCGCGGGCATGTCGGGTCCTCCCTTCAGGGACTTCGGGAAGGCCACGATCCCCGCGGCGGCTCGGTGGTTCCTCGAGGAACTCTCGTGCGCGGGCCGGGCCTTGAGTCTCCGGGCCGCCCTCAAGCGGTTCTCGAGCGGCCTGTGATCCGATGGCCGGGACTGCACGCGCCACCGGGACGAGAAGGGGGGCCGGGCGGTGTATCCAAGCGAGCGTGAGCCAGAACTGACCGTGATCGACCGTTTCACCACCACCGCGCCGCCCGGCGCGTTCGAGCCCGGCCTGCTCGCCTACGCCCGCCGCCGGGAGTCCCGCAAGGGCTTCGTCTCCCGGGTGACCGCCGCCCTGACCGGGCGCCCCGGCGCGTACGTCCATGTCGAGAACTGGACCGGCCTGAACCGGCTGCTGCGCGCGGCGCGCGAGGAGCCGGCGGCCCCGCCCGCACCGGCGGAGGCCGAACTCCTCGTCACCGTCGGCCGGATGGCCCCGAACGGCACGCCCGACACGGCCGCCCTGCTCGTCCTGCTGCGGGCCGCGGTGCACCGCGCCGCCGACCCGGACCGGTTCGAGCTGGACTTCGGCTCGCTGATCGGCCTGTGCGTGTCCGAGGAGGCCTTCGGCGGCAGCCGGCTGTTCCGCTCGGTCGCCGACCCGTACGCGTACACGGGTCTGCTGTGGTGGCACGACCCCGCGGCCGACGAGCGCGTCCGGACGAGCGCCTCCTGGCGTGCCCGCTTCGACGGCCTGGCGGCCACCGCCCGCGTCACCGTGGACCCGGCCCGTCCGCTGCCCTCCCGCTGACGGACCGCCTACCGGACCCGCCGACCGGCAGCCCGCTCGCCGGCAGCCCGCTCACCGGCACTCCCCGGCGCGCCCGTCGGGGCGCCCCGCCCGCGGCCCGTCCCGTCCCCCCTCCCGTCCTCCCTCCCGTCCCCCTCTCCGAGGACCGCACGAGGACCGCCCGAGGGCTTCCCGAGGCCGTCCCGAGACGCCGGTCCCAGCATCGGCCCATGGACGAGACCACCGAGACGCAGCCCGCCTTCGTCGTCGTACGGGGGCGGCCGGACCCCGTGGAACTCGCGGCGCTCACGGCCGTTCTGCTGGCCAGACTGCGTGCGGCGGCCGCGGCGGAGGAGTCCCAGGACCCGGCGGCCGGGGCCGCGCGCGCCCCCTGGGGCGCGGCGCGGCGGGTGCGCCCGCGGGTCGGCTGGACCGCGGCGCACTGACTCCGCAAGCCCCGTGCGGGCCCGTTCCGCCCGCTTCCCGGCCCAGCCGCGGTCAAGTGCCCTTCCAGCCGCCGTGCCTACGGTCGAGTGGCGGGTGAAACGGGCGCCGACGTCGGGGGCGTCAGCGCCCGTACGACACGCAGGGGGCCGGAATGAGCGACCATCGCACGTTCACCGAACTGATGACCGACAGAGTCGAGCGGACACCGGAGCGCACCGCGCTGCTCCTGCTGCCGGACAGCGACGAACGCGGTCGCCCCGCCCCGCTCACGTACCGCGCGCTCGACGCCCAGGCCCGCCGGCTCGCCGGCCGGCTCGTCGCCGACGGCGCCACCGGGGAGCCGGTGCTGCTGCTCCACGAGTCCCGGAGCCAGTTCGCGGTGTCGTTCCTGGCGTGTCTGTACGCCGGCGCCGTCGCCGTACCGGTGCCGCCCTACGACGGGCGGAGCCATCACGAGGAGCGGGTGGCCGGGATCGTCCGGCAGACCGCACCGCGGGCCGCGCTGACCTGCGCGGCGCTCGCGCCGGACGTGTCCCGGCTGCTCGCCCGGCACGGTCACGGCTCGGTGCCGTGCCTGGCCGCCGACGCGGTCGGCGGGACGGGCGCCGAGCGGCTGCCGGAGCCGGATCCGGACACCGTGGCCTATCTGCAGTTCTCGTCCGGTTCCACCGGCAGCCCCAACGGTGTGGTGGTGACCCACCGCAACCTCCTCGCCAACCAGGAGGCCCTGGCCCGGCTGCTCGGCGCGGGCCCGGACGCCCGGATCGGCGGCTGGCTGCCGTTCCATCACGACATGGGCCTGGTCGGGCAGTTGCTCCACCCGCTCTGGCTCGGCGGCACCTCCGTCACCCTCTCGCCCGAAGCCTTCGTGCGACGGCCGGCCCGCTGGCTGGAGGCGATCGGGCGGTACGGGATCGAGGTGAGCGGCGCCCCCGACTTCGCGTACGACCTGTGCGTCCGGCGGATCTCGGACGAGGAGCTCGACGGGCTGGACCTGTCGGGCTGGCGGGTGGCGGTATCCGGCGGCGAGCCGGTGCGCGCCGAGACCCGGCGGGCGTTCACCGAGCGCTTCGCCGCCGCGGGGCTGCGCCCGGACGCGCTGCACGCGGCGTACGGGCTCGCCGAGGCCACGCTGCTCGTCTCCGGCGGCCCGGCGGCGGACGGCGAGCGTACGGTCGACACCGAGGCCCTGGAACAGGGCGAGGTGCGCGAGGCCGCGCCCGGACGGCGCGCCCGTACCTCCCTGGTGTCCGTCGGCCGCGTGGCGGCGGCGGCCGGGCAGGTGCTCATCGTGGACCCGGAGAGCCGCCGGGTGCTGCCGGACGGGCGGATCGGCGAGATCTGGGTGGGCGGTCCCGGGGTCTCCGCGGCGTACTGGCGCGACCGCAAGGCGAGCGCCGAACGCTTCGGGGCCGTGACGGCCGACGGCACCGGCGGTCTGATGCGCACCGGCGACCTGGGCACGGTGGACGGCGGGCGGCTCTATGTCACCGGCCGGCTGAAGGACGTGATCATGGTCGCGGGCCGCAACCTCTATCCGCAGGACGTGGAGCGCACGGTCCAGCGGGTCAGCTCGCTGTTCGGCACGGGTTCGGCCTTCTCGGTCCCGGGCGAGCGCGAACGGGTGGTCGTGGTCCAGGAGTTGCGCACCCACCAGCGGTACGCGCTCGATCTGGAGGAGCTGGTGACGGACGTACGGCGCTGTCTGAGCGAGGAGTTCCAGGTGGCGGTGGCGGGCGTGCTCCTGGTGCGCCCCGGCACCGTCCGGCGCACCAGCAGCGGAAAGGTCGAACGGGTGGCGATGCGCCGCCTGTTCCTGAGCGGCGGCCTGCGGCCGCTGCACCAGTACCTGGCCGACGACCTGGTGGGAGCGGCGGGCCCGCGCCGCTAGCGGCGGGCGACCGGGTCGGCGGAACTGCCGACCCGGGTGGGACGAGCGGCAGGGGGCAGGACATGAGGGGGAAGACATGAACGGCAAGGCACCGGGCGCACCCGACGAGAGGCAGTTCGCCACCTGGCTCACCGAGCGGATCGCCCGGTACGCGGGGCGGGCGGTCGACGACGACGAGGACCTGTCCGCCTGGGGGATCGACTCGGTGGCGATGCTCAGTCTGTGCGGGGACATCGAGGAGCGGTTCGGCCCGCTGTTCGACCCGGCGGACCTGTGGGCCCATCCGACCGTGCGCGATCTCGCCCACCATCTGGCGATGCGGCACGGGATGCGCCGCAACTCGGGCCGGGTGCGGGCGGCGTTCGTGTTCACCGGGCAGGGTGCCCAGCATCCCCGGATGACCGAGGGACTGCACCGTGAACTCACCGCGTACCGGCGGCATCTCGGCACGGCGGACGAGGCGGTCGCCCCGTATCTGGGCCGCTCGGTCGCCGGGCTGATCCTCGGCGGCGACGAACGGGTGCACCAGACGGCGCTGACCCAGCCGGCCCTCTTCGCGGTCGGTTACGCGCTCGCGATGACGCTGGTGGAGGAGGAGGGCGTGCGTCCGGTGGCCGTGCTCGGGCACGGCATCGGCGAGCTCGCGGCGGCCGTGGTCGCCGGGGCGCTCGCGCTGGACGACGCGGCGCGGCTGGTCTGCGCGCGCGGCGCCTTCATGCAGTATCTGCCGTCCGGCGGCGGGATGATGGCGACCTGCGCGAGCCCCTTCGAGGCGGCCGACGCGGCGGCGGACGAACCTCAGGTGACGATCGGCGCGGTCAACGCGGCGCGCGCCACGGTGCTCTCGGGTCCGGTCGAGGGTCTGGAGCGGGTCCGCGAGCGGCTCGCGGCGATCGGCATCGCGAGCACCTTCCTCCAGGTGCAGCACGCCTTCCAGTCACCGCTGATGGAGCCGGTGACCCCGCGCTTCGAGGCCGCGGCCCGGCATGTGGCGGGCGGGCGTCCCGAACTGCCGTACTACTCCACGGTGTACGGGCGGGAGTACGACGAGCCGCTGACGACGGCGTACTGGACGGCGCAGATCACCACGCCGGTACGGTTCGCCGACGCGGCCCGCCGGATGCTGGCCCAGCAGGGGCCGAGCCATGTGGTGGAGATCGGGCCGCGGGCGGTGCTCACCCCGTTCCTGCGCCGGATCGCGGGGACGCGGGGGCCGGAGTGTCTGGCGGTGTGCCGTGGCCCGGAGAGCGACGCGGTGCATCTGGCGGGCGTGCTGTCGAAGCTGGACGCGGGGCCGCTGGCGGAGGGCTGACACCCGGGGGCCGGGCCATGCACCCGGGGGGCCTGGCTACGGGATCCAGCCGGGTTACGGGATCCAGCCGGCCTCCTCCGCGATCCGGATGGCGTCGATGCGGTTACGCGCGTTGAGCTTGTCGACGATGGCGGTGAGGTAGTTGCGCACGGTGCCCTGGGTGAGGAAGAGGTGGTCGGCGATCTCCGCGGCGTCGGCGCCGCGGGCCGCGAGCCGCAGCACCTGGGTCTCGCGCGGGGAGAGCGGGTTGTCGGGCGCCTCCCAGGCGCTGAGGGCGAGTTCGGGGTCGATGACCCGCTGGCCGGAGGCGACCGAGCGCACCGCCTGGGCGAGCCGGGCCGGCGGGGAGTCCTTCAGGAGGAAGCCGGAGACCCGCGCGGCCATCGCCCGGCGCAGGGTCCCGGGTCTGCCGAGGCTGGTGAGGATGAGGGTGCGGCAGTCCGGCAGCCGCTCGTGCAGCTCGGCCGCCGCGGTGAGCCCGTCGACACCGGGCAGGTCGATGTCGATGACGGCGACGTCCGGCCGGGCCTCCAGGGCCGACGCCACGATGAGGTCCCCGCGCGGGACCGACGCCACGACCTGAAGGTCCGGCTCCAGTTCCAGCAGCGCGACCAGCGCACCGCGGACCATGTGCACGTCCTCGGCGAGCAGGATCTTGATCGTCAGCATGTGCTCCCCCGATGTGTTCTGTGCGCGCTCAGACGGTTCGTCTGCCCGCGTCTCCGCGTCTGCCCGCTTCCCCGGGCGCGCTCGTGTCTCCACCGCCGCCCGCGCTCACGTCTCCACCACCGGCATCCGTGCCTCCACCACCCTCTGCGTCTCCACCGCCGCCCGCGTCACCGCGACCGCCCGCGCTCTCCACGGCGGCCAGGCAGGCCTCCAGGCGCCCGTGCGGCAGCCGCGGTTCCGTTTCCTCGCCCTTGGGCGGCCTGAGCGGGGCGACGGCCGTCAGCCGGAAGCGGTTCGGCGGGTCGCCGGGCTCGACCCCGGCCCGCATCGAACCGCCGATCGCGGCGAGCCGGGTGCGCAGGTTGCCCAGCCCGCTGCCGCGGCCGGGGGCGTCGGGCCGGTCCGGCGCGACGACGCCGTCGTTGACCAGGTCCAGTCGCACCGCCTCTCCTTCGACCCGCACCGTGACGGTGCACGACTGCACCTTGCTGTGCCTGAGCATATTGGTGACGCCCTCGCGCAGGGCCGTCGCGAGCACGGTGTCCACCAACGGGTGGAGCCGGCCGCAGTCGATGTCCACCCGTGTCTCGACATCGGCCGCCGCCATCACCTCGGCCACCGACTCGGCCTCCGCGACGAGGGACATGTCCCGGTACCCGCTGGCCACGAGCCGTACGTCGGCGAGCGCCTGCCGCGCGACGCCGAGCACCGAGGCGACCTCCTCCCGCGCCCGCTCGGGGTTGACCGGGGTGAGCCGGTGGATCAGCTCGCACTTGAGGGTGATGGCGGAGAGGCTGTAGCCGAGCAGGTCGTGCAGGTCCCGGGCGAACCGCAGGCGTTCCTGGGTGACCGCCATCCGGGCCATCTCGGCGCGGGCGTCGTGGACTTCGCGCACGAGGTCGGTGAGCCGGGTGAGCCCGTAGATGACCAGGCCGGTGAGCGCGGTGGAGACGGCGTAGTAGCCGGTCTCCAGGGTGGAGATCCTCTCGCTGACCGCCGACCAGCCGAGGATGGCCAGCGTGACCGCGCCGTAGCAGGACCAGGCCCACCGGCCGGGAAGCATCAGGAGAATCGATCCGGCCAGCGGTCCCGCCATGCTTCCCCAGGCGATGCCGAGCCACACCATGGGCCCGAAGGTGAGGCCGGCCTGGGTGACCAGGATGGCCGCCCGGCGCCGGCCGGACCAGCGGCGGGCGCCGGGCGACGCCAGCATGATCTGCAGGGTGTAGAGCGCACCCACGGCGAGGGTGCACAGGACGAGCCCGAGCGGGCTCGACACCGCGTTCTGCACGTTGAGCAGGGTGACGACGCCGTACCCCGCGAAGACCACGGTGCTGATGCCCCGGGCGAACCGCGGCGCCAGCAGGCCCCGGCCGCCGCGCCCGCCGCCTCCGCCGTCCGGCGCGGCGGCCATGGCGGGCGGTGTCCGCGGCGCGTTCCGCGGCCCCGTGCTCCGTAACGCCCCCTCCCCGTGCTCCTCGATGTGGATGAGGTCGTTGTCCGTGGCCCGGAAACGGCCCGCCATGATCGACTCCTCGCATGGATGTCGGGAGTGTGCGAGACCGAACTATAATCCGACACCCGGCGGATCCGGGACCTGTACAGCGTCACACGCGACGTACACACGAGCCGCACGCGAACTACAGGGCCAGCGGTACGGAGTTGAGCTCCTCGTACGGCGTCGGCCGGACGCGTTCCCCGAGCCGTACGGGCACGTCGTAGAGCCGTCCCGGCGCGAACCGCGCGTAGAAGTGACGGAGTCCGGGCACCAGTACCTTCACCACCGGGATTCCGACGTCCGGCCGGGTCTGGTCGAGGACGAGCAGCTCCAGGCCGTGCGCGGCGACGAGGGAGCGGACCGCGTCGACGTCGGCGAGCAGGTCGGGCTTGCGGGCATAGGTCGGCCAGGCGGCGGGGGTACGGGGCAACTGCCCCGGGTCGGGCAGCAGATGGGGCTGCTCAGGGGCCTGGGGCGCGGCTCCGGCGGCCGCGGGCGGCAGCATCTGGACCATCTCGGTGAGCGCCCGGCGCAGCGCGAGGCGGGGGTCGAAGTGGGCCCCGAACCCGTAGACGGCGTCGGGGAGTCCGGCACCGGCGCGCCGGGAGACCGCCACCATGACCGGGATCCCGAGGTCGGAGGTGAGGTCGAGCGCCCAGACCTGGCGGCCCGCCCGGCCGAGGGCCTCGCGCAGCCGCGCGAGCCAGGGCGCGTCGAAGGCGTCGAGGTCGATGCCCGGCCGGCGCAGCCGGTTGTACCACCACACCGACACCGCGTCCCGCTCGGCGAGTTCGAGGAAGCCCTGCACCAGGGCGTCCTCGGTGCTGCTGCCCGCCGCGTTGCCGTTGGAGTCGGCCCACAGCCCGTCCGGCGCGCCGCCGGGCGTGCAGTCGAAGTACAGCGTGGAGGTGGGCAGCAGCCGGTGGACGCCGGCGGTGAGCGACCACACGGGGGTCCAGTCGGTGGGCCGGTGCGGGTCGAAGGGCGCGCACACCTGGTGGAAGGGGGTGTGCGTGGCGTTCCAGCGCTCCCGGCCGACGTACTGGCGTGCGTGGAACAGCTGGTACGTGTTGGGGTGGACGGCGCTCTCGCCGAGGCCCGTGAGCGAGTCGGTGATCACGGCCTCGTCGCCCTGCCGGGAGGCGCAGTAACGTTCCACCGCCTCGCCGAGCGCGCTGGCCCGGGCCTCGGCCGCCGTCGCGCCCTTGCCCGAGCTGCGGGCCCGCAGCACCTGCCGCATGCCCGCCGCCGAGTGCCCGCGCAGCGCCAGGTTGTGCCCGGAGTCGTACGCGTACAGGCCCTCGGGGAGTCCGGCCATGGGGCGGACCTCCGTCACGATGCCGGTGACCGGGCCGATCAGATGCCCGTACCGCTCAAGGAGCTGCTCGGCGGACAGCGCCCGGTCGTTGCTGCCGGAGCCCTCGGCCTTGGGCCGTGACACCGGCACCACCGGCCGGCGGGCCTGCTCGGCGACCAGCGAGGGGTCCCCGCAGGAGGGACACTGCGGCCGCCGCCGCACCGGGTGGTGCGTGGTGCGCAGGGTGAGGCCGTCCAGGACGCACACCGCCCGCTGCTCGGCGGTGCGCAGCCCCGCCAGCCACTTGGCCGTCTCCAGGACGGCGCTGTGCAGGCCCACGGCCCGTACGGCGGGCAGCGAGGACTCGGGCCGCGCGCCCGGCCGGTCGAGACCGAGGGCGTGGCGTACGGAGAGCTCGCCGCGGTGGTGCTCGCGGAGCCGGTGCGCGAGACAGGCCCAGCAGGGGCCGGCGCCTTGGCGGTCACCGTCGCCGTGACCGTGGGCGCCGCCTTGGCCCTGGCCGTGGCCATGGCCGTCACCTTGGCCCTGGCCCTGGCCGTGGCCGTCGCCTCTTCCGTCGCCGTGGGCGCCGCTGGTGAGGGCGCTGCTGTGGTGGGCGCCGCCGTCCGGACCGCCGTTGCCGGCACCGTCGTACGGGCCGCCGTCCGGGCCGCCGTACGGCTCGAAGACCGGGCCGATCCACGGCTCGGCGGCGAAGGGGCTGGCGAGCAGCCACGGGCGCCGCGCGGCCCGCAACCGCTCGGCCACCTCCCGCAGTCCGGGCATCAGATAGTCCTCGCACAGGACGAGGGCGAAGTCGGCGTCGGCGTCCGCGCCGACCGGGGTGAGGCCCGAGGCCCGGCAGGCCGCCCGGGCGGCCTCGCCGTCCACCGCGCCGACCCCGATCACCGACACCAGCCGGCCGCGCACCTCACGGTCGGCGGCCGCGCCGTCGAGACCGGCCCGGTCCCAGTACGCCTCCGCCGCCGAGCGCTCGGCCGAGACGGACGGGCCGGGGCCGCCGTGGCGGTACCCCACGAGATTGGCCTCGGCCAGCTGCCGTACCACCCCGCCCGCCACGTCGGCCGGCATCATCGCCGCGGCCTCCGCGAGCAGTTCGGGCAGGGTGTGTCTGCCGTCGAGCAGACCGAGGAGGGTTTCCGCGCCCGCACCGCGCACGGCCGTCATGTCCTGGTCGGACCACACGAACACCGCCTCCCCCGGGACCGACACGGCCCGCACGTGGCGCTTGAACGCCACGAACGGGCCGCGGGCCGGGCTGTGCGCCTCGGTCACGCACCCACCCGGGCGTCGGACGCGGTGGCGATGCAGAAGCACCAGGCCGCGCCTGCCGAGTCGGGACGGGTGAGACTCTCCACCGAAATGCCGGCCGCTGCCCCGCCGGCCGGCCCGGACTCACCGGTGCGCGCGTCCGACGGAAGAAGGCGAAGGATGTCCTCGGTGATGTTCATATGCGTGTGCCCCCAAGAATGAACGAAGTGGGCGGGCGGACGTGGAAAGTGCGAAGACGAAGCACGTCACCCGCTCGGAACCGTCCGCGCCGAGTGACCGGATCCGGTCGTCGGCGTCTGGCCAGAGTCTGCTGTCGGAACAGGAACCTCCGGCAGTGCAGCACTCATCGGAGCGACATGACATTTTCATGCGGGGGGTCGTGCTCCCCTCACTGGGCCCCGAGTCGCGCCGGTGCGAATCTCGAGTGCCGGACTCCGAACGGGCCGTCACGGGGACGCCGACGGCCGTGGCCCAGAGGGGGAGAAAGCCCATGGACATCCAGATCCTGGGGTCGCTCGCCGCGCAGGAACGCGGCGTGTCGGTCGTGCCCAGTGCCGCCAAGCCACGACAGCTGCTCGCGCTGCTCGCGCTGCACGCCGACCGGGTGGTGTCGGTGCCGACGCTGATGGAGGAGATCTGGGGCGAGTGCATCCCGCGCAGCGCCTCCACCACCCTGCAGACGTACATCCTCCAGCTGCGCCGCCGGCTCACCGCCGCACTGGACGGCGACCCGCGGCGCGACGCGAAGGACATCCTGGTCACCCGGTTCGGCGGCTATCTGCTCCAGGTGGAGCCCGGCCGGGTCGACGCCCACGAGTTCGACCGGCTCGCCGCGGCCGGCGCCACCGCCTTCGAGGTCGGCGACCACCGCGCCGCCTCCGACCTGCTGCGCCGGGCCCTCGGCCTGTGGCAGGGCCCGGCCCTGGTCGACGTACCGGCGGGATCGGTGCTCGAACTGGAGGTGCTGCGGCTCAACGAGCAGCGCACCACGGCGCTCGAACGCCGCATCGAGGCGGATCTGCGGCTCGGCCGGCACGCCGAGGTGGTCCCCGAACTCCGGGTCCTCGCCGCCCGCCACCCCCTCCACGAGGGCTTCTGCGCCCAGCTGATGCGCGCCCTGCACCGCACGGGCGGCAGCTGGCGCGCCCTGGAGGCGTACCAGCGCCTGCGGGGTTCGCTCGTCCGCGAACTGGGCCTCGAACCGTCACTGGCGCTCCAGGACCTGCACCGGGCGGTGCTCTCGGGCGACCCGGACCACGCGCTGAGGGCGGCGACGGCGGACCGGGCGCGGTAACCGGGCGCGGCAGGCCCCGGGGAAACCAGGGTCCTTCGGCCCCTTGACCGGTCGAGCGGTCCTCCAGAGGAGGTACCGGAGGCTTCGAGTACGGCGCTCTACGGTGCCGCAATGACGACTTTCGACGAGCTGCTCACCGACAGTCCGGCACCCGTCGCCTCCCCCACCTCCCCCGTCCCCTCCCCCACTCCCGAGCCCGATCTGCGCCGCTCCACCGACGAGTTGCAACGCCTCAAGGAGGAGCTGAGCCGCGGCCCCGACCCCGAGGCCACCCGGCGCCAGCACGCGAAGGGCAAGCTCACCGCCCCGGAACGGCTCGAACTCCTCTTCGACGAGGGCACGTTCACCGAGATCGAGCCGCTGCGCCGGCACCGCGCCTCGGGCTTCGGCCTGGAGGCGCGCAAGCCGCACGGCGACGGCGTGGTGATCGGCTGGGGCCTGGTGCACGGCCGCACGGTCTTCGCGTACGCCCATGACTTCCGCGTCTTCGGCGGCGCCCTGGGCGAGGCCCACGCGGAGAAGATCCACAAGGTGATGGACCTGGCGGAGGCGGCGGGCGCGCCCGTCGTCGGCCTGAGCGACGGCGCGGGCGCGCGGATCCAGGAGGGTGTGACGGCGCTCGCCGGGTACGGGGGCATCTTCCGCCGCAACACCCGCGCCTCCGGGGTGATCCCGCAGATCAGCGTGATCCTGGGCCCGTGCGCGGGCGGCGCGGCCTACTCCCCCGCGCTGACCGACTTCGTGTTCATGGTGCGGGGCACCTCGCAGATGTTCATCACCGGCCCGGACGTCGTGCAGGCGGTGACCGGGGAGCAGATCACCCATGACGGCCTGGGCGGCGCGGACGTGCACGCCGGGGTGTCGGGGGTGTCCGGTTTCGTCTACGACGACGAGGCGGACTGCCTGGCGGACGTCCGCCACCTGCTCTCCCTCCTCCCCCAGAACAACCGCGAGCTGCCCCCGGTGGTCCGCACCGACGACCCGCCGGACCGCCCCACGGACGCGCTGACCTCCCTGGTCCCGGCCGGCCCCCAGCAGGCGTACGACATGCGCGCGGTGATCGAGGAGATCGTCGACGACGGGGACTTCTTCGAGGTCCACGAGGGCTGGGCGCAGAACGTGGTCTGCGCGCTCGCCCGCCTGGACGGGCATGTGGTGGGCATCGTCGCGAACCAGCCCACGGCGCTCGCCGGCGTCCTCGACATCCACGGCTCGGAGAAGGCCGCCCGCTTCGTCCAGTTCTGCGACGCCTTCAACATCCCGCTGGTCACCCTGGTCGACGTACCGGGCTTCCTGCCGGGTGTCGACCAGGAGCACAACGGCATCATCCGCCACGGCGCCAAGCTCCTCTACGCCTACTGCAACGCGACGGTCCCGCGCATCTCCCTGGTCCTCCGCAAGGCCTACGGCGGTGCCTACATCGTGATGGACTCCCGCTCGATCGGCGCCGACCTCTCCTTCGCCTGGCCGACCAACGAGATCGCGGTGATGGGCGCGGAGGGCGCGGCGAACGTCGTCTTCCGCCGCGAGATCGCCGCCTCCCCCGACCCCGACGCGACCCGCGCCCGCCTCATCAAGGAGTACAGGTCCGAGCTGATGCACCCCTACTACGCCGCCGAACGCGGCCTGGTCGACGACGTCATCGACCCGTCCGCCACCCGCCGCACCCTGACCCGCGCCCTGGCGATGCTCCGCCAGAAGCACGCCCAGATCCCCGAGCGGAAGCACGGGAACCCGCCGGTGTGAGGGGCCGGGGCGCCTTTCAGTCGGTGCGGCGCAGCGTCGGCGGGGTCCATCCGCCGGTGAGGGCGGGCTCCTCGGGCCAGTACAGGCGCAGGAAGACGTTGAAGCTGCCCGCGGGGGCGGGGAGCCAGTTGCTCTCGCGGTCGGGGCCGGGGTTCGCGTGCTGGACGTAGATGTCCAGGGAGCCGTCGGGGTTGGTCCGCATGCCGCTGCGGTCGCCGATCGCGTAGCGGTCCAGCGGGTTGTCGGCGAAGAGCTGACGCTCGTTCATCATCGTGAGGGACCAGAAGCCGCCGACGGGCGGGGTCTGCCCGGCGTCGAAGTGCAGTACGTAGGTGTGGGCTCCGTCGAGGGGCCGGCCCTCGGAGTCGGTGGTGGCGTGGGGGTACAGGGCGTCGGCGTCGAGGTTGGCCCCGTACCCGAACCGGGTGATGACCGCGCGCTTGGCGTAGTCGGTTCCGTAGTCGCCCAGGCCCCGGTGCACGGTCCACCCGCCGGAGCCGGCGGCTTCCGCCTCGGCGAGCAGCTCGCGCAGGACCTCCGGCCCGCGCCGCGCACCCGCGTCCAGGATGGCGAGTTCCTCGGCGGAGAGGTCGTCCAGGCTCGCGCCGGGCGCGATGCCGAGTTTGGTGAGGGTGCCCAGGAACGGGGCGTCGGCGGGGGCCGGAGGGTTGTCGACCATCATCCGGTTGAGCAGGGCGAAGTACGCGCGGCCGCTGAGCGCGTGGACCTGGTCGACGGGCGCCGTCGTGGTGTCGGCGCCGGCCGGGACGGGGACGTCGGTGGGAGGGGCGTAGGCGTCGGGGTCGCCGGTCCACTCCGACAGCGGGATCAGCCGCGTGCCGTCCTGGAGCCGGTTGACGGACGCGAAGTCCGAGGGACCGCTCGTCGCGTAGCGGGCGATGATCCAGTTCACGGCGGTGGGCGACGTCAGCAGCGTCAGACCGGCGGGGGCCGGGCCCGACCAGGAGGGCCCGGCGATCAGGAACGGGCCGGCGGACGGACCGCTCGTGCGCTGCCCGACGACGGCGCAGACGTTCGACCAGGCGTCCAGGATCGGGACCATCCAGAACCGGTCACCGAACTCGGGCAGGGCAAGGACCAGCGGCTCATCGGACAGGTCGAGCCAGGCGCTGGAGTACAGGGTGTCGGCGTTCGGCGAGACGACCTCGGTGAAGGCGGCGTCCGGCGTGGTGCGCATGTAGCAGAACTGGTTGACCGGGGCCTTCCGCCGCGCGTCGTCCCGAGCCGGGACCGCCGTCATGTCGCGCTTCGTCACCGCCGCCGTGACCAGCGGATACCCGTAGAGCCATGCCTCCGTGGCCAGTTTCTCCATCGACTCGTCCGTCATCGCCACTCCCAGGTGGTACGGGGTTCTCGTCCGGTCCCGACGCTACGAGCGCCTCCCGCGGCCCGCGCGGGGAGTCCGCCGGACGGGTGGCGCGAACGGACGGAACGCGCCCCTGCGGGGCGGCTCGCTCCAATGGGCGTCCACCTCTCGCACGTACCGAGGGTTCATGGCTGGCTGGGTTCGGCAGACCCGCCCGCGGCCCCGATGACGAGAGCGCCCGCAGATGACACTCGACCTGATCCTCATCGGCCTGGCGATCGCGTTCCACCCGCTGCCGATCATGGCGCTGATCCTGCTGCTGTCCGGCGACCGTGGCCTGCGCAAGGGCCTGGTCTTCGTCCTTGCCTGGCTGGCGTGCCTCGTCCTGGTGATCGCCGGTGTCCTGCTGCTCACCGACGGGACACCGCCCAAGAAGCACAGCGCTCCGTCGACCGCCGCCCTCGCCGTCAAGCTCGCCATCGGCGTGGGCCTGATCCTGTACGGCGCGTACAAGCACCGCAAGGAGAGCCGGCCCAGGGAAGAGCCTGCCTGGCTGGGGAAGCTGCGCAACGCCTCCGCTTGGTCGGCCGCCGGCATGGCCGTACTGCTCCAGCCCTGGGGCATGGTCGCGGCGGGTGCCCTGACCGTGATGAACGCCGACCTGTCGCATGTCCTGACCTGGCTGACGCTGGCGTTCTACTGCCTGCTGGCCAGCTCCACCCTGCTGGCCATGGAGCTGTACGTGACGTTCCGGCCCGCTCGGGCGGACGCCCGGCTCCAGGATCTGATGCGTACGATCACGACCCACCAGGACCAGGCGGTCGTCGTCCTGTCCCTGGTCGTGGGCCTCTGGCTGACCAGCCGCAGCATCTACGAACTCAGCTGAGTCAGCAGGACTGCCCGCCGATGCCCTGGTGGTCCGCCTGCTGCGCGACGGCACGGCGGTCCGGATCGGCGAACTCCCGCTCGACCGACTCCCGCAGCAGGCTCAACTGCGCGTGCACCGAGGGGTGCAGCTCCGGCGGCAGGGTGTCGAGCAGCCCCTCCAGCATCGCCCGCAGGCGTCGGCAGATCTGCACGGACGTGCTGCCGTAGGCCATGATCTCGCAGGTAGCGAGCTGCAGATAGCTCTCCCAGTCGCGCCCCGGCAGCACGAGCCGGGCCCTTCCCTGCCGGTCGGCCAGCACATAGCGGCCGGGAAGTCGTGTCCTGCCCACCGTGTGCAGCAGCCACTCGATGTAGTTGATCACCTGCACGGCGGTCGTGGGGTCGTTCACCGCCGGGGACAGTGCCCGGATGGCGATGTCGACGAGGACCCGCAGGGCGAAGGCGGCGTCCTGGTCGATCGTGCGCTCGGGGCCCAGGGCGATGAGACCGGTCACGCGCGCCGGGTCCGGCCGGGACACGGGTGCGGACGCGTCCCCGGCCGGGTGGACCTCGACGAGTACGGTGTCCGGCGGTACGAAGTCCCCGATCAGCCGGGTCACGACGAAGACGCAGTCGTGGCGGGCCGCCTCCGCGACCAGGCCGGGTACGTCGAAGGCCTGGAGGGCGCCGCCCCGTACGGTACGGACGCGCAGCACCGGACCGTCCGACGGCACGGCTTCGGATCCCCGGGCGGACGCGCCCCGGATCTGCGCCGCGCCGCTGGTGAAGACGGCCTCTCCCATGCGCGCCACCAGCTCGGCGACGGCCACCGGCCGCAGATTGTGGATGAACCGGTTCAGGTAGATGAGCAGCAGCACGAGACTGACGGCCACCGCCAGGCCCGCCAGGGCGACCCCGAAGTCCGGCACCGAGTCGGTCTCGACGCTGCGCAGCAGGGAGAAGGCGAACGCGAACGTTCCCGCGAAGGTCGCCAGAACCGCCTTCTGCAGCCGGTCCCGGTACCACAGGCGCATGTACCGGGGCGAGAGGGTGCCCGTGGCCTGCTGCACCACCAGGACGCCGATGGTGACGACGAAGCCGAGCAGCGCCACCATCGCGCCCACGATGGCGGTGAGCACACCGCTCGCCGTCGTGGCGGAGTAGTTCCAGTCGCCGGGCAGCCATTTCGTGTCGTCGGCGGCCCGCGCGAGCTCGGCGAGCAGGGTGCCGAGGACGAGACCGAGCAGGGGCACGATCCACAGGCTGGATTTGACGTACTGCCGCAACCGGAATCTGGTGGCCCAGGAGGTCATGCGAACACGCTAGGGCGATTCCCGCACCGGCGCAGGGCAGCGGTACCGCCGTCACCTCGGGCGAACCGGGCCGCCAGGACGGAGCGGCGACGGCGACCTAAGCTGATCGGGTGCGCCCGGTCCGCTCCGACCACGGCGTGACCGCGCCCCGAGCGCGGTCGACCGGGCTGAAACGGGGGTGAAAGGGGTCGACGATGGACGACTATCCCCTGATCGAGGACCACGGCCTGATCGGTGATCTGCAGACCGCGGCCCTCGTGACGACCGAGGCGACGATCGACTGGTTCTGCTGTCCGCGGTTCGATTCGCCCAGCGTCTTCGGCGCTCTGCTCGACCGGCGCGAGGGCGGTCACTTCAGCGTGCGGCCCGCTGCGGGCACGTACACCACCAAGCAGCTCTACCACCCGGACACCGCCGTTCTGGTGACCCGGTTCATGACCGAGGACGGGGCGGGGGAGGTCGTCGACCTGATGCCGGTGACCGGACGGACCGCGACCGACCGGCACCGGATCGTCCGCATGCTGCGCTGTGTCCGCGGCAGCATGACGTTCGAGGGAGAGATCGCCCCGCGCTTCGACTACGGCCGCAAGCAGCACCAGGTCCACCTCACCGAGCAGGGAGCCCTGTTCACCTCGGAGGACCTCACCCTCGCCGTCCACACCGTCCGCGAGCCGCAGGACGAACGGCTGGTGAACACCCTCACGACCGACGACAAGGACGTGCGCTTCTCCCTGACCCTGCGGGCGGGGCAGCAGCGCGGCCTGGTCGTGGAATCGTCCCCGGACGGGCCCCCGCACGAGGTCCGGCTGGAGGAGTTCCAGCGGCTCTTCGACGAGACGGTCGGCTTCTGGCGCTCGTGGCTGGGCCAGTCCACCTACACCGGACGCTGGCGGGAGGCGGTGGAACGTTCCGCCGTGACGCTGAAGCTCATGACGTACGCGCCGACCGGCGCCCTGGTCGCCGCCCCCACGGCGGGGCTGCCCGAGCAACTGGGCGGAGAGCGCAACTGGGACTACCGGTTCACCTGGATCCGTGACGCCTCGTTCTCCGTGTACGCCCTGCTGGGCCTGGGCTTCAGGGAGGAGGCGTCCGCGTTCATCAACTGGCTGCACGACCGGGTGAAGCAGGACGCGGGCCGGGAGAACGGCTCCGGGCCGCTGAACATCATGTACCGGGTGGACGGCACCGCCGACCTGGTCGAGGAGACCCTCGACCACTGGGAGGGGTACCGCGGCTCCGCCCCCGTCCGTATCGGCAACGGGGCCGCGACCCAGCTCCAGCTGGACATCTACGGCGAGGCGCTCGACAGCATCTACTTCGCGCACGAGCACGGCATGCACCTCGACCACGGCGGCTGGACCGCGCTGCACACCCTGCTCGACTGGCTGGTCGACCACTGGGACCAGCCCGGCGAAGGGCTCTGGGAGACCCGCGGCGGCCGCAAGGACTTCACGTACGGCCGGGTGATGTCCTGGGTGGCCTTCGACCGCGCCCTGCGGATCGCCTACGACGACGGCCGTCCCGCCGCCGGCGGACGCTGGGTGGACGCACGGGACGAGATCTACGCGCAGGTGCTCGACCGCGGCTGGGACACCGGGAAGCAGGCCTTCGTCCAGCACTACGGCGACGACGTCCTCGACTCGGCGCTGCTGCGCATGCCGACCGTCGGATTCATCATGCCGGACGACCCGATGTGGAAGTCGACCCTGGACGCGATGGAGCGCGAACTGGTCAGCGACAGCCTCGTCTACCGCTACAACCCGGAGGCGTCCCCGGACGGGCTGCGCGGCTCCGAGGGCACCTTCTCGCTGTGCACCTTCATGTACGTCGACGCCCTGGCCCGGGCCGGACGCCTCGACATGGCCCGGCTGGTCCTGGAGAAGATGCTCACGTACGCCAACCACCTCGGCCTGTACTCCGAGGAGATCGACCTGACCGGCCGGCAACTGGGCAACTTCCCCCAGGCGTTCACGCACCTGGCCCTGATCGACGCGGCCATCACCCTGGACTCGATGCTCCAGGAGCGGCGTCGGTAGGCGCGGGCCCGAGGAGGACGAGAGCGTCCCCGTCCCGGGGGGCGCTCTCCTGCCGCTCCGTGACCGGATCCAGTTGGTGGTCGGCCCGCACCACGAACAGCGTGTCGTGCCCGGGCGGCAGCGGCTCGCCGGCCGGCAGCACCATGAACCGGGCGCCGCGCCGGTAGCGCTCCGCGAGGACGTGGCGCACCAGGGAGCGCCCGAAGAGGATGTGGGCGCCGGTGTACGGGGCGACCACACCGTGGCTGTCCTGCGGCGGGCCCACCCGGTAGACCGGTCCGTCGACGTTGTCCTGCATCACGATCGAGGCGAGCGCGTTGAAGTCGTCGTCGTCCGTGGCCAGGAAGACCGCCGTCACGCCCTCGAGACGCGCCCCGGGGTTGATGGCCGTGGCGAGGAGTTCGCCCTTGGCCAGTTCGAGACCCGTACCCCGGATCCGCTCCCGCTCCTCGTCGAGACCCGCCCACATCAGCACGTCGAGTCCCGCGGAGCGCAGCGCCCTGCCGAGGTCGACCACCCATGGCTCGCCGCCCACCAGGAGCACCCGGGTGCCCGCCGCCTTGACGACACCGAGGCGTCGGGCCACCGGCGCCGCCGTCAGTGCGTAGAGCAGCACGGTTCCCACGATCACCAGGAAGGTCACCGGAAGGATCTTCGACGCTCCGGGCACCCCCTCTTCGACCAGGCCGGCGGAGAAGGCCGAGGCCGTGGAGGCCGCGACGATGCCGCGTGGGTCCATCCAGCCGATGAAGGCGCGCTCTCCCCGTGACAGGTCCGTACGCGCGGTCGCGCCGAAGGCCACGAGGGGGCGTACGACCAGGACGAGGATCGCGATCAGGCCGAGCGCGGGAAGCAGCACCGGCACCACCGACGCCGGGGTGACGGTGGAGGAGATGGAGACGAAGAGCAGCCCGATGATCAGCTGGACGAGCGTCTCGAAGAAGGGCCGGCGCGCGGGCATGTCGAAGCCGCGGATGTTGGCGACAGCGAGGCCCGCCACGATCGCGGCGATCAGCCCGGTGTCGTCGCGCACGATGTCGCAGCCCGCCGACACACCGATCACGATGGCGAGCTGCGCCAGCGTCCCCAGGGTCTCGCCGAGCCGGAGGATGCGCAGGGTGAACCACAGCAGTGCGATGCCCACGGCTCCGCCGACCAGACCCACGGCCATGCTGATGAAGAACTGGCCCAACTGGTAGCCGCGGCCGAGGTCGATGCGGTGCGAGGTGGCCACCGCGTGGAAGGTCAGCGCGCCGAGGATGCCACCGATCGGGTCGGTCAGCGTCCCCTCCCAGATCAGGATGCGCCGCGCCTTGTCGGTCGGCCGTACGAAGTCGAGCAGCGGCCCCACGACCGTGGGCCCGGAGACGACGAGGATCACGCCGAGCATCGCGGCCACGCGCAGGTCCATGCCGAACATCGCCGGCGACACCGACGCGACCACGAGGAAGGTGAGCAGCACGCCGTACACGAGCAGCCGGCCCACGACCCGCCGGGTGTGGCCGGCCAGCTTGCGCAGGTCGAGTCCGAGCCCCGCGTCGTAGAGGATCACCGCGACCGACAGGGACACCAGGTCCGAGAAGGCCGGCCCGAGGAGTTTGTCGGGCTGGATGGTGTCCGTCATCGCGCCGGCGGCGAACCCGACGGGCAGCAGCACGACGAGGGCGGGGACGCGCAGCTTGCTCGCCAGGATCTGCGAGGCGGTGGCGAGCACCACCGTCAGGGCGAGGCCGAGCAGGATCTCGTCTTCGCTCATTCCGGCTTCCGCAGTTCGGGGTCGGTGAGTTCCTCCAGCTCACCGTGGGTGTCCAGCCAGTAGAGGAGGAAGACGGCCGGCATGACGACAAGGAGGGCCACGAGGGTGACGATCGCCAGCCAGGTCAGCGTGGAGGGCGCGCCCGCGGCGTCGGACACCGTCAGCGAGGTCGGGAGGAGGTACGGGCGCTGGGCCATGCCCCAGGCGACGATGGCGCACGCGACGACGCCCACCGCCGTGACGCGTACCCAGGTGCCCGGTGTCCGCAGCAGCAGCCAGGCCGTGGCGAGGGCGGCCGCTCCGGCCACGAGGACGAAGAGCAGCCCCAGGCCGTGGGTGAGCCCGTGCCACACGTAGGGGGCGTCCTCGTGGGTGACGAGCCCGGTGACCACGGCGAGGACGGTGAGCACGGCGAGACTGGCCAGTGCCCGCCGCCTGAAGTAGCCGACCAGCTCGGGCGCGTCGAACCTGCGGGCGTTCCCGGTGAGGAACACCGCCCCGAGGAACGCCGTGGTCGCGACGGCGACGAGTCCGAAGACCACCGAGGTCGGGCCGGCCCAGACGTCCGCCGAGGCCTCGGTGCCGGGAGCCACGCGCTCCGACGCGACCCCGCCGACGGCCGCGCCCAGGAAGAACGGCGTGACGAGCGAGGCGCACGCGAACACGGCACCGTACAGGCGTCGTCCGGCGAGCCGCTGGGTGGGCTTGCGGAGCGCGAAACCGGCGCCCCGCAGCACCATGCCCACGACGGCCAGGGCGAGCGGGAGCCACATCGCGGTGAACACGGTCTGGAAAAGGACGGGGAAGCCGGTCCACATGACGACCAGAACGAAGATCAGCCAGACGTTGTTGACCTCCCACACGGGAGCCATGGCGTGGTCGATGAGCCACCGGGGACGCCGGCCGCGTTCCGCCCCGCCGGCCGTCAGGTCCCAGAAGCCGGCCCCGTAGTCCGTACCGCCCGCGCAGGCGTACGCGGTCACGGCCAGGAGCAGCACCACGGCGACGAGGTCGGCGGTCATGAGCCCTCACCCCCGGACCGGCCGGCTCCGGGGCCGGGGGCGGGGCCGGCGGCGGGCACGTCACCGGCGGGAACCGAAGCGCGCGGACCGTACGGGATGTCGTCCTCCGGTGTGGGGGCGCCCGCCACCGCGGCCTGCTGCTCGTCGGCGAGCCGCCAGCGGGTGCGCATCTTCAGCAGGACGACGAGGAACGAGCCGAAGAGGAACGCGTACACCGCCGCCACCACGCCGAACATGATCCACAGGCTGGTGGAACGGGTCGAGGTCACGGCCTCGGCGACCCGCATGTTCTCGTAGACGATCCAGGGCTGGCGTCCCACCTCGGTGGCGATCCAACCGGACTCGACGGCCACGACCGAGCCGGCACCGGCACAGGCCGCGGCGCCGTAGAACCAGCGGGAAGCGGGCGGCCGGCGGTGCCGCAGCCAGACGAGCCCGTACCAGAGGGCAAGCAGGACGAGCGCGGACCCGATGAGGACCATGAGGTCGAAGGCCCAGTGGGCGATGGTCGCCTGAGTGGCCGTCGGCCGCTGGTCGGCCGGGACGGAGGTCAGCCCGACCACCTCGGTGTTCGGGCTGAATCCGGCCAGGAAGGAGTCGAGCAGCGGGATCTTGAGGCCGCCCTTGACGCTCCCGTCCTCCTGCAGGCGCCCGAAGAGATACTCCGGGACCCGGGTGTCCGTCTTCCAGACGATCTCCATCGCGGCGAACTTCACCGGCTGCTTGTGGAACACCGACCGGGCGATGGAGTCGCCGAGCACGAACTGCACGGGCGCGGCGACGGCGGCGATGGTGAACGGCACGGTGAACCCGAGCCGGTGGTAGCGGTCCCGGCGGCCGCGCAGCCAGCCCGTGGCGTAGACACCGGCCACCACGAAGCCCGCGGTGAGGATCATGCCCACGACGAAGTGCCAGTACTCCGGGCCGAACATCGGTGTGAAGATCGCCTTCCAGACGTTCACGTCGACCGGATTGCCCGCGGAGTCGAGCGAGAAGCCCTGCGGCGTGTTCATCCAGGAGTTGGCGGCCAGGATGCCGAACGCCCCGAGCAGCGCGGCGAACGGCAGGGGCAGCCCGAGGAGGAAGTGGGTCCGCGGCTTCAGCCTCCGCCACCCGTACAGATAGATGGCGATGAGTACGGACTCCAGGAAGAAGGCCCAGCCCTCGACGCCGAACCCGACGCCGAAGACATCGCCCCACCGTCCCATCAGACCGGGCCACAGCAGACCGAACTCGAAGGACAGCACCGTGCCGGTGACGATGCCGAGCGCGAACTGCACCGCCATGACGGCCGACCAGCGCCGGGCCAGAAGCAGCGCGGTGGCGTCGTTCCGGCGCAGTCCGCGGTAGTGCATGACCAGGGTGATGAGGGGGAAGGCCACGCCGAGCGGGACCAGGATGATGTGGGCGGCCAGGGTGAAGGCCATGAGTTCCCGGGCCGGCAGGAGCTGGGCCGGGGCCTCCGCAAGGAGCTGGAGCGAGAGAGGCATACGCGCCTTCGTCGGATCGGTGGGTGAAGGACCGGGAGCGCGTCAGCCTCCGGTGGCGAATCCGGGAAAGAGCGTCATACCGCCGTCGACGTACAGGGTGGTCCCCACCACGTAGTCCATGAGATCGGACGCGAGCGCGACGACGGCGTGGGCGATGTCGTCGGGGTCGCCGATCCGGTCGTACGGGATGAGCCGCAACAGGTCCTTCTGTGCCTCGGGCGTCTCCCAGGCCGCGCGGTTGATCGGCGTCTTGATCGCCCCCGGGGCGACCGCGTTCACCCGGATCTTCTCCGGCGCGAGCTCCTGGGCCAGGGTCTGCATCATCATCTGCACACCGCCCTTGGACGACGCGTAGTTCACATGTCCCGCCCAGGGGATGATCTGGTGCACCGAACTCATGCAGATGATCTTTCCGGCGGCCCGGGACACCTCGGGGTTCACGCCCCGGCGCCGGAACTCCTTGGCGGCCTCGCGCGCACACAGGAACTGACCGGTGAGATTGACGTCGATGACCTTCTGCCACTGGGCGAGGGTCATCTCCATGACCGCGGCGTCACGCTGGAGCCCCGCGTTCGCCACGAGGATGTCGACGGTGCCGAACTCCTTGACCATCCGGTCCGTCATGGCGACGACCTGGTCCTCCTGGGACACGTCCGCCTCGTAGGCCGCCGAGCGCACCCCGAACGAGGCGATCTCCTCGGCCACCTCCTCGGCGGCCTCGCGACCCGCCACGTAGTTCACCACCACGTCGGCGCCGGCCCGGCCCAGGGCGATGGCCGTGGCCTTGCCGATGCCCGAGTTGGCCCCGGTGACCAGGGCCTTCTGGCCGTGCAGCAGACGCGCCGGGATCACGCCCTGCGGCGCTCCCACCGTGGAATCCATGCCGTTGTGCCTCCTCGCTGCGCGCAAGCGCTGAGCCCGGCGCCGGCTCGGGCCGGGCTCAGCCACGCAATCACCCGATGAGGTGGTCGGCATCTCCTCGGAAGGGTCATGGGGCCGTTGGGGTGGGTGCCTTCGTCCGTACGGACCACCGGCCGGCCCCGTGCACGGTGCTCCTGCTCAGTTCAGCCGGGCCAGGAGGTGGTCGCCGACCCGCAGCGCGTTGGCGATGGCCGTCAGGGACGGGTTGACCGCGCCGATGCTCGGGAAGAAGCTCGTGTCCACGACGTACAGGTTGTCGAGGTCGTGGGCCTTGCAGTTCACGTCGAGCGCGGAGTCGGCGGGATCGGTGCCGAAGCGCACGGTGCCCGCCTGGTGCGCGGTCGCCCCGATCGGCATGCCCTTGTGCAGATAGATGCTGTGGGACAGCAGATGGTGCTCGTGCATGCCCAAGTGGCCGAGCATTCCCTGCAGTTTGTGCCGCAGCCGCTTCAGGCCCTCGATGTTGTTCTTCTCGTCGAGGGTGAGCCGGATGCGGCCGTCGCCGTCGAGGGTGACCCGGTTGTCGGGCATCGGCAGGTCCTCGCCGCACAGCCAGAAGTCGACGGCGTGATGGGCGAGTACCTCGAACGGCATGTCGGGCGTCACCGCACCGGCCCACCGGGGCGCCTCGCCGTGGATCTGCTCGGCGTCCGACTTGCCCAGCATCTGGATGCCGCCCAGCGGGAAGTCCCAGTCGTCCGCGCCGAGATACCAGTCGTGCAGGGCCAGGGTCTTCTGGAACTGGGTGTCGTTGGGTTCCTTCGACACCGCCATCAGGGCCATGTTGTTGTGCCGCATGTAGTGGCGGCCGACCACGTCGGAGCTGTTCGCAAGGCCGTTGGGATGGTGCTCGTTCGCCGAGGCGAGCAGCAGAGCGGCGGAGTTGACCGCCCCGCAGGAGACGACCACCACGTCCGCCGTGAACCGCACCTCCGAGCCGTCGGGGAGCCGGCCGACGACCGCGCTGACCCTGCGCCCCCGGTCGTCGGTCTCCAGGCGCACCACGTGGGTGTCCGTGACCATCTCGACGTTGGGGTGCTCCAGCGCAGGCTCGACACAGATCACCTGGGCGTCGGACTTGGCGCGCACCAGACACGGGAAGCCGTCGACCCGGTTGCACCGGATGCAGGCGCTGGAGTGGGTGGGCCGGCCCCCGTCCTCCTGGGTCAGATCGACGCCGATCGGCAGATGGAACGGGTGCAGGCCGCGCTTCTCCAGGTCGTCGCTCAGCTGCTGGATGCGCGGCTCGTGCTCCACGGGCGGATACGCGTACTGCGCGCTGACCGGGCCCTCGCCGGGGTCCTCGCCGTGCCGTCCGTGGACCAGGTACAGGTGCTCGGCCTGGGTGTAGTACGGCTCCAGGTCCTCGTACCGGATCGGCCAGGCGGGAGAGAGGCCGCCGTGATGACGCAGCTCGCCGAAGTCCTCGGGCCGCAGCCGGAAGAGGGCGGCCCCGTAGAACTTGGTGTTGCCGCCGACGTAGTAGTTGACCTCGGGCGGGAACTCGGTGCCGTGCTTGTCGAGCCAGAACTCCGGGGCCCGGTACTTGCCCTTCACGAACACGGCCGTCGAGTCCCAGTTGTCGCGCTCGCGGGGCAGATAGCCGCCGCGTTCGACGAGCAGGACGCGTTTGCCCGACGGGGCGAGGCGATGGGCGAGAGTCCCTCCGCCGGCGCCGGTGCCGATGATGATGACGTCATAGTGAGGGGCGTCGCCCACGGCGACCACCGTCCTTGGGATCAGGGCCCCGACCTGGTGTCAGGCGCCTGGCGCCCCGCTGGGCGAGGCTCCAGCGGTCCCACCTCCGACGAAGCTATCCCCGTACCCCGTGGTCGGCGACCGGAGCAGGTCGGCCCGGCGCTCGTCGAAGTCACCGTCACCATCACAGCACCGCGATCGGGTTCACGGGCGACCCCGTGCCGCCGGTCAGCCGCAGCGGCGCGACCGCACATAGGAAGCTCCAGCGGCCCGACCGCGCGCAGACCGGGGCGAGATCCTCGAACTGCAGGTAGTCCATGAGGTGGATGCCCAGGGCGTGGATGGCCAGGACGTGTACGGGGAAGGCGAGGTCCGGCACCGCGCTGGGCGCCGTGTCGTTGTTGCCGTCGCTCCCGAGGACCGCGACCTGGCGCTCCGCCAGGAACTCCACGGCCGTCGGGTGCAGACCCGCTCGCGCCTCGGCCGCGTTCCACGGCCCGAGTTCGGTGCGCCGAAGACGGTGCCCCACCCTGACGAACAGCAGGTCGCCCGGTCCGACGCGGACGCCCTGCGCGGCCTCGGCCGCCGTCAGATCGCCCGGCGTCACATGGTCGCCGGGCTCCAGCCAGCGCACGCCGCGCAGCCGCGGGATGTCGAGGAGCACGCCCCGGCCGACGACGCCGTTCTCGACCAGGTCCACGGAGAGCCTGCGGGCGCCCTCGGCGGTCACGGTGCTCGCGGGCACCCCGCCATAGAGCTCTCCGCCGTAGATGACGTGACAGAGGGCGTCGAGATGGCTGTCCGCGTCCCCGTGCACGTTCATGGCGAAGCGGTCCGTGGCGAATTGCAGTGCGTCCGAGCCGATGCTTCCCGGGCCCGGTCCGGTCATCCGGTGCACCGCGGGCTCGGGATCGTCGGGGCCCCGCACGGTGTCGATCGGGGCCGCCAGCGACACGGTGCGCCCGATGCGGACCTCGGCGGCGGCCGCCGCCACCCGCTCAGGCGTCAGATGACGAAGTGCCCCGCACCGGCCGTCCACCACCGGCCGCGCCGCCTCTCGCACCGCCTGTCCTCGCAGGCGCTCGTAGAGCTCCCGGAAGTCGTCAGGGGTCATGAGTGTCCCCAGGGGCTCAGACCCCACCGCAGCACATGCGTCGCGTGCGGCTGCAGCACGGTGAGATCCGTGCCGCTGCGGAAGGCGTCCGGCGGACAGGACATGGGCTCCACCGCCACGCCCCGCCGCCGCTGGGACCCGGCCAGGGTGTCACCCGTGAACACCTGCACGTAGCGGGTCCCCTCGCCGAGCCAGAGGTCGACGCCGTGCGGTCCGGAGGGGTGGGCGAGGCGTACGACCGCCCGGCCGTCCGGGCCGCGGTCGAGCCCGGTGAAGGCGGTGTCCAGGCGAAGATCGCCGATGGGGCGGGCGGTGCGGAAGTCGTACGGCGTGCCGTCGACGTCCTCCCGGCCGACGGGCAGGCCCCTGTCGTCGGTCCGCAGCAGGTACCGCGCGGGAACGGTCAGCACCGCGCTGTCGACGAGGTCGGTCCCGACCGTCAGATAGGGATGCTGCCCCACTCCGTAAGGCGCGGGCTCCGTCCCGAGGTTGGTCGCGCGGACTGCGGTGCTCAGCCCGTCCGCGTCCAGCCGGTACTCGACCCGGACATCGAGGAGGAAGGGGTACCCCGGCTGGGGGCAGAGCGTCGTACCGAGCAGCACCGAGTCGTCGGTGCGGGCGAGCAGGTGCCACAGGCTCCAGCGCAGCAGTCCGTGGATCGCGTTGCGCTTCTCCACCTCGGTCAGGGGCAGTTGCAGACTCCTGCCCTCGAAGAGGTAGCGTCCGTCGCCCACCCGGTTGGGCCACGGGACGAGCAGCTGCCCCCGCCCGCCCGTGACGGCGGACCCGGCGGAGAAGCCGTCGAGCAACGGCCGGCCGTTCACGGCGTACTCGCGCAGGGCGCCGCCCAGCTGGACCACCACCGCGCTCTGGTCCCCCCGGACCAGCCGCCATGAGTCGCCCGTGGGGCCGGCGGTCGAGACTTGGGCCGGGCCTTCGGACATCAGCGCCAGCGCCGCCGCGGCGACGGCCTCCGGGGACCGGTCGATCTCGACCACCAACGGGTGCTCGTCCGGCTCCGGCTCTTCGAGCACCGCGAGCTGGCTGTCCAGCAGGTCCGCCGGGAAGAAGTGCCCGTGGCGCCCGGCCAGCCGGGACGCGAGCAGCTCGCGCGAACCGTGCAGATAGACCAGACGCACCTCGGGGCGCCCTGCGAGCAGCGCGTCCCGGTAGGCGCGCTTGAGCGCCGAACAGGTGACGACGGCCTGTCGGCCGGCCGCGATCGTCCGGTCCATCCATGCGCCGATCGCGTCCAGCCACGGCACCCGGTCGGCGTCCGTGAGGGGATGGCCGGCGGCCATCTTGGCGCGGTCGGCCTCGGAGTGGAACTCGTCCGCGTCCCGGTACGCCCAGCCAAGACGCTCGGCGAGAAGGCGCCCCACGGTCGACTTGCCCGACCCGGCGACGCCGACGACGAGCACCAGCGCCGCCTGTCCATGGGTCGTCATGCCAGGTTCCTCCCGGGTCGGTCCGCCCCGACGTCACCGCCGTCCGGTGCCTCGGACACCTCCAATCTGGCCTCCACCGTCCGACCGCGCACGTCGGCGCATGTCGGTGAACGGCAGCGCACGGCAGCGCGCCGAGCCGGCCGGGGTCGCCGCAGCCGCCTCCGTACACGCACCCTTCCGGCCGGATTCGTACGCTTCACGCGCTGGCAAGCCTTTGCCATGGCGAGGACTTGCCGCCACCACGCCTTCACGACGGTGTTCACCGGTCGATAGACCCGTGCCATGTCCTCCCCCTTTCCTCCTTCCGCCTGTCCTTCCGCCCGCCGGCGCAGGCGCCGGCGGTTGATCTCGGCGGCCCTCGCGGTGCCCCTCCTGGCCTCGGGCCTCGCCCTCGCGCACGGGCCGGCCCAGGCGGCTCCGAGCAGACCGCCCGTCCCCGCCAAGCCCTCGGCGACCCATGAGGTCACCCTGGTCACCGGCGACGTGGTCACGGTCACCACGACCGCCGACGGCAAGCAGATCGCCGAGGTCGACCGACCCGACAACGCGTTCGGCGGCGTGAGACTCCAGGAGATCCAGGGCGACCTGTTCGTCATCCCGGACGAGGCCGGGCCGCTGCTGGGAGCCGGCAGGCTCGACCGGCGCCTGTTCAACGTCACCGACCTGATCGAGATGGGTTACGACGACGCGACGTCGGGCGCCGTACCGCTGATCGCGACGTACACCCCGCCGAAGTCCCGCGCGGCTGCCGAACCGACCGCTCCCCGGGGAAGCAGGCTGACCCGCACGCTCAAGGGCATCGGCGGTGCCGCGCTCAGCACCGAGAAGAGGCAGGCCCGCACCTTCTGGAACACCGTGGCGCCGCAGGGCAGCACGCGGTTGGGCGCGGGCGTGGCCAAGCTGTGGCTCGACGGGCGCGTGAAGGCCGACCTGAAGGAGAGCGTGCCGCTGATCGGAGCGCCCGAGGCATGGGCGGCCGGATACACCGGCAAGGGCGTCAAGGTCGCGGTGCTCGACACCGGCATCGACGTCAACCACCCCGACTTCGCGGGTCTGATCGACGGCACGACCAGCTTCGTACCCGGTGAGGGCGTCACCGACGTGAACGGGCACGGCACGCATGTGGCCGGCACGATCGTCGGCTCGGGCGCCGCGTCCGGTGGCGCGAACAAGGGCGTCGCGCCCGGCGCCGACCTCTACGTGGGCAAGGTGCTCGGCGGTGCGGAGGGCTCGGGCCAGGACTCCTGGGTCATGGCCGGCATGCAGTGGGCCGCCGAATCCGGCGCCGACGTCGTCAACATGAGCCTCGGCGACTCCTACCCCACGGACGGCAGCGACCCGATGTCGCAGCTGGTCGACGCGCTCTCCGCGCAGTACGGCACGCTGTTCGTCATCGCCGCCGGCAACGCGGGCCCGGAGACCATCTCCACCCCGGGCGCGGCGGCCGCGGCGCTGACCGTGGCGGCCACGGACAAGCAGGACCGGCTCGCGTACTTCTCCAGCACCGGCCCGCTGGCGTACTCCGGTGGCATGAAGCCGGACATCGCGGCGCCGGGCGTGGACATCACCGCGGCCCGCTCACAGAAGATGACCGACGGCGGCGAGGGCCTCTACCGCACCCTCAGCGGCACCTCGATGGCCACCCCGCACGTCGTCGGCGCGGCGGCGCTCCTGGCACAGCAGCACCCGGACTGGACCGGCGCGCAGCTCAAGGAACATCTGATGAGCACCGCGAAGGGCCTCGACGCCGTGTATTCGCCGTACGAGGTCGGCACCGGCCGTCTCGACGTGACCGCCGCCGTGCGCACCGCGGTCCGCGGCACCGGATCGCTCTTCTTCGGCAACTACACCTGGCCGCACGAGCCGAGCGACGTCGCCGTCACGAAGGACCTGACCTTCACCAACTCCGGTTCCGCCGACGTCACGCTGAACCTGGCGCTGACCGGCGCCGGCGGCCCGTTCTCGCTGGGCGCCACCACGGTGACCGTCCCGGCGGGCGGCACCGCCGCCGTCCCGGTGACCGGCGACCCGCAGGCCGCCTCGGCCGGGCGGCACGTCGGCTACGTGATCGGCACCGACGCGGCCACCGGACAGCCGGTGACCCGCACCTCCGTGGCGCTGCTCAAGGAGGAGGAGCGCTACGACCTGAACATCAAGCTGGTCGGCCGGGACGGCAGGCCCGCCGCCGGCTGGGTCTCGGTCAACCTGGCCGGCGACGGCTGGCCCTGGTCGCTCTACGTCGAAGGCTCCACCACCCTGCGGATGGCCCCCGGCCGGTACACCGTCGCGGCCTACCTCGACGTGACCGGCGAGCGGGCGGACCGCTCCGGTCTGGCCGTCCTCGTCGACCCGGAGACCGTGCTCAAGGACGCCTCCGCGGACGTCGTCCTCGACGCGAGCAAGGCGCACCTGCTGCGGACCGAGGCGCCGCAGCGCACCCAGGACCGGCAGCGCAAGGTCGACTTCAACGTCCACTACACCGGCTTCGACGCGTGGTGGGACTACCGCGGCGCGTATGTGCTGCCGCCGACGTACGACGACGTCTACGTCTCCCCGACGGAGCCGATGACGCAGGGCGAGTTCACGCTGATCACCCGCTGGCGCAAGGGCGAGCCGCAGCTCGGCCTGAGCACCGCCGACGGCCGGCTCGACGTCGAGACCCTGGTGCAGGGCGGCAGCGCCCTGGGCACCGCCACGGACCGGCTGACCGCGGTCTACGCGGGCAAGGGCGCGGCCGCCGACTACGCGCGGCTCGGCGCGAAGGGCAAGGTCGCCGTCGTCGAGCGCGGTGACGAGGTCACGCCGGAGGAGCGCACCGCGGCAGCGGTCGCGGCGGGGGCGAAGGCCCTGATCGTGGTCAACGACGGTGTCGGCGGCCTGTTGGAGTACGTCGGCGAGTCCGCCATCCCGGTCGCCACCGTGCATCGCGACGCGGGACGGGCCCTCGTCGCGAAGGCCAGGGCCGGCAACCTCAAGCTGACCGTGCGACAGACCGAGTACACGCCGTTCGTCTACGACCTGACCCGTGACTACCCCGGCCAGGTGCCGGACCGTGCGCTGGTGTACCAGCCCACCAAGGCCGACCTCGCCCGGATCGACGCCCGCTACCACGCGGCCGCGGGCGGCCGCCTCGCCGAGGGCTATCGGTCCGACTTCACCCTCAGCCCGTCGTTCAACTTCCCCGAGGCCGAACGGCACCCGGGCACCCGTACCGAATGGGTGACCCCGGGCCAGGTCTGGCGGGAGTTCCACACCCAGGGCATCGGCACAGAGCTGCCGTGGTCGCTGGTGTCCGGTGACAACACGTACGCCAAGGGCAGCACCACCCGTCTGGACTGGTTCGCCCCGGTGACCCGGCCCGGCCAGAACGAGTCCTTCGGCGTCTACAACTCGCGCTGGCAGAACTACATGACCTGGAACGTGCAGCCGTGGGCCTCCGCCGACGACACCCTGCGCCTCGGCGGCTACCTGCCGTGGGGCGGGACGCCGACCCACCTGCGGATCTTCCAGGGCGACACGCTCATCCACGACAACCCGAACAGCGCGGACATGCAGTGGGTGGAGGTGCCGGCCGGTGACCTTCCCTACCGCGCCGTCCTCGACGCGGAGCGGCCCGCCGGCCTCTTCCGGCTGTCGACGCGCACCCACACCGAGTGGACCTTCAGGTCCGGCACCGTCGACGCGGACGACTTCGAGCCGTTCTCGGTGCTGAACCTGGACTACCGGCTGGAGACGGACCTGCACGGTGACGTCAGGGCCGACGCGACCCAGCAGATCGCGCTCAAGCCGGTGTCCATGGACCAGGGCACCGTGCCGGGCAAGGTCACCACGGTGACGCTGGACGTCTCGTACGACGACGGCGCCACCTGGCAGAAGGTGACCCTGGCCAAGGGCGCCGACGGCTCCTGGACGGGTTCCTTCAGGACGGCCCGGAAGCCCGGCGGCTTCGTCTCGCTCCGCGCGAGCGCCGAGACGGACCAGGGCTACGGCGTCACGAACGAGATCATCCGGGCGTACGGCCTGCGATGAGCCGCACCATCAGGCCCCGGGGCGGCGACGCCCCGGGGCCCTTCCCCGCGCACCCGCTCCCATCAGGGTCTTTCCACGGTCTGCCACCGTGGCGCATACTCTCCCCGCTGCGGCAAGCGGAGGAGAGTCGAACGCCGATGCTGAACGCCCTGGGGCTCGAACCCGACGAGGAGCGCGTCTACCGGGCGCTCATCGGACGGCCCGACACCACAGCGGCCCTTCTCTCGGACCACCTCGCACTGTCCCACGCCCCCGTCGACAAGGCCCTGTCGCGCCTGGTCGAGTGGGGCCTCGCGACCAGGTCGGCGGACGCCCGCTTCACCGCGGCGCCACCGGCCATGGCCCTCGGCGCCCTCATCGGCCGGCGCCGGGACGCACTGCGCACGGCCGAGCAGGCCCTGGTCACCCTCGCCGAGGAACACCGGGCCGCGATGACCGGCAGCAGCATCTCCGACCTGATCGAGGTCGTCACCGGCGTCGACGCCATCCGGCACCGCTTCCTCCAGGTGCAGCAGGCCGCCCGGACCCAGGTCCGCTCCTTCATCACCGCTCCCTTCGTCGCCCTGCCGCCCGACGAGAACACGGCCGAGCCCCTGGCCCTCGGCCGCGGGGTGCGCTTCCGCGCCGTACTGGACCGCGAGGTGCTTGCCGAGCCGGGCATCGTCCACGACGCCATCGAGTCCGTACGCAACGGCGTACAACTGCGGGTCGCGGACCACGTGCCGATGAAACTCGTGCTCGCCGACGCCGATCTCGGCCTGGTCCCGCTCGCGGTCACCCCGGCGGGAGAACCCGGCGCGGTGCTGCTGCACCGCAGCGGTCTCCTCGACGCGCTGGACGCGCTGTTCGAGACGGTGTGGCGCGCGGCCCGGCCGCTCCAGCTGTCGGACCCGGCATCGGACACGGGAGACGAAAGCGACGGGATCGTCGAGGCGGGCCCCGAAGGCCCGACCGAGCTCGACCGCCACATCCTCGCACTGCTCCTGGCCGGCCTCACGGACCTCACGGCCGCGACCCAGCTCGGCCTGTCACCGCGCACGCTGCACCGGCGCCTGCGCCGGCTCATGGACCTGGCCGGGGTACAGACCCGGATGCAGCTGGGCGCCCACGCCGTGCGCAACGGCTGGACGACGCCGCCCTCGGGCAGCTGACCGCGGGTCAGGCGAGGACGTTGACGGCGCGGGCCACCACCAGACCGAGGATGAGCAGCGAGACCAGGGACTGCACACCCATGGCGATCTTGGCCCAGGGGGCCAGCGGCATCACGTCGGTGGGGCTGAACGCGGTGGCGTTGGTGAGGGCGAGGTAGAGGTAGTCGACGTAGCGGGGCCGCCAGTCGGCGCTCGCCACTTCGGGGGTGAGCTGCTGCGGGAAGGCGAGCTCGGGCGAGCGGGGCATGTGATGGGCGCGGGCGGCGGCCCCGCCGCTGTCGAGTTCGAAGTACAGCAGGGAGAACGCGAGCACGGTACCGGCCCACACGGTGCCGCCCGACTGCAGCAGGCTGGTGGCGGAGGCCGTCTCCTTCCCGCCGTGGAGGATGTCGTCGATCAGCTGGACCGTGGACCAGACGGCGCTCAGCGCGAGCACGCCCACCAGGGCGATCGACAGGGTGCGCAGTACGGTCGAGCGCCGGTCGATCCGCCCCGGGTCGCCGGCGATCAGCGCGACGAGCAACAGCCCCTCGACGACCGGAAGCACCCAGCGGGGCGCAAGCCGCAGATCGTCGGGAAGCAGGACGGTCAGCACCATCGCGGTGACGACCGCCGTGGCCATCGGCCAACGCGCCTCACCGACGGCCTCCGGCCGGCTCGGGCCCTCGGCGGCTGGCGCGGTGCTGCGTCCGGTCACGGTGACGGGCCCTCACGGTCGGGTGCGGAGCGGCGGTCGCCGTCCCGCCCTCGGACGATATAGCCGCCCGGCGGACGGACGGCGGATCTCCCGCCTCGCGGCCCGCCCGACGTCGCCGAAGGGCCAGATCGAGCGGGACGACCTGGACGAGCTGATCGCCGACTTCGACAGGACGCACGGGCCGGCCGACCCGGGGAACGCCGCCCCACAGCATCAGGGACCGGACCGCGAACGGCTCATCGCCGTTGCCACTCCTCTGCCAGGAGCTGGTAGGAGCGCACCCGGTCGGCGTGGTCGTGAGTGATGGTGGTGATGATCAGTTCGTCGGCGCCGGTGGCCTCCTGGAGTTGTTCGAGCTGGTCCGCGACCCGCCCGGGTGAGCCGACGAACTGGGTGTCGACGCGGTCGGCGACCAGGGCCCGGTCCGCCTCGGTCCAGGCGTGGGCGCGGGCCTCGTCCGGGGTCGGGAAGGGGATGGCGCCCTCGGCGGTGCGGATGCTGCGGACCCACGGGCCGTAGCCGGTGGCGAGTTCGCGGGCGGTCTCGTCGTCCTCGGCGACCACGACGTCGGCGGAGACGCTGACGTAGGGCTTGTCGAGGTGGTCGGAGGGCTGGAACGCGGCGCGGTAGCCCTCGGCCGCCTCCAGTACGGTGGCCGGGCTGACGTGGTAGTTGGCGGCGAAGCGCAGGCCGTTGCGGCCGGCGACGTCGGCGCTCTGTCCGCCGCTGCTGCCGAGTATCCAGACCTCCAGGTCCGCGCCCTCGCCGGGGACGGCGTGCGCCTCGGTCCCGTCCGCGGCGCGGTAGGCGCCGCGCAGGAGGGCGAGGATGTCGTCGACCTGCTCGCCGTAGTCCTGGGGGCGGGCGCCGGGCTGGTGCAGGAGCTGCTGCTGGAGCCGGAAGCGCGGGGAGCCGATCAGGTGCTCGAAGGAGAACCGGGGCGGGATCTTCAGGCCGTTGGGGGCGTGACCGTCGACGACGGGGGTCGTGGTCGGCCGGGGGTCCGCCGTCTGCCCGGAGGGGCGTCCGCCGGAGCGGCCGAGACCCAGGTCGAGCCGCCCGGGATGCAGGGCGTCGATCAGGCCGAACTCCTCGACGGTGGACAGGGCGGTGCGGTGCCCGAGCAGTACGGCACCGGAGCCGATTCTGATGGTGGAGGTGGCCGAGGCGGTCAGGGCCAGTACGACGGCGGGAGAGGCCCCGGCCACGCCCGGGTTGAGGTGGTGCTCGGCGAACCAGTAGCGGGTGTAGCCGAACCGCTCGGTCTGCCGGGCCAGGTCGATGGTGTCGCGCAGCGCCTGCGTGACGCTGGAGCCGGACGGGACCGGGACGAGGTCGAGGACTCCGAGAGGGATGCCGGACATGGTCGGTGGTGCTCCTCAGCGGTCGGTGGGCGCGGGCGCTGGTACGGAAGTGAGATCGGGCTCGGGTGCCGCGGTGACCGGGGCCCAGGGGAACGGCGGGTCGGGGATCTCGCGTCGCAGCACCGGCGCGATCTCGGACTGGAAGAGTTCGAGCGAGGCCCGGTGCTGGGCGGGGAGGAGTCCGCTCGCGTCGGCCTGCAGGTGGAGCACGCTGTGTCCGAACCGCTCGTGGTAGCGGTGCACCTTGTCGATGATCTGCTGCGGGCTGCCGATCAGCGCCGAGCTGCGTTCGACGAAGTCCTCCAGGGTGGTGAACACCGGCTCCAGGCCCAGGCTCTTCTGGAAGGCGAGTTGGCCCTCGAACACCGGCCGGTACGCGGCGACGGCCTCCTGCGAGGTCCGGGCCGCGTGGTAGCCGGCCGTTCCCGCGCCGACGACGGCCCGGGCCGGATCGTGGCCGTAGTGCTCCCAGCGCTCCCGGTAGTGGCGGATCAGCTCGGCGTACGGCTCGATCGGATGGGTGACGTTGGCCGAGAAGAGCGGATCTCCGTAGCGGGCGGCGAGGTCGACCGACTCCCGGCTGGTCGCGCTGCCGTGCCAGACCCGTACGGGCTGCTGGAGCGGCCTCGGCCACACCTCGGCGTCCGTCAGCCCGGGGCGGAAGCGCGGGGAGGCGCTCACCTTGTCCTGCCGCCAGATGCGGCGGAACAGCTCGTAGCCCTCGGCGTTGCGGTCCCACTGGTCCTCGGGAGTGACGTGGAACAGCTCGCGCTGCGCGGTGCCGTTGCCCTTGCCGATGATCAGGTCGAGGCGGCCCGCGGACAGGTGGTCCAGGGTCGCGTAGTCCTCGTACGCGCGCACCGGGTCGAGCAGGCTGAGCGTGGTGACGGCGGTGAACAGCCGGATGCGCGAGGTGAGCGCGGCGATGTGGCTGAGCACGACCGGTGGCGAGGAGGAGATGAACGGCCGCTCGTGGCGCTCGCCGACGCCGAAGCCGTCGAAGCCGAGTTCCTCGGCCAGCAGCGCGTTGTCGATCACCTCGCGGAAGCGCTCCTGGGTGGGCTTCTGGATCCCGGTCACCGGGTCCGGGGCGTGCACGATGAGGGTGATGGCCAGGAACTTCACGACGCCACCCGCCGGTTCTCCGACTCCGCCTCCGCCTGCGCCTGCGCCTCCGCCTCTGCCTGCGCGCGGGCGTCGGGGTGCGCCAGGCCCAGGTGGTCCCGGAGCGTGGTGCCCGTGTAGTCGTGGCGGAACACTCCGCGTTCCTGAAGCAGCGGGACGACGGTGTCGGCGAACTCGTCGAGGCCGCCGGGGGTGAGGTGCGGGACCAGGATGAAGCCGTCGGCGGCGTCCGTCTGGACGAAGTGGTCGATGGTGTCGGCGACGGTGGCCGGGGAGCCGACGAACGACTGACGGCCGGTGGTCTCGATGACCAGCTCCCGGATCGACAGCTTGTCGGCCGCGGCGCGTTCGCGCCATTGCCGGGCGACGGCGAGCGAGTCACGGAACTCCCGGACACTGGCCCGGCCGCGGGCGACGGTGTTCTCGCCGGGGGCCGGGTCGATGTCGGGGAGCGGGCCGTCCGGGTCGTAGGCGGACAGGTCCCGGTTCCAGACGTGTTCGAGGTACGCGATCGCCGTCTGGCCGCTGACCTGCTGGCGCCGTACCTCACGGGCCAGCTCCTGCGCCTCGGCGTCGGTGTCGCCGAGTACGAAGGTCGCCGCGGGCAGGATGAGCAGCTGGTCGTGGGTTCGCCCGTGGCGGGCGAGGCGTCCCTTGACGTCGGTGTAGAAGGCCCGGCCGGCCTCCAGGGTGCTGTGCCGGCTGAAGATGGCGTCCGCCTGGGCGGCGGCGAACTCGCGGCCCTCGTCCGAGTCGCCCGCCTGGAAGATGACCGGACGGCCCTGCGGGCTGCGCGGGACGTTGAACCGGCCGGCGATGTCGAAGTGCTGCCCCTGGTGGACGAAGGCTCCGGCCTGCGCGTCCGTCAGGAAGATGCCGGACTCCTGGTCGGTGACGAGTTCGTCGCCCTGCCAGGAGTCGAACAGTTCGGTGGCGGTGGACAGGAACTCCTCGGCCCTGGAGTAGCGCTGGTCCTCCGGGAGGAAGCCGCCGCGCCGGAAGTTCTCGCCGGTGAAGGCGTCCCAGGAGGTGACGACGTTCCAGGCGGCGCGTCCGTCGGAGAGATGGTCCAGGCTGGCGAACTGGCGGGCCACCTCGTAGGGCTCGTTGAAGGTGGAGTTGATGGTGCCGGTCAGGCCGATACGTTCGGTGACGGCGGCGAGCGCGGACAGGACGGTGAAGGTGTCGGGCCGGCCCACCACGTCCAGGTCGTATATCCGGCCGCCCTGTTCGCGCAGTCGCAGTCCCTCGGCGAGGAACAGGAAGTCGAACTTGGCGCGTTCGGCGGTCCGTGCGAAGTGCGCGAACGAGCTGAACTCGATGTGGCTGCCGGCCCGCGGGTCGCTCCACACGGTGGTGTTGTTGACGCCGGGGAAGTGAGCCGCGAGATGGATCTGCTTCAGGGGCTTACCGGTGGTCGGGTTCGTCATGGTGGTACGACTCCTGCTTCAGACGGCGGCGGCGTAGCGGTTCGCGGGGCGGGAGAGTCCGAGCAGCCCCCGCAGGGTGTCCGCCTCGTAGGCCTGCCGGAAAGCGCCTCGGCGTTGGAGCTCGGGCACCAGGCCCCGTGTGATCTGTTCCAGGTCGTGGCCGATCACTCCGGGGCGCAGCCGGAAGCCGCTCAGGCCCGCCTCGCGGAACTCGAGGAGCAGATCCGCCAGTTGCCCGGGCGTGCCCGTGAACACCTTGGCGTCGCTGGTGTAGGCGTAGCCCGCCAGGTCGTCCAGGCGGGCCTTGTGGTACTTCGCCGCCGCGGGATCGTCGTCGAGGAACACCACCAGGTCACCGAAGAGGTGCAGCCGCTCCCCCGCCCGTCCCGCGGCGGCCTGGGCGGCACGGATCTCGGCGACGACGGCGCGGGCCTGGTCGGTGTCGTGCGGGGTGACGTAGCCGATGTCGGCGGAACGGCCCACCAGCCGGTACGCCACGCCGCCGTGCGCGAGCGCGCTGACGAGGGGCTGGCCCTGCGGAGGCCGAGGGGTGATCGAGGGGCCCCTGACCCGGAAGTGCGGGCCCTCGAAGTCGATGTAGTGCAGCTTGTCGCGGTCGATGAAGCGTCCGGTGGCTGCGTCGCGGATCTCGGCGTCGTCCTCCCAGCTGTCCCACAGGCGGCGCACCACCTCGACGTGGTCGGCGGCCTCCTCGAAGAGGTCGGCGACCAGGTCCCGGCCGGCCGGGGTGTCCCGGTACCCGGCGCTGAGGGACAGGAAGGTGCGGCGGCCGAAGTGCGCCGCCTCGTTCCGCCGTGCGCTCACCTGGACGCGCAGGCCCGCGCGCCCGGCGCTGACGTGGTCCAGGGTGGCGATCGCCTTGGAGATGTGGAACGGCTCGGTGTGTGTGGCCACCACGGTCGGTACGAGCCCGATGTGCCGGGTCAGCGGTGCGATCCGGGCGGCGACGAGCACGGCGTCCAGCCGCCCGCGCACCTGGTCGGTGCGCCCGTCCGGCTCCGTGGGGTGCGAGGACTGCAGCCCGAGGCCGTCCTCGAACGTCACGAAGTCGAGCAGGCCGCGTTCGGCCTCGGCGACGAGGTCGGCCCAGTAGCGGGCGGTGAACAGGTCGTGGGGCCGGGCGTCCGGCTCACGCCACGCGGCCGGATGCCAGCCGGTGCCGTCCAGCGCCACGGCGAGATGAAGAGGGGGATGTGCGGACATGAGAAGAGGCCTTCCTGGTCGACCGTAGGGGTCATCGGCCCTCGTACGGAGGACTCGACGGCGGGGAACGGGTCAGGAACGACAGAGGGCGCCGGCCACCCGTTGCAGATCGATGTGGGGGCGGGAGTACAGGCGGACGCAGCCGCGCGCGACCAGAACCGCGACAGCCGGGACGAGCACACGGGAATCGGAGAAGGGGAAGAGGAAGAGGAAGGCGAAGACGGGGGACGACACCGTCACCTCCGTTCTTCCGTTGCTCGTTCCGCTCGGGCCGGGGCCTGCCGCACGCTCCGGCACGGCAGGTTTCCCCCTGTTCTCGCAGCCTAGGCGGAGCCGGACGGACGAAGGTGGAGAGCGTGTTTCGGCTCCATGAAACCGTCCGGATGCTCCTTGCGGGGCGGGCAGTGCCGTACGGCGGCCCCGCCCGCGATGTGAGCCGCCCAGTCCAGGATCTGCACCGCCGCCCCCGCGGCCTCCAGTCCCCTGCAGTGGGCATGGTGCCTGCGGGCGATGCCGTCGAGGTCGAGGTGCCGGCCGAAGGCGGGGTGGGCGGCCAGTCTCCGTGCGTAGGCCCACAGACGCGGATGGTCGGCCACGGCGTGCACCGCGGTGGCGTCCAGATGCAGGCGGTGCACGGTGTCGAGCTGGACCAGCGACACCCACAACCACACGTCGGCGGCGGTCGGTTCGTCACCCAGCAGGAACTCCTGGTCGGCGAGCCGCCATTCCAGTGAGACCAGGGTCCGGAGCAGCGAGCCGAGGGCCGTCCGGCGCGCAGTGGCGTCGACACCGGCCTGGCCGGCGTGCTGTGCGGCTTCGTCGATCCGGTACTCGCAGAGGTGCTCAACCGCCTCGATCTCGGCCTCCGCGCCGTGCGGGTACAGCACGGGCCGGTCGGGAGCGTCACCCGCGAAGCGCAGGGCGAGGTCACTCAGGATGTCCGGGGCGTGCGTACTGACGATCCGCCCCGTCCAGGTGTCGCTCAACACCGGCGCGGCGGCGGGTCCCTTGTGCCGGTGCGAACCGGCCTCGTACAGCGGGCGCAGAGCGGAGTGTCCGCCGTCGGGTCCGTCGGGCACGGCCGGAAGCAGCACCACGGGGAGTGTCTCTTCCAGGCCGAGCAGGCTGTGGGTGATGGCGATCCGCAGACAGTGGGGGCAGGACGGCGTGAGATGGAGGCGGAAACGGCGCGGCACGGCGTAGTAGCCGCTGCGCGCGTCGCGGCCGATCCTGCCCCGGAACGACGGCAGGGACGGGAGGAACGACAGGGTGGTCAGGGGTGCGGCGGGCATGTGTCTCCCTGGGTGTCCGGTCCGGCTTCGGGTGCGCGAGGGTGCGGCGGGCGACTCCGGACACTCCATTTTTCCCACCTATCCACTAGGGATTCTGTATGGGAGTGTCCGGCGCCCTTCGACCGGCGTCAAGACCTCAGCCGGCGCTGGGCGGCTCCACGGGCAGGCCGGCCCGCCGCCACGCCTGGAACCCGCCGTCCAGGTCCGTCGCCCGGTGCAGCCCCAGCTGCCGCAGCGACACCGCTGCGAGGCTGGACGCGTACCCCTCGTTGCACACCACCACGACGGTTCGGTCATGGTCGGTGACCTCGGGCGACCGGTGATCGCAGAGCGGATCGAGCCGCCATTCCAGCTCGTTGCGCTCGACGATCAGCGCGCCGGGGATGGTGCCGTCGCGCTCGCGCAGCGCGGCGTAGCGGATGTCGACCAGCAGCGCACCGGAAGCGGCGGCTTCGGCGGCCTCCAGCGGGCCGAGCCGGTCCAGTTCCGAGCGGGCCCGGGCCAGCAGGGCGTCGATGCCCCGCACCGGTGTGCGCGTCACGTCCACTCCTCCGGCTGCTCGACCGTCTCCAGTCGCAGCACGGGCCCCGTACGGCTGTAGCGCCGGATCAGCGGCAGGGGCGGGTGGTAGACGTGGACGGAGACGGCGTGCGCTTCGGCGGAGCGGTTCAGCACCTGGTGGACGTGGTGGGGGCCGAAGCCGCGCCCCTGCCCGGCGCCCAGCCGCCGCTCGCGGTCGATGCCGTCGGCGAGTTCGAGCGTCCGCCACCCTTCCGTGGGCAGCTGGGCGGCGAGGGACTGTTCGGTCAACTCGCCGTCCGCGGTGACGAAGGCGCCCCGCGAGCCGCCGTGGTCGTGCCAGCCGGTGCCGGAGCCCGGTGGCCAGCCGATGAGCCACGCCTCGCTGCCGCCCGGACCGGCGAGTCGGATCCAGGTGCGGTCCTCGGGGTGCAGCGGGAGGGCGGCGACCAGCGCGCTGTCGGAGGCGGTACGGCGCGCGAAGTCGAGCAGTTCGGCGAGCGTCGGACCCGTACGGGCGAGACCGCCGGGCTCGGCTGCGGACACGGGCGCGGGAAGAGAACCGGTGGAAGACACGGGTGACCGTCCTGAGTGAGTCTGCGGGACCGGGCGGGGGGCGGCGGTCACGGTCAGGCTGCTCGTCCGGCGACCGCCGGCAGTGCCGTACGGCTGCCGAGGGCGTCGGAGAACTGGTCGACGACCTGGCCGAGGGCCTCGGCGGCGCCCGGCGCGACGGTCAGGGTGCCGTCGTCGCCCACCTCGATGTCCTTGTCGAGCGTGAACCAGCCCTGGACGATGTGCGCGGCCCCCATGGAGCTGAGCACGGGGCGCAGGGCGTAGTCGATCGCCAGGACGTGCGCGGTGGTCCCGCCGGTCGCCAGCGGAAGGACCGTCTTGCCGATCAGGGCGTACTGCGGCAGCAGGTCGAGCAGGGACTTCAACAGTCCGGAGTAGGCGGCCTTGTAGACGGGCGTGCCGATCACGACCCCGTCGGCGCGGGCGAACAGCTCGGTCGCCTCGACGATCGCCGGGTGACGGAAGTCGGCGCCGAGGAGGGCCTCGGCGGGGATGGCACGGACGTCCAGCGGGACCACCTCGTGTCCCTGGGCCGTGAGCCGCCGGTCCAGATGGCGCAGCAGCCGGGCGGTACGAGAGGTGGCGGAGGGGCTTCCGGAGACGGACAGGACGGTGGCCATGGCGGACCCTTCGGGAGCGTGGGACATGACAGGGGACGGGTGCGGGGCCGCGTGAGGCGGCGGATCACGGCGTACCGCGGCCCCGCTTCCCTCGACGGCTACTTGTTGGTCTTGGGCAGACCGGGCGGGTTGATCGCGGACGTGGTCACGGCCTCGTCGGACAGGCCCCAGCGCTGGAGCACCTTGGCGTACGTGCCGTTCCTGATGACCTCGTTGAGCGCGTCGGCGAGCGGCTTGGCCAGGCCACTGTCCTTCTTGGTGGTGGCCGCGATGAGGCCCTGGAGGCCGGCCCCGGCACCGGAGTAGGTGCCGACGACCTCGGTCTTGCCGGTGGTGGCCGCGTGGTAGGCGGCGGTCGGGTTGGGACCGAGGTAGAGGTCGATGCGGCCGGACTGGAGGGCGAGGTAGGTGTCGCTGTCGTTCTGGTAGTACTTGATGTCCACCGGCTTGCGTCCGGCCTTCTCGTTCTCCTTGCTCCACTCGACGAGCAGCTTCTCCTGGTTGGTGCCGCTGCTCACGGCGACGGTCCTGCCCGCCACGTCCGCGGGCCCGGTGATCTTCAGACCGCTGCCCTTCTTCGCCTCGAAGCCCAGGTTGTCCTCGCGGTAGGTGGCGAAGTCGTACTTCTCCTTGCGCTCCTCGGTGACGGTGATGTTGCTGAAGCCGGCGTCGTACTTGGCGCTGTCGAGGCCGACGAAGATGTTCTCCCAGGAGACCGTGTTGATGTGCGGCTTGAGGCCGAGCACGTCGGCGACCAGATAGGCGATGTCGGGCTCGACGCCGATGACGGTCTTGTTGTCGGTGGCGAAGAAGGTCAGCGGCGCGGCCGATCCGGAGGAGTCGACGATCTCCAGGGTGCCTCGCCTGCGGATCTCCTCCGGGACCTCGGCGGCTATCGCGTCGACCTTGCCGGTGGTGACGCGGTTCTGGTCCGGGCTCAGGTTGATCTTCACCGTGCCGCCCGACGCGGCGGCGACCTCGGTCGTACCGCCGTCGGAGGGGTTGCCGCACGCGGCGAGGACGAGGGCGGCGGTCAGCCCCAGCGCGGCGGCGGTGGTGCGGCGGGTGATCGAGGTGGTGGACATGGGCATGCTCCTTGCTTACGGGAATCGCGGGTGAGGGGCGGAGGGGGGTGGTCAGAGGACCTTCGAGAGGAAGGCGCGGGTGCGCTCGTGCCTCGGGTCGTCGAGTACGGCCGCGGGCGGGCCCTGCTCCACGACGACACCGCCGTCCATGAACACCACGGTGTCGGCGACCTCGCGGGCGAAGCCGATCTCGTGGGTCACGACGATCATGGTGGTGCCGGTGCGGGCCAGGTCCTTGATGACATCGAGGACCTCGCCGACGAGTTCCGGGTCGAGCGCCGAGGTGGGCTCGTCGAAGAGCAGCACCTTGGGCTGGAGGGCGAGTGCGCGGGCGATGGCCACGCGCTGCTGCTGGCCGCCGGAGAGCTGCCGCGGATAGGTGTCGGCCTTGTCGGCGAGGCCGACCCGGTCGAGGAGCCGGCGGGCGGTCTCCTCCGCTTCCCTGCGCGGGCGGCGCAGCGCGGAGACGGGGGCCTCGATCAGGTTGTCAAGGACGGTCAGGTGCGGGAAGAGGTTGAAGTCCTGGAAGACGAACCCGATGTGGGTGCGCTGTCTGAGGACGTCCTTCTCCTTCAGCTCGTACAGCTTGCTGCCGGAGCGGCGGTAGCCGATGAGCTCGCCGTCGATGCTGATCCAGCCCTGGTCGACCTTCTCCAGGTGGTTGATGGTGCGCAGCAGCGTGGACTTTCCGGAGCCGGAGGGGCCGAGGATCACGGTGACCTCACCGGCGCGGACCGTCAGGTCGACGCCGCGCAGCACCTCCAGCGGGCCGAAGCTCTTGTGGACGCCGTGGACGTCCACCATGACGTCGTTCATGTCTTCTCCGTCGGGTGGTGGGAGGCGGCGGCGAGGCGCTGCGCTGCCAGGAAGCGCCGGGCGCGCTGGAGCGGGGTGGGCGGCGGGGTACGGTCGGCGCCCCGGGCGAAGCGGCGCTCCACGTAGTACTGCGCGACCGACAGCAGGGTGGTGAGGAGCACGTACCAGGCGGTGGCGACAAGGAGCAGGGGGATCACCCGGCCGTTGCGGCCGTAGATCACCTGCACCTGGTAGAAGAGCTCGCCGATGGACATCACGTACACCACCGAGGTGCCCTTGAGCAGGCCGATGATCTCGTTGCCGGCCGTGGGCAGGATGGCCCGCATGGCCTGCGGCAGCACGATCCGGCGGATCTGCCGCAGCCGGGGGATGCCGAGTGCGGCGGCCGCCTCCAGCTGCCCGTGGTCGACGGCGATCACGCCGCCGCGCACGATCTCGGCGGCGTAAGCGGCCTGATGCAGCGTCAGCCCGATCACGGCGGCACCGATGGTGCCGATGAGGCTGTTGCTGTCGACGGACCAGAGCACCGGTCCGAAGGGGATGCCGACGCCCAACTCCCCGTACAGAGCGCTCAGGTTGAACCAGAACACCAGCTGGACGATCATCGGGATCGAGCGGAAGATCCAGATGTACGACCAGGCGACGGTCCGCAGCACCGGGCTGCGCGACAGCCTCATGAACGCCAGGACGGTGCCGAGCAGAAAGCCGAGCACGGTGGCGTACGCGGTGAGCTGGAGGGTCACCCACACCGCCTGGACGATCGTCTCGGACAGGAAGTAGGCGCGGAAGACGCCCCACTCCCAGACCGGGTTGGTGACAAGACCGTGCACGAACTGGGCGACCAGGACGATCACGGCGACGGCCGCCGCCCAGCGGGCGTAGTGGCGGGCGGGGACGACCTTGAGCGAGGCCGGGTCGTCCGGGGCGGGTCGTGTCTCGGGGCCGGTGCCCGGAGAGGCCGCGCCCGGTGGCGCGGCGGTGGAATCGGCGGTGGAATCGGCGGTGAGAGCCATCGTGGAGTTCCTGCTCAACTCTTATGCGTGCTCGGGCGGGTTGATCTGGGAGGTGTCGATCGCGGAGGCGGTGGTGCCCCACTTCTTGAGGATCCGGGCGTATGTGCCGTTCTTGATCAGCTCGTTGACGGCGGCCTGGAACGCCTTGGTGAGCGGGGAGTCCTTCTTGAAGGCGAAGCCGACGTCGAGGCGGTGGTACTCACCGAGGAAGGCGGTCTGCGCGGCGGGCCGGGCCGCCTGGTAACGCAGGCCGTTGATGGTCGACATGACGACGTCGATCCGGCCCTGCTGGAGCGCGGTGAGCGTCGCACCGTTCTCCGAGTAGACCTTGACGTCGTACGGCTTCTTGCCGGCGTCGGCGCACACGCCCTTCTTCGCGGTGAGGGTCGCCTCGAAGGTGGTGCCGGCGCCGGTGCCGATGGTCAGCCCGCACAGCTGGGTGAGGTCGGTGACCTTCGTCGTGAGGGTGGGGTTGCCCTTCTTCACCGCGAAGCCCTGGCCGTCGTTGATGTAGGTGACGAAGTCGACGGTCTTCAGGCGTTCGGTGGTGACGCCGAAGTTGCCGGTCCCGACGTCGTACTTGCCGCTGCCGAGGGCGGGCAGGATCGTCTCGAAGGAGGCGTCCTGCCGCTCCGGCTTCACGCCGAGGACCTTGGCCACCGCGTCGGCGATGTCGATGTCCTGGCCGGCGGGCGGCTTGTCCTGCCCGTTCGGGTAGTACGCGCCGGGCGGGAATCCGACCGAGCTGCCGATCCGCAACGTGCCCGTCCGGCGTACGTCGGCGGGCAGCAGGGCGGCGACGGAGTCGACCTTCCTGACGGCGGCGACCGGGTCGTCGGCCGGCGCCGGCGATGCCTGGGCGCCCGCCGGGGTGGCGCCGGAGGGGTCGCCGGAGCCGCAGGCGGTCAGCGCCAGGAGGGGCACCAGCGCGGTGGTGGCGGCGGCGATGCGCAGACGGCGCGGGCGTGTTCCGATGTCACGGGGGCTCACAGGTGTGCTGCCTTTCCCTGGTGTGTCGCGGTTGCCGGCAGGTGCTTTTCGAAGGGCAGCGGGCCGATCGTCTCCGGGTCGGCCTCCGTGTCGAACAGCGGGGCGTAGCCGGTGGCCAGGTACAGGCCGCGGGCCTCGGGCTGGCGCGGTCCGGTGGTCAGGTAGATCCGCCGGTAGCCGCGGGCGCGCGCCTCGCGCTCCAGTTCGGCGACGACGCGGCGGGCGAGGCCGCGGCGGCGGTGGGCGGAGTGCGTCCAGATCCGCTTCAGCTCGGCCGTGTTCGCGTCGTACCGGCGGAAGGCGCCGCCCGCGACCGGCTCGCCGTGTTCGAGGAGCAGGAGCAGGATGCCGCCGTGCGGGCTGGTGAACTCCTCGTCGGGGTAGCGGGAGATCTCGCCGTGCGCGTCCTTGCCGTAGCGCCGGGAGTACTCGTCGCCGAGTTCCCGCAGCAGGGGCCGCACCCGGGGGTCGGTGATGGGGACATGAACCACCGTCAGTTCTGCGGCGGGAGTCATGGGAGATGGCCTTTCCTCAAGTCCTCTGGTCCGCACCGCGGTGCAGCGGCACGGACCGGGCACGGCGGAGCAGAGCAGCCTTCGGCGCGGCCGGTCTGACGGCGCTTCAGGTGCCGGGAATCAGGTCGTGAGCAGGTGTGACGACGCCGGGGCAGGGGCCTCGGACGGGGAAGGCGGCGGCAGCGCGTGTCAGGTCCGGTCCCGCAGGACGGTCCGTACGCGGACCCGGCGCGTGCCGAGCACGTGCGTACGACAGTGCTACGAGGGTGGGAACTCGGCCCGCGACGGGGTCACCGAGGGAGGGAAGGGCCGGTCAGACGGCCCGCTGCCGCGTCAGGCGCAGGCGCAACACGCCGCGGACCACACCCGACCGAAGTCGATGTGGTCGCGCGTGACCAGACGCTGCTCGGCATTCATGCGCCTAATTGAGCAGTACATCGCGCTTCCCGTCAACCACGGCCCAGATGCCGGACCGGCGTCGGGCGGGTGTCGGGCGGTTGTCGGGCGGTTCCTGGAGGCGGCGTGGTTGACACCTGCGCGCGGTGCGCCCGTACGATCGAGGCCGGAGCGGCTCCGCCACGCGCGGCGGCCGTACCGGCCGCGTTGAGGGACGCGGCGAGTGTGACGACGCCGGAGACCGGCCACCGCCCGGTGCCCCGCGCTGTGTCTGCCCGGAGCCCGGAGCCCGGAGTCCACGCACCTACGCCGCCGGGTGGTCACCGCCGCCCGCGCCTCCCTCACCTGGAGAGCCTTCTGATGGCTTCACCGTCCGACGTCCAAGGACCCTCCCGTGTCTCCGCATCCGTCCCGCCGCCCCTACGAAACCCCAGCGCCTCCGACGGCCAGGGCCCCGAGGCCGACCCCCCGCGGATCGTGCCGCGCCGGCACGTCGGCCGCCTGTTGACGGCCGCCGCCGCGCTGCTTGTCTTCGCGATGGTGGTCGACTCCGTCGTCCGCAACCGCGCGTTCCAGTGGGATGTGGTCGGCCGCTACTTCACCACCACCGCGGTGCTGAACGGGCTGCTGCTCACCCTGTGGCTGACCGGCGTGGTGATGGTGCTCGGCTTTCTGCTCGGCACGCCGCTCGCTGTGCTGCGCCTGTCGGCCAACCCCGTACTCCGCACGCTGAGCTGGGGATACGTGTGGATCTTCCGGTCCACCCCGCTGCTGGTGCAGCTGCTGTTCTGGTTCAACATCGGCGCCCTCTACCCGACACTCGGCATCGGCATCCCCTTCGGGCCCGACTTCCTCACCGTCAGGACGGTCAACCTGCTCGGCCCCACCCTCACCGCCGTCATCGGCCTGACCCTGCACGAAGCCGCCTACGCCGCCGAGGTGGTGCGCGGCGGCATCCTCTCGGTCGACGCCGGCCAGACGGAGGCCGCCCAGGCTCTCGGCATCGGCAGGCCGCGCGCCCTGCGCCGGATCGTCATCCCGCAGGCGATGCGCTCCATCGTCCCGACCGCGGGGAACATGCTGATCGGCACCCTGAAGGGCACCAGCATCGTCAGCGTCCTCGCGGTGCACGACCTGCTGTACTCGGTGCAGCTGGTCTACAACCAGACGTACCAGGTCATCCCGCTGCTGATGGTGGCCACCCTCTGGTACATCGCCGTCACCACCGTGCTCAGCGCCGGCCAGTTCTACGTCGAGCGCCACTACGCGCGAGGCGAAAGATGAACGGCGCACTTCAGGCGTATGTCGAGAAATTCAGAATATGAGACGGCATCGTTTCCCGCATTGACGTGGCTGATTCCCGCTGCCAGCCTCGTCGGCGTGAGCCAGTCAGCGAACTTCAGCACGCGGCTGCACGTCGATCTCCGGCGGCACGCCAGCGCTCTCTGCGTGTTCTGCTGCGCCTGCTAGACGATCCGTTGGGCGACCCGCTGGACGACCTGTCGGCGGGCACGTCACAGGCCGCCGCCCCGGACGCCACCCTTTCACCGCCCTTTCGCCGCCCTTTCCCTTGCTTCTTGCATTCTCCGGAATTCGGCGGCCGTCATCCGCGCCGCGCTTCCGTCCCCTTCCTCTGCCTCCTCCAGGCCGTGGACGGGTTCGCGCGCGCTCGCCCCCGCCCTCGCCCCGTCGTCCCCCTCTGAACAGGACGTTCCGATGAGCACGTTGTCCCCGACGAACCGACGCCAGTTCCTCGCCCTGCTCGGCCTCTCGGCCGTCGCGGTCGGCTGCGGCACGGCCGCGGGCAGCGGCGGCTCCGCCAAAGGCGGCACCAAGACACTCCGCTACCAGGGCTGGACCGGCCAGGTCACCCCCGCCGAACTCGCACAGGACCTCGGCCACCTGGAGGACGTGAGACTGGAGTGGGTCGGAAACACCATCAGCGGCCCGCAGGACATCCAGTCGGCGGCCACCGGCCAGACCGACTTCGGCGGCGCGTTCAACGGAGCGGTGGTCAAGCTCGCCGCGAGCGGCGCCCCGATCAAGGCCGTCATCAGCTACTACGGCTCCGACAAGGACTCCTACAGCGGCTACTACGTCCTCGCCGACAGCCCCGTTCGCTCCGCCCGCGACCTCATCGGCAAGAAGGTCGGCATGAACACCCTCGGCGCGCACTCCGAGGCCATGCTCGACATCTACCTCCAGCGGGGCGGCCTGTCCCCGGCCGACGCCGACAAGGTCGAACCCCTCGTCGTACCTCCCGTGAACACCGAACAGTCCCTGCGCCAGAAGCAGATCGACGTCGCCGTGCTCGGCGGGGTACTGCGGGACAAGGCGCTGGCCGGCGGAGGGCTGCGGCCGTTGTTCACCGACCACCAGCTCCTGGGCTCCTTCAGCGCCGGCACGTACGTCATGACCGAACGCTTCATCAAGCAGAACCCGGACACGGTACGGACCTTCGTCACCGCGGTGGGCCGGGCACTCGACTGGTCGCGCGCCACCCCTCGCGACGAGGTCGTCGCCCGGATGACGGAGATCGTCCGGAAGCGGAAGCGGAACGAGGACGTCGGCGCCCTGCGCTACTGGAGGTCGTACGGCGTGGCCGAGCCCGGCGGGCGCATCACGGACAAGGAGCTCCAGCTCTGGATCGACTGGCTGGGCCGGCGCGGGGACGTCGACCGCGGCCGGGTCCACCTCGACGCCCTCTACACCAACGACTTCAACCGCAGCGGGAGGTGACCTCGTGACCGCCGCACACACAGCGAAGATAGTGGTCGACAGGGTGCGCAAGGAGTTCCCCGTCAAAGGCAAGGACGGCGCACGCTCGGTCGTCACCGCGCTCGACGGCGTCGATCTGACCGTCGGCGCCGGTGAGTTCCTCGTCGTGGTGGGGCCCAGCGGCTGCGGCAAGTCGTCCCTGCTCGACCTCCTCGGCGGCCTGTCCCGGCCCACCGCGGGCCGCATCCTCCTCGACGGCTCCCCCGTGACCGGGCCGGGCCTCGACCGGGGCATCGTGTTCCAGCAGTACGCGCTGCTGCCCTGGCGCACCGCCCAGGGCAACGTCGAGTTCGGGCTTGAGGCCATCGGCATCCCCCGGCGCGAACGGGCGGCCCGGGCCCGGGAGTTCCTGGATCTGGTCGGCCTGAGCGGCTTCGAGGGCCGCCATCCGCACGAGCTGTCGGGCGGGATGCGGCAGCGGGTCGCCATCGCGCGCAGCCTGGCGTACGACCCGGACGTGCTGCTGATGGACGAGCCGTTCGCGGCACTGGACGCCCAGACCCGGGAGTCGCTCCAGGACGAACTGCGGCGCATCTGGCAGGCCACCGGGAAGACGGTCGTCTTCATCACGCACGGCATCGACGAGGCCGTCCACCTGGGGCAGCGGGTGGCCGTGATGACCTCCCGGCCCGGCCGGATCAAGGAGGTCGTGCCGATCGACCTGCCCGCCCCGGCGGACGGCGACGACCCGCGCTCCACCCCCGAGTTCGCCCGCTACCGGCACCACATCTGGTCCCTGCTCCGTGACGAGGTGTCCAGGGCCCAGCAGGAGGAAAGGGAAGGAGTCGCCGCATGAGCACCGTGACCACCGAGGCCGGTACCGGCCTCGCCACCCGCCCCGAGACATCCCCGAAGGCCGTCGTCCCTGCCCCGGCACGCCCGAGGCGGTTGCGGTGGGCAGGGCGACGGCTGGCGTACGGGCTCGTCCGGGCCGGCACCAGGTCGGCGGCCGTCGTCGCGCTGCTCCTGCTGTGGGAGACCGCGCCCCGGCTCGGCCTCGTCGACCGCACGTTCCTTCCCCCGTTCAGCGAGGTCGCCCAGGCGTGGTGGCAGCTCGCCGCCGACGGGCAGCTCGCCGACAACGCGCGGGCCAGCCTCACCCGCTCGCTCAGCGGTTTCGGGATCGCGGTGGCGTTCGCCGTACCCCTCGGTCTGCTGATCGGCTGGTACCGGCCGGTGGCGGATCTGCTCGGGCCGCTGCTCGAAGTCTTCCGTAACACCGCCGCCCTCGCGCTGCTGCCGGTGTTCGTGCTGCTGCTCGGCATCGGTGAGACGTCCAAGATCTCGATCGTCGTGTACGCCTGCGCCTGGCCGGTCCTGCTCAGCACCATCAGCGCCGTACGGACCGTGGACCCGACCCTGCTCCGGCTGGCCCGGTCGCTCGACCTCCCCGCGATACGCCTGTTCCAGAAGGTCATCCTGCCGGCGTCGGTGCCGGCGGTGTTCACCGGCGTCCGGCTGGCGGGAGCCGTGTCGATCCTGGTCCTGGTGGCCGCCGAGATGATCGGTGCCAAGGCGGGGCTCGGCTATCTGATCAACGCCTCGCAGTACAACTTCGCCATCCCGCAGATGTACGCCGGGATCATCACGATCTCCGCGATCGGCGTGGTCTTCAACCAGCTCCTCGTCGCTCTGGAGCGGCGGCTCAGCTCCTGGCGGGTCCCCGCGAACGGCTGAACCGCGCCTCGCCGCCGCCCCGTTCCCCTCCCCGTACCCGCTCATCCACCTAGGACATCGCCATGGCCACATCACCGCCCCACCGTCATCTGCACCTGAACGCCTTCCTGATGAACGCCGGCCACCACGACGCCGCCTGGCGGCACCCTCGTACCACGCCGGAGCGCGTCACCGATCTGACGTACTTCCAGGAGCTGGCCCGGACCGCCGAGCGCGGGCTGCTCGACTCGGTGTTCCTCGCCGACGGGCTCGCCCTGTGGGGCAACGCCCGCTACAACGCGCTGGGCGGCTTCGAGCCGCTCACCCTCCTGTCGGCGCTGGCCACCGCCACGCGCCACATCGGGCTCATCGCCACCGTCTCCACCACCTACAACGAACCGTTCACGACGGCCCGCGCGTTCGCCTCCCTCGACCACCTCAGCGGCGGCCGGGCCGGATGGAACATCGTGACCTCGGGAACCGTCGACGAGGCCCGTAACTTCGGCCGCGACGAACACCTGGAGCACCGCCTGCGCTACGAGCGGGCCCGGGAGTTCGTCGATGTCGCCGTCAAACTGTGGGACAGCTGGGCCGACGACGCCATCGTCCTCGACCGCGCGAACGGCATCTACGCCGACACCGAAAAGGTCCGGCCCATCGACCACCGGGGAACGCACTTCCGGGTGCGGGGCCCCCTGAACGTGCCCCGCTCCCCGCAGGGGCACCCGCTGCTGGTGCAGGCGGGCTCGTCGGAGGACGGCAAGGAGTTCGCGGCGCGGTACGCGGAGGCGGTGTTCACCGCACAGCAGACCCTGTCCGACGCCCAGGCGTTCTACAAGGACCTCAAGAGCAGGGTGGTCCGCCAGGGACGCGCGGAGGACGACCTGAAGATCCTGCCCGGCATCTGCCCCGTCATCGGCTCGACGGAGGCGGAGGCCCGTGCCCTGGAGCAGGAGCTCACCGACCTCCAGGTGCCCGAGTACGGCCTGGCGCAGCTCTCCGGGATGCTCGGAACCGACCTGACCGGCCTGCCGCTGGACGGCCCGCTGCCCGAACTGCCGGCCGAGCACGCCATCAACGGCAACAAGAGCCGCTTCACGCTCGTCGCCGAACTCGCCCGGCGGGACGGGCTCACCCTGCGCGAGCTGATCGCCCGGCTCGGCGGCGGACGCGGCCACCGGGTCGTCGCCGGCACCGCCGAGCAGATCGCCGACCAGCTCCAGGAGTGGTTCACCCAGGGCGCGGCGGACGGCTTCAACATCATGCCGCCGTACCTGCCCGGCGGGCTCGACCACTTCGTCGACCAGGTCGTCCCCATCCTCCAGACCCGTGGCCTGTTCCGCACGGAGTACACCGGCCGCACCCTGCGCGAACACTACGGGCTGCCGCGGCCGGCCGCCTCCCTGTCCCTCACCTCCTGAAAGGACCAGCCCCGCATGACCACCACACCCGCCACACCCACCGCATCCACCGCACCCGCCGCACCCACCACGTCGACCGGTTTCGGCATCCGGAGGATCGGCGGCCGCATCGGGGCCGAGATCCACGGCCTGGACCTGGCGGGAGACCTCACTCCGGATACCGTCACGGCGCTCAACGGCGCCCTGCTGGAGCACAAGGCCCTTGTCTTCCGCGACCAGAACCTCGACGACGACGGGCAGCTCCGCTTCGCCTCCCTCTTCGGCGAGCTGACGAACGCCCACCCCACCGTGCCGGCCGTCGACGGACGGCCGCAGATCCTGCCGGTGGACGGCGACGAGGGCATCCGCGCCAACCACTGGCACACGGACGTCACCTTCGTCCGCACCCCGCCCAAGGCGTCCACCCTGCGGGCCCTGGTCGTCCCGCCGTACGGCGGCAACACCCTGATCGCCAACGCGGCCGCGGCCTATCGGGACCTGCCGGAGCCGCTGCGCGAGCTCGCCGACCGCCTGTGGGCGGTGCACACCAACGCGTACGACTACGCCGAGCCGAAGAACGAGAAGGCCGCCGAACATCGCAAGCAGTTCGTCTCACGCCGCTACCGCACCGCCCACCCCGTGGTGCGCGTCCACCCCGAGAGCGGTGAACGGGGCCTGTTCATCGGCGGGTTCGCGCAGAGCCTGGTCGGGTTCGGCCCGGCGGAGTCGCGGGTCCTGCTCGGACTCCTCCAGTCGTACGTCACCCGGCCCGAGAACCTGGTCCGGATCTCCTGGAACGCCGGGGACCTGGTCCTGTTCGACAACCGCATCACCCAGCACTACGCCCCGGACGACTACGGCGACCTGCCGCGGCTGCTGCACCGCGTCACCGTCGCCGGGGACGCTCCCACCGGGGTCGACGGCGCGCACAGCTACGTCGTCGAGGGCGACGATGCCGCCCACTACACGCCCGTGGCGGCCTGACCGGCCCCGCCCACGGCAGCCGACGGCCCCGGCCCGCGACCCGGACCGGGGCCCGGACCGGGGCCCGGACCGGGCCCCGGTCCGGGGCCCGCTGCCTGAGCGGGCAGGTCCCACCCCGCCCGACCCGCAGTGATCGGCGACGGGTCGTGCGGGATAATGCCCTCATGCGGATCTCAGCCAAGGCGGACTACGCGGTACGGGCCGCCCTCCTCCTCGCCGGCGCCCCCGAGGGCGGCCCTCTGAAGGCGGAGGCCATCGCCGAGGCGCAGGAGATCCCGCACAAGTTCCTCGAAGGCATCCTCAACGACATGCGCCGCGGCGGACTGGTGGTCAGCCAGCGCGGCGCCAGCGGCGGCTACCGTCTGGCGAGGGCCGCGGAGGACATCTCCGTCGCCGATGTGGTGCGGGCGGTCGAGGGTCCCCTGGTCTCCGTGCGCGGTGTGCGCCCGCCGGAGCTCTCGTACAACGGCCCCGCGGAGGCGCTGCTCCCTCTGTGGGTGGCCCTGCGCGCGAACGTCCGCCAGATCCTGGAAGGCGTCTCGCTGGCGGACATCTCATCGGGCGAACTCCCGGACATCGTGCACTCCCTGGCACAGGATCCGGCCGCCTGGACCAATCCCTGACACGGCGCGCGAGGCTCCGCCTCCCGCCATCGTCTCTGTACACGAGACGAGGCCGTCCACCGTTCGGTCACCCTCTTGCCAGGCATGCACCTCCCGCCCAGTATCCCTATCAACTCGATGGGAATACTAGGAATGTGATCACGGGTGCGGCGCGAAGAGCGCCGCGTTGCCCTCAACACACCTTGGGAGTACCGCACATGACCACCACCGCCCACCACCATGACACCGCCGCGCACCCGGCCCCCGGGCCGCGCTCCCGCCCTTCGGCCTGCCGGTGAGCACCATGCCGACGACACCGACCACGGCCTTCTCCGCGTCCACCCACGACTGGCGGCGCGCACTCCTGCGTACCGCCCGCGACGTGGCGGACGACCTCGCCACGGACGCGATCGTCCGCGACCAGGCGGGCAGGCCGCCCGCCGACGAGACGGCCCGGCTGCGCGAGGCCGGCCTGCTCGCGGCTCTCACCCCGCCCCTGCCGGGCGGCGGGGCGGACTGGCGCACCGGGTGCGCCGTCATACGGGAGGTCGCCACGGCGGACAGCTCCCTCGGCGAAGTCCTCGCCCGCCACTACACGCATGCCTGGAGCAGCCGCTTCTACGCAGGGCACCACAGTGCGTCCGACCTCGAAGAGGAGGCGGTACGCGAGCAGTGGCTGTGGGCCGGGACCGTCCGCGCCCCGGGCTCGGCACACGACGACACGGGCGGACCGGACCTCACCCTGACGCCGCTCGACACGGGCTACGTACTGAACGGGCGCCGCCCCGTGGACACCGCGGTGACCGTCGCCGACCAGTTCGTGCTGGACGCCACGTGCGTCGTGACGGGCGACGTGCTCGTCGTACGGATACCGGCCGACAGCCCGGGCGTGATCGCCGAACCGGCCCGCGACCGCCTCGGCCAGCGCGTCGCCGACGCGGGCGCGGTCGTCATGGACGACGTCGTCGTCAGCTCCCGGCAGGTGCTGGGGAATCGGCCGCAGGACGAGGAGTCGACCGCGCCGTTCACCGCACTCGCCGAGCCCGCGCTCCGCCTCGCCCTGTGCCACGTCGGCCTGGGCATCGCCGAGGGCGCCCTCATCGAAGCCCGCGACCTCGGCAGGAACACCCGCATCCCCCGACCGGCGGGCGACGACCTCGACCTGCTCCTCACGTACGGCGAACTCGCCTCCGCCGCGCAGACGGCCGCCGCCGTGGTCGAGAGGGCGACGGACGCGATGGGGCTGGCCCTGAGCGCCGGAACGGAGCTCGATCCCGAGGAACCGGCGGCCGTGGACGTCCTTGTCGCCACGGCCGAGGCCGTCACGACCAGGGCGGCCCTTCACATCACGACCCGCGTCCTGGAGCTGGGGGACGCTCTCGGCCTGGACCGCTTCTGGCGCAATGCCCGCACCCTGACAGCCCACCACCCGGCCACCCACCGCCTGCGCGCCATCGGTGACCACTACCTGAACGGCCGCCGCCAGGCCATGGCACGAGCGGACGCCTGACCTGACCCGAGCTGCCCCGAGCTGACCTGCGACGTCTCGGATCACGAAACGGGATCGTCCACAATGCGAAATCCCTCTTGGGGCCGAAACTCGCCTCTGCCACTATGCCTATCAGCCAGGTGGGAAAACTAGAGATTCTGGAGGTGGCAGTAGCTGTGCGCACGCTGAAGCAGGCAGACGGCTCGCTCCCCCGTCTCACCTCCCGCCGGCACGTCGACCTCGGCCGCACGTCCAGCGCCATCTGTCTGCCTCTCTGAGGCCGTTCAGCGGATCCGTCTTCCCGCCCCGCAGAACTCCGTCACCGCCACCGCCTCCGCCACCGCCGTCCTCATCCCGGCCGAGCACGCGCCGACCGCGTGAGGCGGGCCCGGCAATGCTCACGGCGCTCCGGGCGCCCGCCCCGAGGGCATCGCGTCGCGTACCTCTGCACCGCCGCGCCGTCGCACCGCCGCACCTCCCTGAAACCCATTCCGTGAAAGGACACCTTCGTGTCTGCCGCCAGACCACTCACCGCCCTGCGCACCATCGCCGCCATAGCGGCGCTCCCCCTCCTGCTCACCGCCTGCGGCTACGGCTCCCAGGCGGCCGAGGACGACGAGCAGCCCAAGGTCGCGGCCGACGCCAAGAAGCTCTCCGCCGGTGAGGTGAGGATCGGCTACTTCCCGAACCTCACCCACGCCACCGCTCTCGTGGGTGTCCAGGAGGGCCTGCTCCAGAAGGAACTCGGCGGCACCGCGATCAAGCCCTCCACCTTCAACGCCGGCCCGTCCGAGATCGAGGCGCTCAACGCCGGCTCGATCGACATCGGCTTCATCGGCCCCTCCCCCGCCATCAACGGCTACACCAAGTCCAAGGGCAGCAACCTGCGGATCGTCTCCGGTTCCGCCTCGGGCGGCGTGAAGCTCGTGGTCAACCCGGAGAAGATCAAGACGCTGGACGACGTCAAGGGCAAGCGGATCGCGACCCCGCAGCTCGGCAACACCCAGGACGTCGCGTTCCTGCACTGGGTCTCCGAGAAGGGCTGGAAGGTCGACTCGCAGTCCGGCAAGGGCGACGTCTCGGTGCTGCGTACGGACAACAAGGTGACCCCGGACGCCTACAAGTCCGGCTCCATCGACGGCGCCTGGGTGCCGGAGCCGACCGCGTCCAAGCTGGTCAGCGAGGGCGCGAAGGTGCTGCTCGACGAGTCCGACCTGTGGCCGGACAAGAAGTTCGTGATCACGAACATCATCGTGCGGCAGGCGTTCCTCAAGGAGCACCCGGATGTCGTCGAAGCCGTGCTGCGCGGCACGGTGAAGACCAACGCCTGGATCACCGCGAACCCGGACAAGGCCAAGGAGTCGGTGAACGCGGCGCTGAAGAAGGAGACCGGCAAGCCGCTCTCGGCCAAGGTCATCGACGCGGCCTGGCCGTCCATCACCATCACCGACGACCCGCTCGCCGCCACCCTCCAGGCTCAGGCGGACCACGCGGTGGACGCCGGCCTGCTGAAGAAGCCCGAGCTGGCGGGCATCTACGACCTCACGCTGCTGAACAAGGTACTCAAGGCCGCGGGCAAGCCGGAGGTCGCCGACGCCGGTCTCGGCGCGAAGTAGGCCCGAGCCCGTAGCAGCCCGAACTCCCAGGAGGTGACGACCATGGCCACGACCACCCCGCTCGCCAAGGCCGAGGGCGAGGGCGAGGGCGAGGACGAGAGCCGTACGGCGGTGACGCACGCCGCCCGGATCGAGCACGTCTCGAAGTCCTTCGGCGGCCCCGCCGGCGGACAGCTCGTCCTCGACGACATCTCGCTCGATGTCGCGCCCGGCGAGTTCGCCACCCTCCTGGGGGCCTCGGGCTGCGGCAAGTCCACCCTGCTCAACCTGGTCGCGGGGCTGGACTCGCCGACCGCCGGTTCGATCACGACGGCCGGCCGGCCCGCCCTGATGTTCCAGGAGCACGCACTGTTCCCGTGGCTCACCGCGGGCAAGAACATCGAGCTCGCGCTCAAGCTGCGCGGGGTGCCGAAGGCCGAGCGCCGCCCGGAGGCCGAGCGCCTGCTCGAACTCGTCCGGCTCGGCGGCTCGTACGGCAAGCGGGTGCACGAACTGTCCGGCGGCATGCGCCAACGCGTCGCCCTGGCCCGGGCGCTTGCCCAGGACTCCCAACTCCTCCTGATGGACGAGCCGTTCGCCGCGCTCGACGCCATCACCCGGGACGTGCTGCACGACGAACTGTCCCGGATCTGGCGCGAGACCCGGCTCTCCGTCCTCTTCGTCACCCACAACGTGCGCGAGGCGGTACGGCTCGCCGAGCGCGTGGTGCTGCTGTCGTCCCGGCCCGGCCGGATCGCCCGGGAGTGGACCATCGACATCCCGCAGCCGCGCCGCATCGAAGACGCCGCCGTGGCGGAGTTGTCCGTCGAGATCACCGAAGAACTGCGTGGGGAGATCCGCCGCCATGGCCAGCACTGAGACGAAGACCGTCCGGGCCGACGATCTGGCCGGCCTGGAGGCTGGCCTCGACGCGCTCGACGCGGTGCAGGTGAGTCGTACGCCCGTCCGCGAGGTCCTCCTGAAGAAGGTCCTGCCGCCGGTCCTCGCCATCGTGCTCGTGGTGGCGGTGTGGCAGCTACTCGTGACCCTGAAGGTCGCCGACGAGGGCAAGCTGCCCGCGCCGTCCGCTGTCTGGGACAGCCTGGCCACGATGTGGATGGAGGGGACACTCCTCGGCATCCTCTGGACCAGCGTCTCCCGGGCCCTGCTCGGCTTCCTGCTGGCCCTCGCGATCGGTACGCCGCTCGGTCTGCTCGTCGCCCGGGTGGGCGTAGTGCGCACCGCGATCGGACCGATCCTGTCCGGTCTGCAGTCCCTGCCTTCGGTCGCCTGGGTGGCCCCGGCGGTACTGTGGCTCGGCCTCAACGACTCCATGATGTTCGCGGTGATCCTGCTCGGCGCGGTCCCCTCCATCGCCAACGGCCTGGTGGCCGGCGTCGACCAGGTACCCCCGCTCTTCCTGCGTGCGGGCAAGACCCTCGGCGCGACCGGCCTCAAGGGCGCCTGGCACATCGTCATGCCAGCCGCATTGCCCGGCTACCTCGCGGGCCTGAAGCAGGGCTGGGCGTTCTCCTGGCGCTCCCTGATGGCGGCCGAGATCATCGCCTCCTCCCCCGACCTGGGTCTGGGCCTGGGCCAGCTCCTGGAGAACGGGCGCAACAACTTCGACATGCCCGGCATCTTCCTGGCCATCATCCTGATCCTGCTCGTCGGCGTCGCGATCGACCTGCTGATCTTCAGCCCCGTGGAGCGCGCGGTGCTGCGCCGCCGCGGCCTCCTGGTGAAGGGCTGAACCTTCCCTCAGGTACGACGCCGCCATAGCCACCGACAACGACCTCATGCCCGTGTGCACCAGGAGGAGACGTATGAGCGTCCATGACATCCCCGACGCCCGCACCAGCACCGCTGACGTTCCCGATCCGGAGGTCTTCGCCGCGGAGTGGCAGGAGTGGCACCGGGACAAGGACGCCCGGCTCGCCTCGGAGCACGGCTTCCTCGCGGTCACCGGTCTGCACTGGCTGACCGCCGAGCCTCAGAGCTTCGCCGGCGTGCCGGGGACCTGGTCGACCGGACCCGAAGGCGTCGTCGTGGAGCTCGCCGAGGGGACGGAGTTCGTCGTCGACGGCGAGGCGGTGCGCACGCGGCACCTCTTCGGCGTCATTCCGGAGCGCGGCGGAATCGACGCCGTGTGGGGCGACACCGTGATCGAGGTCGCCAAGCGCGGCGGCCACGACGTGGTCCGGCCGCGGCACCCCGACCACCCGCTGCGGGTCGCGTTCACGGGCACTCCCGCGTACGCGCCCGATCCGCGCTGGGTGGTCACGGGCCGCTACGAAGCCTTCGACGAGCCGCGGCCGACCACGGTCGGCGCCTTCGTCGAGGGTCTTCGGCACGTGTACGACGCACCCGGCCGCGTCGTCTTCCACCTGGACGGACAGGAGTTGAGCCTGACCGCGTTCAACGGAAACGCACCCGGGACCCTCACGGTGCTGTTCACCGACGCGACCTCGGGCGTCATCACGTACGCGGCCAACCGGCAGCTCGCGGTGGCCGCGCCCGGGCCCGACGGCACCGTGGTGCTCGACTTCAACCGCGCCACCAACCTGCCCTGTGCCTATACCGACTTCGCGACGTGCCCGCTGCCGCCGGCCGAGAACCGGCTGCCCGTCGCGATCGAGGCCGGCGAGCAGATCCCCCGCGAGCGCGGCCCGGTCTCCTGACGGGGGCCCGCGGGCGGCGCCGGCTCGGGTTGTTGCCACGGCATGGCGGCGTCATGGCAGCCCCGTGACAATACCGTCCGCCTCCCGGCGGAACCGCTCGGCGACGCCTAGCATCCGGTGACGGCTCCGTGCTGGTGGTGCGGGGCCGTCCCCCATCTCTGCCAAGGGCAGGTTCCACATGAGTATTTCCAGCATCCTCAGTGTCGATGAGGCAGAACCGCGGCTGGCCGCGCTGAACGTGGTCGACGTCCGTACCCCCGGCGAGTTCGCCTCCGGCCACGTGCCGGGCGCCGTCAACGTTCCCCTGGAGCGCGTCGAGGGCAGCCTGGCGGAGCTGCGGGACGCCGCCGAGAGCGGACCACTGCTCCTGGTGTGCGCCTCCGGCGCCCGCTCCGAGAAGGGCGTCACAGTCCTCGCCTCCCACGGGATCGCGGCGGCCAGCCTCACCGGTGGTACCCGAGCCTGGGCCGCCGCCGGTCACCGGCTTGAGCACCCGCCCGGTCCCGTACGCGCCGTCTGGGGGATGGAGCGACAGGTCCGCTTCACCGCCGGCGTCCTGGTGCTGCTCGGCCTGGCCCTCGGTCTGCTCGTGCATCCGGCGTTCCAGCTGCTGTCGGCGGGGATCGCCGGGGGCCTGGTGTTCTCGGCGCTCACCGACACCTGCGGCATGGCGGTGGCCCTCGGCCGGCTTCCCTTCAACCGGCGCGGCGCGGCACCTCACGGGTGACTCGCGCCGCCGCTTCCACCACGGTGAGCGCGAGCGCGGCCGTCAGCTGGCCCGTACCCGTGCCGGACAGGTCGGTCCGGCGGAGCATCTCGACACACGTCCGACTCGGCTTCGACAGATGTGAGGGAGAGGTCAGCCGACAGCTCGGCGGCCGGTCTCCCCGCCCCTCCGGGGGCCTGTCGACCGCCCGACTGCGCGCTTCGCAGGCGGCCACCGAACCATGCATGACGACCAGTCAGAAACGACGCCGTTCATGCGTCACACGTGCGTCACGTGCCTCGAGACATCGCACCTCACGCACGTGACGCCCATCACGCACACTCGGAGAAACGGCAGGTCAGCGGCCCTTGTCGGCAGGCTCAAGGATCGCCACGCACTCCACGTGGTGCGTCATCGGAAAGTCATCACCCGAACCCGAGACCCTCATAACCGCAGGTCACCGCGCTTCTACGCCCGCTCCGAGCACCCTTTCTTCGGCCCGGAGCGTCAAACGAGCATCATGGCAAGCAGGGGACACTCCTCACCGAACCTCAACGTCTTCCATAAGCAGACCGCCCACTCCTCTTGGTCACTATGTCATCTGCCGTGCCTGCCGTTCCTCACTCTCCCTGCCGTGCCCCCCCACTTCGCGGCCGACACATCGAGCGCAGGACGCCGCCGCGGGAGAAGCCGGCGCTCCTACCTCCAGCTCGGGGGAACCGACGTTGGTGGGCGAGCCGCCGACAATAAGTTCCCTGGCTCGATGCAAGGCCTCGCGGAGGGGTGCACACACCAAGGCAATGCTGGCGAGCCCAGCAGCACCCAAGAGATCGGGGACGATACCCCCTTCCGGGAAGAGGAATGCCCCGACAACGAGGCCCACAGCCACCGCCATCCTTCCCAAACCCGCGAGTAGGCGGGCCCTAAGCGGCTCAGCCGTTGCCCCCGCCACCTCCACCTCTGGCGCTTCCGCCAGGAGTACGCCCTCAATGATCACCAGGCTGTCGTGCTGGTGACGTGGGCGGCAACTCTGGCGTAGAGCGCCCGCAGCGAGCAAGGCCATGTCTCGGACTGCTCTGTCGCGGTCTGCTCCCTGAGAGAAGAGGTAGCGCTGGCTTGCACTGGAAAGTGCCGCAGTCAGGCGTTCTGTGGTGACCCTCGCCCGTTCACGGGCCTCCGGCGGCATCGTGCGAGTTGTGTGGCGCGCCTGCGCACTCAGAGAGTTGCAGAGCCGACTGAGGCCCCTGCCGTACACCTCAAGTGCCGAGTCCTGCGCACGGCGGCTGGCCGGGAAGAGGACCAACTCCAAGAAGCGGACTGAATCCACCGTAGCGACCCCAGCCGCGTCCGAAACAACCGCAGCCCTGTAGTCAGCCGCCATGAGCGTAAGCGAGATGGCAGTGAAGCCAGCAACGACCCCGGGCATCCAAGGCGCGACCGCGCCCCCGGCCCACGCTGCCCACCAGAACGGAACCACCGTAACCACGACGGGAACCACCTGCAGAAGAGCTGAGACGCACCGCCCGGCGACGATGCGGTGCCACCGGTCAACGAGGTCGCACCTGTTTGGCCAGGCTTCCGCCGGTACATCGAGGCGCTCCAGTTCAGCGAGCAGCGCATCGACGCGCCTTTCGGCAGCGTTGCGACGAACACGCCTCACCCCAGGTAGGCGATACACTCCGCCACCCAGTACACGGGTGCGGCTCTGCCACAGCGTGGCGATCCACACGGCCTCGAAGAAAGTCCACCAGCCCCAGAGAAACGAGATGTTCCCGAATTCCGTGTGCGTCATGACCAGCAGGGTGACAGCTGCACTGACAGTGATGCCGCTTGACCTTCGATGGGCGCGACTCAACGCCCACGCATCGCGCTAATCAGTCTGCCCACGGCGGTCGAGCGCGCCACAGTGCCGCGACGAAGCCGCTGCTCCCCGATGCGGAACTGCGAAACCGGAAACTCTGTTTTGGGTACAGCTACCGACGCTGTTCGTCAATCAGTTCGAGGTAGCGGGTGTATTGGACATCGGTGATCTGCCGGTTGCGGACAAGGCTTCCTTCTTCCATCCGGTAGGTGCGGTCGGGATCGCCCTTGAAGGAGAGCCAGTTGAAGGACGTGGTGACCCAGACGTCGTCGTAAACGAGGACCTTTGCGTGCGTGCTCTTCAGGCGGGTGAAGGTGAACTTGTCCTCGTATCGGGCGGCGAGGTTATTGAGCTTGCGGACGGCCGCCGGGTCGGTCTTGGTGTCGTTCTCCTCGTAACCGTAGGCGATGTCGATCTTCACGCCACGGTTCAGGCGGGCCTCCAGCTTGCCAAGGAACGAGGTGGTGATGATCGCGTTCTTAATCCATGGGGAGATGAGCAGCAGACGGCGGCGGGCGTGGGTGAGGGCTTGCTCGAGGATCTCCGGGTGCTCGAAGACACCAATGGCACGGATCTCGTCCGCCTGAGGCTCCAATGTCGCCGGCGGTGCTGGGGTAGGGTGCTGGGCGCCAAGCTGGAAGGCAGCTTGCTCCGCACGGTGCTGGGTGACTTCCTGAAGCGGCACCCGAGCTGCTTCCAGGTCGGCTTCGAGGACGGGGCGTTCGGGCGGCGGGGCAACGGTGATGCCGAGCGCCTTGGCGCCACCGTGGCCGATCAGGACAAGCTCGTGGGCATGACTGAGCTCGCCGTCGACGACGACGCCGAGCTGGATGTCGGCGCGTTCTTCGTCGGCGTACACGAGGATCTTGACGGGCAGCACACGACGTGACGGGGCCTGGGAGATGCTCTTGACTTGGAGTACCTCGCGGTTGGTCGTGCCATTCTCGCGGAGCAGGGCGGTGATGTCGGCCGCGGTGATGTCGCCGTCCTCAACGGGCCCGGACCGAGCGGCGGGCAGCATGATCAGACCGTGATCCTCAGCCTGGCCGCGTCGCATGGTGGCGTTCCGGTTGTAGGGAGCCACCTTCCACAACATCTGGTCGTACACCACGGCCTGGTTGACGCGCACAGGCTCCACGGCAGCCGCCGTCTCGGCGGTGACGCGGCCCTTGTCCGTCAGTCGGAGCCGCAGGTTGGCGGGCTCGGTTCCTGGTGCCGGCGGAGCCCACCTGAGGTCGTCGGAACGGAACAACTCGGCGAGGGTCTGGTCGACCATGCGCTCGGGCAGGCCGAGCATTCCGGAGATGCCGCGTTGGCTGGTCACCCTCTGCTGGACCAGCCGCAGCACGAACTCGTCCAACAACGGCAGGTTCTTGCTGTCCTGGGCGAGTACGTCGGCCGTGATCAGGGCGACGGGCAACGCGGCATCGATGATGGTGACCAGTTCGAGGCCAGGGCGGGCGTTGTGAAAGCGGACAGCCAGCAGGCTGTCCGGGCTGAAGCTATGCGTCACGGATCTCGCACTCCTGCGGGTGAGCGCCGATGTAGTCGAGGACGTCGCGCAGGGCCCCGGGCTTGCTGCGGCAGAAGCCGGCGTCACCCACGATAATCAGACCGAAGCGGGCGCGGCTGAGGGCGACGTTGATGCGGCGCCAGTAGGGCTGGCCGAGGAACCCGAAACGTCCCTGGGCGTTGCTGCGGGTCACGGAAAACACGGCGAGGTCGCATTCACGCCCCTGCACGGCGTCCACCGACAGGACCTCTGGGGTGATGTGCTTGAGCTTCAGAGAAGCCAGCCGTCGCGTGAGTTCTGTGACCTGGCGCCCGTACGGGGCAATGACCAGCACGTCCAGCTTCCTGCTGCCGGGAACCTGGATGACCTTCTTGTCAATGGCCTGGTCGATGACCTCCAAACGGCTCATCGCCAGCCTGCTCTCCAGGGGATTGGAGATGCTGGTTTCGGCAGAGCTCCGGTCGGACTCACGTCGGCCGGGCAGCGCGCTGGTGTCCAGCCAAAGCACCGGCTTGTTGATCGTGGCGTATCCGGTTAGCTCATGGTTGCTGGGCGAGATCAGCTGTCCCTTGTAGAAACAGGTACTGATCATGTTGCCGATCGCCGGCGTCATCCGATACTGCTCGCGCAGCAGGTGTTTGACCGGATCATTCGTGTGGTTGGCGAGGTACTGGAACAGCGTGGTCTGCACGAGTTCAGGGATGAGCTGATGGTCAGCCATGACCTTCTCGTCGCGCAGCAGATCCTCATCGATGGGTGGCAGCTGGTTGGTGTCGCCGACCAGGACCCATCGCTTGGCACGGGCCAGCGGTACCAGTGCCTCGGTCGCGGTCGCCTTCGACGCCTCGTCGAAGATGCACAGATCGAACTCCAGATCCCTGACTGCGCGGTGGCCGAGGAACCCCAGGGCCGTACCGCCGATGACTTGCCGGGTGCGGAGAAACGCGCCGATGAGGTTCTGGTCGGTGCCGATGCGCTGCAGCCACTCACCCTGCAGGCGCAGCAGATCCATCAGCTCCCGTCCGGGCCCGGACGGGCCCAGGAGGACCTCAACAGCATCACGGGCGTCGGCAGCACTGAGGTCTTCGCGCAGGGTGAGCTCGCCGGTGAGCATGGACTGGACCTGAGCGAACAGCTCGGAGCGCTGCTGGAGGAGCTGCTCCTGGCGGGCGCGGGTGGTGACGAGCTCCTCGGCGAGATCCCTGGCGGAGGTGGTTCGATCGGGAGCCGGCCGGTTCGACAGCTCCTCACGCTTGGCCGTCACGTGCGCGAGGCTGGCCGCCACGGAGGCGAGTTCCTCCAGCACGAGGGCTGCCTTGAGGTGACGAGCCTCCAGTTGGCGCCTCGTAGCCACCGCGTCCAGGTACTTCTCCGCCCGCGCCCGCACGCCCTGGGTCCACTTCTTGATCTGCCGGTCCAGCAGCAGCGGCTGAACACTCTCGGCCACCCTCGGATCGCCGACGTTGCCCAAGCGAACTAGGCCTTGGATGCCTGCGTCTTGGATGCGCTTGAGCGCGTTATCGATGGCGATGTGGGTCTGGGACACGATAAGGATCCGGGCATGCGAATCGCGCTTGAGGGTCTGCTCGACGATCTCGGCGATCACGGTGGTCTTGCCGGTGCCGGGCGGCCCTTCGACAAGCAGGAGCTCCTGACTGCTCAGGGCGTGGGTGACGACGTCCCGCTTGCTCTTGTCGAGGTCGGCACGGAACCAGCTGGTGACCTCTGCCGGCGGCCTCGAAGCAATGGTCGCAGGATCATCAATGATTTGACGGAGGCGAGGGTTGGCTGTCTGGCCAGCAGCAACAGCGCCCAGAGCATCACGCTGACGGTTGATGGCGACCTGACTCAGCCCGAGAAATGGCAGGAGAACCCCCCGGGAGGGCAGCACCGATGCAGGCCGTGTCATCCGCAGCACGGCGGTATCGCCGGTGTAGCTGGTCACCTCGCCGCGGTCGATAGTCCGGCTGTAGGGGTACTCAGCAACCGACCACTCCTGGCCGATCTCCATGACCGTATCAGGCGAGGAGAGGTGGAACACACGGGTCTGGCCACCCCCTTCCATCCGCTCGTACCCGATCTGCTGCCGACCCTCGGCCGCGACGTCCTCGCGGGCGTCCAGCACGCGGCGCCAGCCGTCGAACAAGTCACCAAGCTGGTTACTCGCGCGGGCATTGTCCTGCTGCTCGCGCGCCTCCAGGTGCGCGTCAAGACTGTCCAGCAGGAGGTTGAGCCCGAGGTGTGCCGGATCCTCGCCTGGATCGTCGAAGGTCCAGGTCAGAACAGGGCCGAGCTTGAGGGCTGAGGCACGGCGTTTGGCCATCCATTCCTCCGGCCGCTCCTCTGCAGAGAGGATCACGCACCGGTCTGGATGGTTCTCGTCGTTGACCAAACGCAGGAACAGCGCCCGGCCGAACACCCGTACCGTGCTGGTGTCGACCTCCTGGGTCTGCGTGTTGTAGCCGTAGTCGAGGTGCACGGTGCCGGAGATGTCCTGGAGTACATCTGCCTTCGCTCGCACCCAGTCGATCTCCTCGCCAGCCGGGGCACTGCTGAGGCTCTCGGCTGCACGTCGGGTCATCTTCAGCCAGAGTCCGTTGCGGCGGCGTGCGTCTCGGTTGCCACAGACCCGCTCGGCCTCGAGGAGCTGGTGCTCCAGAACACTGGCGTTGGCCGGCCGTTTCTGCGGGTCGAAGTCGATGCAGGACTTCAGGATCGCCCGGATCTCCGCATCCAGGTCCAGCCCGTCCAGAACGGTGGACAGTTCGGGATAGTCCTTGGCCTTGCTCCGGGAAAGCACCTGGATCGCAAGGACTGCATATGCGTAGACATCCCGTACGTACGGGATGGCCTCGCTCTGCTCCGGCGGCGCATACAGACTGGAACGGAAGTCGGCCACTGTCTCGTCCGTGACGAGTGTCACCGCAGAAAGGATCTTGGCGATTCCGAAGTCGGCGAGCTTGACCGTGCCGTCACCACTCAACAGCACGTTGCCTGGCTTGATGTCGCGGTGTTGGATCTGGTGCTCATGCGCGTACGCGAGCGCGGAGGCCAGTGGCCTGCCGATACGGGCGAAGAAGGCCTGCCAGTCCAGAGGCCGACCGTCCGCCATCTCATCCTTGAGACTGCGTTCGATCCACTCCAGTGCGATGAAGTACCGCTCACTTTCGGGATCCCAGCCGGAGTCGAGCATGCGCACGATGTTGGGATGCTTGAGAGCCTTAAGCGCTCCCGTCTCCCGCTCCAGGAAGATCTTCGTAGCAGCGTCATCGCGCTGCTTGAGCAGCTTGACGGCGACGTAGTCGCCACCCTCGGTGGTGACATCGACCGCCTTACGGACCTCTGACAGACCCCCGCGCCGGGGCTCCTGAGCAAGCAACAGAAACCGGCCGTTGATCGTCGTCCCCACCCATTGCTCCTCGCTCAACCTTGCTGCGGTCGCAGCTCGCCCCGGACGCCCATCATGCCAGCGAGCTGCGCTGCCAAGCGGCCGTTCTGCGAGATATGCAGCGAGGGGAGCCGTACCGTTCGGGCCTTTGCCCAGACGCTCCCTAGCTACCTCGGAATGGGGCTCATGAGCGGGAACGTGCTCGGTCCCGAGCTGGGCAGGGAGGAGCTGATCGCAGTCTGGAGAGGAACCCAAGGCCGCCTGAGCACGCAGACGTCTCCGGTCCTAACCATGCAGGCTAGGGCGGACACACCTCTCATGCGGGCTCATGCAGCAATGGTCAGCGGAACGTCCAGGCGCTCCCACGCCCCGAGCACGGCCTTGTGGGCATCAGGCTGAAGGTGGGCGTAGCGCTGGGTGGTCTGGAAGCTCTCGTGGCCGAGGAGGTGCTGGACCTCGTAGAGGGAGACTCCCTTCTGGACGAGCCACGAGGCGCAGGTGTGCCGCATGGAGTGGGGCGGATAGTGCGGGACGGGGAGCTGCTCACCGTCGGTGTCGAAGTAGTGGGCGTTCTCGATGGCCGGCCACCAGGTCTGGCGCCGCCAGTTGCCGTCGTCGAGACGACGGCCGGCACGCCCTTGGTGACGGTGGTGAAGACCAGGGCATCACGGTCGAGCGGTTGGATGTGCCGTTCGAGTGTGTCCAGGACGTGTGGCGGGAGCGGGACCTCCCGGCGGCTCCTCGAACTCTTGGGGTACTCCTTGATGCCGCTCTTGGCGTTGACCTCCACCACGAACAAGCGGGAACAGCGCTGATCGATCCGATGGCGATGCAGGCCGGCGAGTTCGCCCCAGCGCAGCCCCGTGTAGAAGCCGAGCAGGCACATCGTGCGCCACGGGGCCGGGAGCTCGTCGACGATGCTCTGCGCCTAATCGAGGGTGAACCATTGCGGGGGCTTGATCGCGATCTGCGGCAGGTCGATGTTCCGGCAGGGGCTGACCGCGATGACATCGTCGTCGACGGCCGCACGCATGATGGACGACAGTAGGTTTGTACGCCCTCTTGATCGCCGAGGCGCCGACCCCCTTCTCGACCAGTCCACGGATCCAGCTCTGGACCTCCATGCGGGTGACGGCCCGCATCTCCCAGTCGGCCCAATGGGACAGCACGTGGTTCTTGATGCTGGAGGCGTCGCCGCGCAGCGTGTGGGGCTCGACGACGCGGGCCTGCCACCAGCGGGCATGCCACTCGTGAAACGCCATTTCGCCGGCTCGGGGGTCCCGCATGCTTCCGCGGGCGAACTGGGTCTCCATCTCGGCGCCCCAGGCACGGGCCTGTGCCTTGAGGGGAAACGACTCGCTGAACCGGTCTCCAGCCCGGTTGCGGACGGTCGCCTGCCATTTACCGGACTTCAGCTTCCGGAGATACGTGGTTCCGTTCCTTCCTGCTTCGCGTTGGGGCGGACTGGATCCTGCTCAGCGGCGCCGCGCGGGCGAGGAGACCGCCCGGCTGTTGATGAAGTCGTCCAGACTCGCGGCGGGGACGCGGACGCGAGAGCGAGCCGGTCCTGTGCGCAGGTCGACGACGGGCAGCTCGCCGGCGGCGATGAAGCGGTAGACCGTTCGGCGGTCGACGTCCAGGGCTGCGGCGACGGCAGGTATGGACAGCAGGCGCGGGGCCATAGGCGGTTCCTCTGCGGGAGAAAGAGCGACGAGAATTGAGAGATCTACCTGGGACGGGAGGCAACAAGCCCAGCCAATGCTGCGAGATTGCCGAATAGGGCTTCTACGTACGGCCGGAATCTCCGAGCGGAGCAGAAGAGGAAACGAGCGGGACTACGTGTGCGCGGCAGGGAATCTGAAACCGGCGCGTAGGCGGATCAAGCAAGGCGTCCTCTGGGGATGTGGGCAGACTTCTGGCAGGGACCGGCACGACGGGCGTTCCGGGACCCACAATCATCCGGAGAATCCCCGGTTTCGCTAACCGGGGATCGTCGGCTATATTTCGCCCACCCCGGCCGCCCCTGGCGTGAGGGCGCTGGCGAGAAGGGTCTGCGGGGCGATTCCGAGGGCTGTGGCGATAGCGACGAGGTCGTCGATGTCGCAGCGGCGGACGGTGCGTTCGATGCGGGAGAGCGCGGTGAAGGTCATGGGCTGGCCCAGTGCGGTGACGCGGGCGGCGAGCTGGCGCTGGGAGTAGCCGCGGGCGGTGCGGGTGCGTTCGATGGCGTGGGCGGCGGCGTGTCCGGCGGGTCCGATGACGAGGGGGCGTGGCGGCATGGGTGGTGTTGTAGCTTGCGCGCCGGCCAGTCCGGAAGGGCATTCCTGTCTGCCGTGAGCGATGCAAAACACCCGGCGATTTCTCGCAGCGATTTCGGTGACCGGGAATTCGGCCCTACAGTTGCGGGACTCGCCCACGCGGCATGCCGACGGACGGTACGGAATTCCAGTGCAAAGTCTAGACTTCTGCGCCCCAGGTGTGGCTGTGTTGGCCATGCACCCCGGCACCGCCGGATTCCCCAGCCCTTCCCTGAAAGGTGGTCGATTGCCATCGCCCGTATTCGCACCATCAAGCCCGAGGCGTTCTCGTCCGAGTCCCTCGCGGCGGTGTCGCTGTCCGCCGAGCGGACCTTCTTCGGGCTGCTCACCCAGGCCGACGACCAGGGCCGGTTCCGCGACCAGGCCGCCGTCATCGCCGGCCAGCTGTGGTCGCTGCGCCGCGAGCACGGCCCGGAGGCGGTCGAGGACGACCTGATCCAGCTCCACGGCGCCGGGCTGATCTGCCGGTACGAGGCCGGGGACGGCAAGCGATACCTGCACATCGTCACCTTCGCCCAGCACCAGAAGATCAACCGGCCCAGCGGCGTCCGCACTCCCCCGTGCCCGCACCACGATCTCGGGATTCCGCGCGAGCCCTCACCGCAGACACAGGGAGCTCTCGTGGAGACTTCCGCAAGTCGTCAGGGAGGACTCACGGAGCCCGCCGTGAATGACGAATCCTCAGGTCAGAGGCGATTCCGTGAGCACTCACCGCAGCCTCGTGGAGGGCTCACCGAACCCTCCGTGAGCCCTCCACGTCCGGATCTAGGACCTAGTGCCGCATCAGGCAACGTTCGCCCTGTCGTGTTGCGCGGGCTGAGTCGCTTCGAAGTCAACGGGTGGTCTCGGCGTGTGTGGGGGCCTCGGATACGCTCAAGCATGCGATCTCAAACAGGCGGCATGTGGTGGGGGACGACGATCGAAGCGCCGGACCCCAGCGGTTTGGCGAAGTTCTATGCCGAACTCCTCGATTGGCACATCGGGCACGAAGAGCCGGGAACAGCCGTCGTGGCCGCCTCCCCGCAAGGACCGTTCTTCGTGTTCCAGCAGGCGGACGGCTATCGGGCTCCGGTGTGGCCACCGGCTGACGGGGACCAGCGCCCGATGATGCACTTCGACTTCCAGGTCGGCGACCTGGACTCAGCAGTCGCCGAAGCGGTCGCCCTGGGCGCCACCGTTGCGGAGTTCCAGCCGCGGGAAAACATCCGGGTGCTCTTCGACCCGGCCGGCCACCCTTTCTGCCTGTGCCGCGACGACGAGTAGAGACGAATAGATCAGGCAACGTTTGTCCTGCTGACGACTTCGTGTAGGCGTTCGTCGGCGGTGTGTTTGTTCCGCCAGATGATGTAGCGGCGGATCATGCTGCCCTGAGCCTTGTGGCTGGCGTGGTCGGTGCCGTCCAGGGCGAAGTAGCGCAGGGCGGTGAGCTGGGCCTCGATCCGGTTGAGCCAGGAGCTGTTGGTCGGGGTGTAGGCGATCTCGACGTTGTTCGCCGCCGCCCACGTCCCGACCCGCTGGCACCGCTTCGTGGTCAGGCGCGGGCAGTAGTTGTCACAGACGATCGCGATGCGGATGTCCACCGGGTGCAGCGAGCGCAGGTATCGGCAGAACGCCAGGAATTTGGAGCGGTTCTTGGTCTTCTTGATGTGGCCATAGAGCCGGTCCTTGCCCAGGTCGTAAGCGGCGAACAGGTGTCGCACTCCGTGCGGGCGGGTGTAGGTCGCCCGTCGGCGGGGTCTCGGTTCGCGGTCGGGGTTCTTGTGCCTCCCGCCGCGTTCGGCCCACTGCCGCCCCGGGTGCGGCATCAGGTTGAGCGGTCCGAACTCGTCCATGCAGAAGATGACTTCGGGCTCGCCATCCTCGGGTATGACCTCGCCGTCGGCGATCGCGTAGAGGTGCTCGACGCGGGCCTTCTTCGCCGCGCAGTCAGGGTCGCGGGAGGTTTTCCAGGTCTTCACGCGTTGAAAGGAGACGCCCTCCTCGCGGAGCAGGACCCGCAGGCCCTCGTGGCTGATGTCGTCGACCACCCCCTCGGCGACCAGGAAGTCCGCCAGCTTGGTCAGGCTCCACGTCGAGAACGGCAGGCCGTGCTCGGTCGGCTTGGACTTGGCGATCTTCTTGATCTCGCGGCGCTCGGGCAGCGTGAAGGTTCTCGGCCGGCCTCCCGTGTACTTCGGGTAGAGCGAGTCGAAGCCGTCCGTGTTGAAGTTGTGGATCACGTCGCGGACCCGGTCCGCGCTGGTGAACGTCACCTCGGCGATCTTCACCACCGGCATGCCCTGGGCGGACAGCAGCACCATCTGCGCGCGCCGCCAGGTCACCACCGAGCCGGTGCCCCGGCGGATGATCCGCAGCAGCCGTCTGCCCTCGTCATCATCGACCTCTCGCACCCGCACACGTTCAGCCACGTGATCATTGTGGCCGCCCGGCACTGCCGGCGACAGCAACCGGACGGCACGTCACGACAGGGCGAACGTTGCCTGATGCGGCACTAGTGGCGGGAAACACGCGGTGCGGGTCTCGTCACCAGCCTCCAACAGGTACGGGCCCGTCAGATGAGTGGTGGGGTTCGTTCTCGGCCGCGTACTGGTCCCCGATGACGAAAGTGCTCGCGCATTCGGGGCATTCGGCACGGCCGAACAGCCAGGTGATCCCCTCTGCCAACTGGGCAAAGCCGAGGTCACGGGCTGTTTCATGCATCCATGCGGCCAAGCCGTCGAGGTCGTTCGGGTCGGCTTGCTGGAGAGGGCGGCGGCAGATGTCTCCCTGGTCCCAGTCGCGATGGGCCGAGTAGCGGCCGTAGATACCGATCGCGATGGTGACGCGGAGGTGGCAGTGAGGGCAGCCGACCCCGTAGAAGCCGTCTTCGAAGTCGTACTCGGCCAGGCTCCACGCGCTCGCCCCGGCGAATGCGAGATGAGCGCGGAAGAGAGACATCGCGGTCGCCGTTGACAGGTCATTGTCGTTGAGGCGCCGGGAGACCATCTGCTTCAGTTCGACGATCACCGGAGCCAAGGTCTTGATGAGATCGTCGGCGCCGTGGTCCTGATGGACTCCCGCCATGATCGCTCCGGCCAGGTCCAACGCCCGGTCCACGACAGTCGTCTCACCGGCGCGGGCGATATCCCGAAGGTACGGGAGCGCGGCAAAGCTCGCCGCCGAGACGGTCAGCCCCTCGGTAGCCAGGAGGTGCCAGAGTTCCTGCCATGCCTCCTCATCGCTGGACGGCGATCGGAGAACCCGCTCGAGAACGGGCGGAACCTCGTCGTACGGCCCGCGCCCGTACCGCGGCAACTGCCATTCGATCATTCGCCGATTCAAGCACGGGCCGCACGGGTCCGAATCGGAGAGATCATGCATCCTGACCGGATGACGCAGACCGGAGTCGAACATGTGAAGGTGCACTTCCGCCTTGAGACTGACGGTGATTGGCCGCCCACCTCAGGGGAGAGTCTGTGGGCTCTCGACCAAGGCGATGGCACCGTGCGACTAGACAACACTCCTTGGTTCGTACGCGGCGTAGCGTGCGGAGACGTCCTCACCACCCACCCCGACAAGGACGGCGTTCACTGGGCGGGCCAAGTGGTCTCGCCGTCGCAGAACTGCACGATCCGGCTGATCGTGCTGCGTGACAAGGGATCTGGCGCGGCGCGGTTAAGCGTTCTGAACGCCTTCGCGGAACTGGGAGTGGGTGGAGAGGGGATCGAGCGGTTCGGCATGGTCGCTCTCGATGTGCCGCCGGAGGTGGACCTCGCGAAGGTCCAGCGGCTCCTCGATCACGGCATAGCCCAGGGGTGGTGGGACATGGAAGAGTGCTGCATCACCGACGCCTGGCGTGCAGCACGGGACCGGTGAGATGCGCGCACATCCGGTCACCCGCCGACAGTGTCAGCACAAGTCCCGTCCGGGCAGAGGCAGAGCGGCCTGCGTTGCACCCGCCGGGCCGCCTCTTCGAGCCGAGACCCGCTCCTGGGCTCGGCGGAAGGTATCCGGGCCTGTGACACTGCGGCCCTACGTTCCATCGGCCGATTAAACCAACGGGAAGCAGCGTCACACAGGCGGCAGACGCTTGGTGGTTGCCGGTCAGTAGTCGAATGCGTCGAGGTGTCGGCGCAGCAGGTCACCGATGTCTTCGCGGCCCCCTTCGGCTGGCAGCGGCGAGGGGGTGTCCTCGCCGTTCGCCATGGCAAGGCTGCTGGCGAAGCGCACCAGGTTCGGCGCCGGAGCGAAGGAGTCGCGCAGCCAGACGGCGAAGGCACCGGCTTCGTCCGCCGTCACATCGGTGAGGGTGATGTAGGCATAGTCGGGCTCGGTGATGGCCGCAGTGCCGTCCAGCCACACGTCCGGCGCCAACTCGATCTCGAAGTCCAGCACGGTCATCTCGTGGATGCCGGACCTCCGGTGCCCGATGGTCGGATCGGGGAACGCCTCACGCAGTGCCCGCTCCAGGGTCTGCAGCGTGGCGTGCCAGGCTCCACCCTCCCCCTCGGGGGGATAGAAGGCGAAGTTCGTCCTGACGTTTCGTTCCGTGGCCATGGTCTTCCTTGTACTCAGGGGACGTACCGCGTCGAGCCGGGCATGCCCGTCATCGCCATCATGGACTGCCAGTAGGCGGCGTTGTCCGGTCCGTTCGTCACGATCTCCAGGCCCCTGATCTCGCTGTTGGCGGGGTTGGCCATGGCCTGCTTGTAGCGGACGAGTTCCCTCTCGTCGCCCGCGTACATGGAGTCGATGACGGGGTCGAAAGTGATCTTCCCCTGTTTGTTCACCTTGACGGGCTTCGTCAATGCTTCCTCGACCCGGTCGACTGTGCGGAAACTCTTGTTCGTGCAGTCCGGGTCCCGTACATGCTTCGCCTCGACGAGATATCCGTCGAGAGGGCGGATGCCGTCCACCATCAGTCCGCGTCTGCTGCCGAGCAACGGCACCTCCCGCTCGGGATAGCCGGACACACGGAGCTGGTAGGCGTTGTCCGGATCCATCGGTCCGCGTCTGCTGCCGAGCAACGGCACCTCCCGCTCGGGATAGCCGGACACACGGAGCTGGTAGGCGTTGTCCGGATCCATCGGTCCGCCGCCTCCCGCGAAGCCACCGGTCTGGAGACCGTTCATCCACGTACGAAACTGCTGCTGCTCCGCCGCGGTGAGCAGACGCGTCGTGCAAGGCATCGGCGGAATCGGGTCGGCGGAGGAGATCGCGGGGTCGACCTTGTTGCTCATCGGGGCGAGCGCCGGCACCTGCCCCGTGTACGACGCGAGCGCAATCGGCACGGGCGCCGGCGCGGGTATGAGGGGCGGCAGGAACGGGAATCCGGGGATGGCAGGCGCCGCCGGCGGATCGGCGGCGGGAAGCGTGATTCGTGCGGCGGAGGAGTCCAGTGCGTGCCCCACTGAGCCGAGGTCCTGGATCCAGGTGTCTCCGAGTACGGCGTCGAGCAGGCCGCCGTCGTATCCGTTGCCCCCGAACATCGGTTGGTCCCAGGGCATGTCGACGGCAAAGAGGTCCAGCTTGTGCTGGGCGATCTTAGCCTTGGCCGCTTCCACGTGCTCGGCGTACCGGTCGCATGCTTTGGCGATCTGCGTGCAGGCGGCGACGAGGTTCGTCACCAGCGGCTCGCCTTCCTCGGCCTTCGCCGGCGGGCAGGTGAGGCCGACGCTGTGCTTGACGTACGTCTGGAAGGCATCGGCGGCCTCTCCGGAGTGGGCCTTGCTCGCGGTGAGGGAGTAGGCCTGCGCGTCCTCCAGGAAGCGCTGCATGAGCACTCCCGCATGGCGCCACGAACCGGCCACGTCCCGGATCTTCTCCGGGGAACCGCGGAAGCGGTCACTGCCGCGGCTGGGGGCGTACTGCTCGTACCAGGCGGTCTCTCCCACCACCTCGGGGAGTTCCTGGCCGAGCCCGAGGTAGTTCTCAGTGCAGTCAGCGCCGGGGTCACCCATTCCTGCCGTGAGGTCACCCTGCCGCCCGAGGAAGGCGGCGACCTGGCGGCTCTCCTCGGCCATGAACTCGCGGGCGTTACGCATCAGCCCCTTGCTCGTCTCGCCCAGGACGTAGGAGCTGAAGCCCATCTTGTCGAGCGTCACCGAGGCTGCCGAGACATACACCTTGGCAAAGGCTCGCCCGGCATAATCGTCCCCTGCCATCCCGTGCTGGCGCGCCAGTTCGTGGCCCAGGGCGATAGCCGTGTCACGTGCTCCCCGCATCGTGTCGAGAAGCCCCATGGAACCACGGATCATTCCTTCCGCGATGAACTTGACGTTCGGAGCAAGCCCGGTCACCGCCGCACCCCATTGCAGACGTAAATCGCCAACCTATCTCAGGCAGGTCGCCGTTGTCTGGGTGATGTCGGCCCTCGGCTCATTGCGGTCGGTGAACAGGCGCGAATCGAACAGTGACACCACACCCGGGTCGAATCTGTCGGAGGCGCCTTCCAGAGCGCAAAGACGAGCCAGTCGGAAGCTCGGCGCATCGCCTACGGGACCACCCGGCCTCCCGCTGTCCCGAAAACGCCCGAAGTTTTCGGCAGCAGCCAGCGGCCAGACATGTTCGCGCAGGTCAGAGCCACCCCGCTCCCCAACCCAGCCAGTGCCTTCTAAGCACTCGGCAGCGAAGCTGCGCGGCACGCCAAAGGCGTGTAGGCCCCAGTGGAACCTCACCAAACTTCAATGCGTGCCCAGCGGGGTGCACTCGCTGGGCTGGCAGGCCAAAGGTCCCGCGTTCGGCTTCTGCAAACGTCGCGTTCGGCTGACCTCCACCGGACGCAACCATGGAGGGCCGAGGGAAGGTCAGCTCGTACAGCTGCCGGCCGTGCCCCAACGCAGGAACTCCGTGCCCCCAGCGCCGTCGAGGACCGCCACGGCGTACTGGGCGTAGCCCCACTCCTGCCCCGTGCGAGATTCCGCGAGAACAGTCTGGCAGGCCACGCCGGCGGCGGCCTCTGCCCATTCCTCTCGTGTGCTCTGGTCCCACTCGGGCTTCGTGGCCCACACGTACATCACACCTTCGTGCGGAGCGAAGCCGATGCTGGTGTTCTCGTCGCTGATATAGCGGGGGTCTTCGAACAGCCGGGAGTTGGCGTTCCAGTCGACAAAGAGCTGGTGGACCGCCTCGGTTGCCACTCTGATTTCGCGCTTGTCGACGCTGGGGATCTGGGCCGCGGCCAGTCCTTCTTCGGTGGGGTGCCAGCTCGGCTCCTGCCCGGGGTCGGCGGCGGTGCGGTCGATGGTCTGCGTGATGCAGCCGGTGTTGGCGCGGAAGTCGTCCTCCCACACGATCGCCGGCGCCGTGGACGTGGTGTTGTCGACCAGGACGTACTCGTCGTACGGAAGGGACTTGTAGATGCCCGCCATCATGCGCAAGGTGAGGCAGGCGTTCTTGGCCACTCCCTGCACGACGCGTGACTCCACGGCCGGGCCGCTAATGGCTATGTAGAGCTCTCTCCGGGACGGGGCGTAGCCCACGTCGTACTGACCGCTGTAGTTATACTCCTCGCCCATGCCGTAGCTGAGGTCGTGCCCGAGTGCGGCCTCGGTCTCGATCTCCGCTTCTCCTTTGGCACGACGAGCTGCACGCCACGTGGCGATCGTCGCCTCGTCCGCGTTCACAGGAGGAGGGGATGACGCGGCGTCCACCACAGCCTGGGAGCTTGCTGCGGGTGAAGCGGAAGCCGGCATGGTGGCGGTCTTGCTGGGGGATGCGCTGGCGGGAGGACGGGAACTCGTCGAAGTCGTCTCCGTCTTGTCGGGCTGCAGGGCCAGCGCTCCACCCGCCAGGCCACCTATGACAGTGCCCACCACCGCCGCGATGCCGACGAGTCGTCTGTTGGAACGGGCAGGACGTCTCCAGTTCGGGTCGTCCAGAGTGGGGACGTCCCACTGGGCAGCGACGAGATCGCCCACCAGTGTCGGCTCCGCACCCGTCGGCGCAACCTGTGTGGCCTGTGCTGCGAGGAGGACGGCACATGTCTCGGCAGCATCCCACGCGGTGGCTCGGTCCCCCGGCTCCTTGGCGAGAGCGCTGCGCACGATGGCGTGGAGTTCGCCAGGAAGGCCACGCAGATCAGGATCCTCGGACATGACCCGGTAGGCGACCGCGTCGGGGGCTCCCCCGCCGAAAGGCGTGCGACCGGTGGCTGCGAAGGCTATGAGGGCGCCCCAGACGAACATGTCGCCCTCGGGACCCGTTGTACCGGTGCGGTAGTGCTCGGGGCTGATCCATCCTGGGGTTCCGGTCAGAATGCCGGTGCGCGTCACGGATGTGCCGTCGGCGGCATGGGCGATGCCGAAGTCCAGGACTCGGGGGCCGACCGGGGTCAGGATGACGTTCTGCGGCTTGACGTCCCTGTGGACGACACCCGCGGCGTGGATGGCCGCGAGGGCCTGGGCTGTGCCCGTAGCAAAGGCGTAGAGGGTTCCACCGGCCAGCGGCCCGTGCGCGGCGATGTACCGATCGAGGGTGAGCCCTGGGGCATAGGCAGTGGCCAGCCACGGTGACGGTGCTTCGGCGTCAGCCGCGATCAGGGGTATGAGGCAGGGGCCCTGGACACGGGCGGAGAGCTGGACTTCTCGGCGGAAGCGCGCCCGGAACTCCGCGTCGTCCGCCTGGGCAGGGTGGACGACCTTGACCGCGACCCGCAGACCGGCGGCGTCGAGGCCGGCGAACACCGTGCCCATGCCCCCTGACCCGAGGCGCCCGATGATCCGGTAGGGGCCGACGCGCTTGGGGTCACCGGGGTGGGCAGCCAGCACCCGCCCACCAGAACGAGCACTGCTCACCGGGCTTCCGATCTCCTTCAGACGTGCAGCAGGCCAAAGGCCGGACGCATGCCGGTACCTGAGAGCTGGATATTAGCCGCGCGTCGAGGCGATAGGCACTGCCTTCTCAGGCAATGGTCGGCAACGCTTCCTCATCGAGCGCACAAGAGCGAAACGGAGCCGACGAGCCTCGCTCGCCGTGCTCCGTCGCCTTCGCCGCAGCGCGTCTGTTCATCGGTGCGCGCCACGGCCTGGCTCTCCCCGGCAATCGACTGACACCCCATCAGAACGAGCGTCAAATGAGCGTCATTTCAGCGTCAAGATATCGCCTGTAACGCCCACACCGCACATACGGCGCACCCGCAAAACCCCAGGTCAGGCGCCCTACTTCACCGGCTCCAGAATCGCCACGCACTCCACGTGGTGCGTCATCGGGAACAGGTCGAACACCCGCAGCGTCCGCACCCGGTAGCCGCCCTCGCGGAAGTAGGCCAGGTCGCGGGCCAGGGCCGCCGGGTCGCAGGCGACGTAGGCGATGCGGCGGGCGCCCAGGCCGGCCAGGTGGTGGACGGTCTGCTTGCCGGCGCCGGCGCGCGGGGGGTCGAGGACGATGAGGTCGACGTCCGTGATGCCGGTGCGCGGGAGGACGGATTCGACCTTGCCCTGTTCGATGCGGACGCGGGGGAAGTCGGCCAGGTTGTGGCGGGCGTCCTCGACCGCGCGCTTGCCGGACTCGATGCCGAGGACCGCGCCCTGGTCGCCGACGCGGTCGGCGAGGGCGCCCGCGAAGAGGCCGACGCCGCAGTAGAGGTCAAGGGCGGTCTCGCCCTTGCGGGGGGTCAGGCCCTGCATGACCGCGAGCATCAGGGTCTGCGCGGCCTTCGGGTGGACCTGCCAGAAGCCGCCGCTGCCCACGCGGTAGGTGCGGTCGTCGGCGCGCTCGCGGACGAAGGGGCGGCCGTGGACGCGGTGGACGCCGCCGTCCTTCTCGCCGACGCGCATCACCGACACCGGCTTGTCGAGCTCCACGATGGGGAGGCGGGCGCCCGGGCGCGGGGTCAGGATGACCTGGCGGTCCTGGGAGCCGGTCGCGGCGATGGCCTCGATCGAGGCCATGCCCTCCCAGGTGCGGTGCTCGATGCCCAGCTCGGAGACGCCCTCGGCGGCGATCATGCAGTGGTCGATCACCTCGACCTCGTGCGAGCGGTGCTTGCGCAGACCCACCCGGCCGTCGGGGTCGATCGCGTACTGGACGCGGGTGCGCCACTTCGGGACCTCGCCCGCCGGGAGCTTGTCGCCCTCGGCGGGGACGACGGTGCCGTCCCAGCCCGCCTCCTCGGGCGTGAGGCCGGCCAGCCGCTTCAGCTGCTCGGCCACCACCTCGCCCTTCAGCCGGCGCTGGGCGCCCGGCTTGGCGTGCTGCCAGTCGCAGCCGCCGCACCTGCCCGGGCCCGCGAAGGGGCACGGCGCCTCGATGCGGTCCTTGGAGGCCTCCAGGATCTCGACCGCGTCGGCGCGCAGGAAGCGCGAGCTCTCCTCGCCCTCGGTGACCCGGGCCACGACCCGCTCGCCCGGCAGCGCGTGGCGCACGAAGAGGACCCGGCCCTCCTCCGTACGGGCGATGCAGTGGCCGCCGTGGGCCACCGGGCCGACCTCGACCTCGTACTCCTCCCCGATCAAGGACTTCACAGGGGTGTTCTGCATGATCGGGGGCTCCGTAAGCAAGCGAAGAGAAAGAGACGGTGGGCTGCTGTTCTCACAGCAGCCCACCAGTCTAGTTCCACTTTTCTAGTCGCTCTTGCCGGCCGGTTCCTTACGGGCCTTCTCCACCGGGCCCCGCCGCACCGAGCCCGGCGCGTTCCACTCCGAGCGCCTGCGCGCCCGCTTCCTCGCGGCCTCGGAGGACTGGAGCTGGTACGGCACCGAGGTCACCATCACGCCCGGCGTGAACAGCAGCCGGCCCTTGAGGCGCAGCGCGCTCTGGTTGTGCAGCAGGTGCTCGTACCAGTGGCCGACCACGTACTCCGGGATGTAGACGGAGACGGCGTCGCGCGGGCTCTCCTGGCGCAGGGTCTTCACGTACTCGATGACCGGCCGGGTGATCTCGCGGTACGGCGAGTCGAGGATCTTCAGCGGTACGTTGATGCCGCGCCGCTCCCACTCCTCCTTCAGCGCCTTGGTCTCCGCCGGGTCGACGTTGACGGTGAGGGCCTCCAGCTCGCTCGCGTGCATGAGCTCGGCGTAGGCGAGGGCGCGCAGGGTGGGCTTGTGGAGCTTGGAGACGAGGACGAGGGAGCGGACCCGGGAGGGGCGTACGTACTCGTCCGGGCGCTGCTCGGCGGCGGCGATCTCCTCGGAGACGGCGTCGTAGTGGCGGCGGATCGCGGTCATCGTCACGTAGAAGATCACCATGCCGAGCAGCGCGACCCAGGCGCCGTGGGTGAACTTGGTGGCCAGGACGACGACCAGGACCAGGCCGGTGAAGAAGGCGCCGAAGGCGTTGATCGCGCGGGAGCGGATCATGTGGCGGCGCTTGGCCGGGTCGCGCTCGGTCTTCAGATGCCGGTTCCAGTGCCGGACCATGCCGGTCTGGCTGAGCGTGAAGGAGACGAAGACGCCCACGATGTAGAGCTGGATGAGGCGCGTCGAGTCGGCGCCGTAGATCCACACGAGGAGGGCGGCGGCGCCGGCGAGCACCACGATGCCGTTGGAGAAGGCGAGGCGGTCGCCGCGGGTGTGCAGCTGGCGCGGCAGGTAGCGGTCCTGGGCGAGGATCGAGCCGAGGAGCGGGAAGCCGTTGTACGCCGTGTTGGCCGCCAGGAAGAGGACGAGCGCGGTGGCGGCGGCGAGCAGGATGAAGAAGAACGTTCCGTCGCCGAAGACGGCGGCGGCGACCTGGGAGATCACCGGGTCCTGGACGTAGCTCGCGCCGACCGGGGTGCCGTTGTTCAGCAGGTCGGTGGCGGGCGTCTCGGCCATCCGGACGTCGGTGGCCATGGCCAGGAAGATGATGCCGCAGAACATGGTGACGGCGAGGCCGCCCATGAGCGCCAGCGTCGTGGCGGCGTTCTTCGACTTCGGCTTGCGGAAGGCGGGCACACCGTTGGAGATCGCCTCGACGCCGGTCAGGGCGGCACAGCCGGAGGAGAAGGCACGGAGCAGCAGGAAGACCAGCGCGAAGCCGGCGAGTCCGCCGTGCTCGGCCCTGATCTCGAAGCCGGCGGTGGGGGCCCGCATGTCGTCGCCGAGGACGAGCCCGCGCCAGGCGCCCCAGAGGATCATGACGAAGACGCCGAAGACGAAGACGTACGTCGGGATGGCGAAGAGGCCGCCGGACTCCTTGACGCCCCGGAGGTTCATCAGGGTGAGGAGAACGATCACCGCGACGGCCGAGGCGACCTTGTGCTCGACGACGAACGGGACGGCGGAGCCGAGGTTCTCGATGCCGGAGGAGATGGAGACCGCGACGGTGAGGACGTAGTCGACGAGCAGGGCGCTCGCGACGGTCAGTCCGGCCTTCGGCCCGAGGTTGGTGGTGGCGACCTCGTAGTCACCGCCGCCGCTGGGGTACGCGTGCACGTTCTGCCGGTACGAGGCGACGACCGTGAACATCAGCACCACGACGGCGAGCGCGATCCACGGGCTGAAGTGGTAGGCCGACAGGCCCGCGACGGAGAGGACGAGGAGCACCTCACCCGGCGCGTACGCCACCGAGGACAGCGGGTCGGAGGCGAAAACGGGAAGGGCGATCCGCTTGGGGAGAAGGGTCTCCCCGAGCTTGTCGCTGCTCAGGGCCCGTCCGATGAGGATCCGTTTGGGCACGTCAGTCAGTTTTGACACGCGGAGGATCGTAAGCGTTAGGAAAGCGTCAAGACCACAGCGGGCCCCGATCGGCACGGAATCTCCCTGGATACCACCGCCGGTGAGGTCCCGGCCACCGTGGCCGCATAAGCTCGGTCCGGACAGCGCGTCGGTGCGCGGTCCGCCGCGGCCGGGCGACTCGGGCCAGGAAAGTTGTGAGCAGGGTGTATTCGCAGGTCAGCAAGACGATCAGGAGTGCGGGGTAAGGGGACGTGCACATCGTCATCATGGGCTGCGGGCGAGTGGGAGCCGCTCTCGCGCAGACCCTCGAACAGCAGGGGCACACCGTCGCGGTCGTGGACCAGGACCCGACGGCCTTCCGCCGGCTGGGCTCGGGCTTCGGCGGCCGCAGGGTCACCGGCGTGGGCTTCGACCAGGACACGCTGCGTGAGGCGGGCATCGAGGAGGCCGGTGCCTTCGCCGCGGTGAGCAGCGGCGACAACTCGAACATCATCGCGGCGCGGGTCGCGCGCGAGATGTTCGGCATCGAGAACGTGGCCGCCCGTATCTACGACCCGCGGCGCGCCGAGGTGTACCAGCGCCTGGGCATTCCGACGGTCGCGACGGTCCGCTGGACCGCCGACCAGATGCTGCGGCGGCTGCTGCCCTCGGGCGCGGAGCCGCTGTGGCGTGACCCGAGCGGCGGAGTGCAGCTCGCCGAGGTGCACACCTCGCCGGCGTGGATCGGGCACAAGATCAGCCGCCTCCAGGACGAGACGGGCGTGCGCGTGGCCTTCCTCACCCGGCTGGGCGAAGCCGTCATCCCGTCCTCGCAGACGGTGCTCCAGGAGGGCGACCTCGTGCACGTCATGATGCGGACGGACGAGATCGACAAGGTCGAGGCAGCCTTCGCCGAGGGTCCCGAGGAGGGCGGTCACTGATGCGTGTCGCTATTGCCGGCGCCGGAGCGGTGGGCCGTTCCATCGCGGGCGAGCTCCTGGAGAACGGCCACGAGGTCCTCCTCATCGACAAGGCCCCGACCGCCATCTCGGTGGAGCGGGTGCCGCAGGCGGAGTGGCTGCTCGCCGACGCCTGTGAGATCACCTCGCTCGACGAGGCGGCGCTGCAGCGCTGCAACGTCGTGATCGCGGCGACCGGTGACGACAAGGTGAACCTGGTCGTCTCGCTGCTCGCCAAGACCGAGTACGGCGTGCCGCGTGTGGTCGCGCGCGTGAACAACCCGAAGAACGAGTGGCTGTTCAACGAGGCGTGGGGCGTGGACGTCGCCGTGTCGACGCCGCGCCTGATGTCGGCCCTGGTCGAGGAGGCGGTGAGCGTCGGCGACCTGGTCCGGCTGCTGCGCTTCAGCCACGGCGACGCCAACCTGGTCGAGCTGACCCTGCCGCCGGAGTCCGCGCTCGCGGGCACGCAGGTCGGCGAGGTGGCCTGGCCGCAGGACACCTCCCTGGTCACCATCATCCGTGGCGCCCGGGTGCTCACCCCGAGCCCGGAGGAGACCCTGGAGGCGGGCGACGAGCTGCTGTTCGTGGCCACGCAGGCGCGCGAGGAGCAGCTGGAGGAGCTGCTCTCGGTCCGCCAGGCGGGCGGCGAGTAGGCCCTACGGAGCTACGGGGAGGGGCCCGGGACCTGTGACAGGTCCCGGGCCCCTTCGCGTAGGCCTGTACGTCTGTACGTCTGTACGCCTGTACGTCTCTGGGCTAGCCGTCCGTACGGCCCTGAGCCGCGGCCTTGCGGGCCTCTTCGGCCTTCTCGGCCTCCTCCTCGGCCTCCATCTCCGCGAACACGTCGATCGGCGGCGGCGCCTTGGCCAGGAAGACCCAGGTCAGATACACCGCGAGCAGGAACGGCGGGATCTTCAGGGCGACCGATACCCAGCCGAACTTGGTCGGGTCGGCCCACCAGTACAGCGGGAAGAGGATCGCGCACTTGCCGAGCAGGATCAGGCCCCAGGCCCAGCTGGCCTTCGCGTACGCCCTCTTGCGGCCCGGGTTGCGGGTGCGCCAGGAGAGGTTCTCCTTGAAGACCGGGCCGAGGAGCAGGCCGATCAGCGGCACGCCGGCCAGGGTCGTGACGATGTACGCCAGGGCCAGGCCGAGGGTGTAGAGCATGCCCGGCAGGTAGAAGTCCTTGGCGTTGCCGGTCATCATCGCGAAGACGACACCGAAGGCGACACCGAAGACGCCGCTGAAGGCGTGCTTGACGGTGTCGCGGCGGATCAGCCGGACGGCCACGAGGACGAGCGAGACCCCGAGCGCGGCGATCGCCGAGACATGCAGGTTCTTGTTGATCGTGTAGATCGTGACGAAGAGCAGTCCGGGCAGGACCGTCTCCACCATGCCGCGCACGCCGCCGAAGGCCTCGAAGAGGGCGGCCTCGGTCACCGCCTTGTCGGTCTGGGCCTGCGGGTCCTGGACCCGGGCGTGCCGCCCGGAGGCCGGCTTGTCGGCGGTCGACGGGTCGGTGGTGGTCGGCTTGTCGACGGACGTCACCGGCTACTCCTGTCCGAGCGGTCGGAGCTCGTATTTGGGGTTGAAGAGGACCCGCCGGCCGCGGCTCATGGAGATGCGGCCGGAGGCGATCAGCTTGCGGCCCGGCTCGATGCCCACGATGGAGCGGCGGCCCAGCCAGACGACGTCCAGCGGGGCCGTGCCGTCGAAGAGCTCGGCCTCCAGCGCGGGCACACCCGCACGGGGGCGCAGGGTGACCGTCCGCAACGTACCAGTCACCTTGACTATCTCGCGGTCGTGGCAGTCGGAGATCCGGGTGCACCCCGAGGCCGCGGAGTCCTCCTGGAGCTCCACCGACTCCAGCTCCTCCTGCGAGGTGGACAGCCGGTCGAGCATGCGGCGGAAGCGCCCGGCGGGCTTCTCTGTACGCGGTGCGGCACTCATACAGAAAGCGTACCGGCCGCCGCCGACGGCCCGGCCGGGACCGGACTCAGTGTTCGAAGCGGTAGCCCATGCCCGGCTCGGTGACGAAGTGGCGCGGATGCGAGGGATCCTGCTCCAGCTTGCGCCGCAGCTGCGCCATGTAGACCCGCAGATAGTTGGTCTCGGTGCCGTACGAGGGGCCCCAGACCTCCTGGAGCAGCTGCTTCTGGCTCACCAGGCGGCCGCTGTTGCGGACCAGCACCTCCAGGAGGTGCCACTCGGTCGGGGTGAGCCGGACGTCCCTGCCGGACCGGTGCACCTTCTTGGCGGCCAGGTCGACGGTGAAGTCCGAGGTCTCGACGACCACGACGCCGTCCTCGCGGCCGACCGGCTCGGCGCGGCGGACGGCGGCGCGCAGCCGGGCGAGCAGCTCGTCCATGCCGAAGGGCTTGGTGACGTAGTCGTCGGCGCCGGCGTCGAGCGCCTCGACCTTCTCGTCGGAGGTCTGCCGGGCGGAGAGCACCAGGATCGGCACCCGGGTCCAGCCGCGCAGGCCCTTGATCACCTCGACGCCGTCCATGTCGGGCAGGCCGAGGTCGAGGACGACGACATCGGGATGGCGCTCGGCGGCGAGCCGGAGGGCGGTGGCGCCGTCGGGCGCCGCGTCGACCTCGTACTTCCGTGCCTTGAGGTTGATCACCAGGGCGCGGACGATCTGTGGCTCGTCGTCGACCACGAGGACCCGGGTCATGAAGAATGGCCTTCCTGTTGGTTGGTGCAGGGAGTGTTACGGGCCGGGCCCGGGTCACGTGAACGTGTGGAGGGTCTCCTGGGCGGCCGCCCTGGTGTCCGGGGGCGGCGGCGCGGAGCCGCGGGCCGTGCGCAGGGTGAGCACCATGGTCAGGCCGCCGCCGGGGGTGTCCTCGGCGGCGAGGGTGCCGCCCATGGCCTCGACGAAGCCGCGGGCGACCGCGAGGCCGAGGCCCACGCCGGCGCCGCGCGGGGCGTCGCCGAAGCGCTGGAAGGGCTCGAAGATGCCGTCCTTGCCCTCGTCCGGGACGCCGGGGCCGCGGTCGGTGACGCGCAGTTCGAGGCGTTCGCCGAGGATGCTGGCGGAGACGAGCACGGGGACGCCGGCGGGGCTGTACTTGACCGCGTTCTCGACGATGTTCGCGACGGCCCGCTCCAGCAGGCCGCGGTCGACGTCGACCATGGGAAGCGTCTCGGGGATGTCGAGCTCGACGCTGCCGTCGGGGACGCCGCCGAGGGCCATGGGGACGACCTCGTCGAGGTCGGTGGCGCGGATGAGCGGGGTGACGGTGCCGGTCTGGAGCCGCGACATGTCGAGCAGGTTCCCGACGAGGTGGTCGAGCCGGTCGGCACCCTCCTCGATGCCTTCGAGGAGCAGCGCCCGGTCCTCCTCGGACCATTCGACGTCGTCGGAGCGGAGCGAGGAGACGGAGGCCTTGATGCCGGCGAGCGGGGTGCGCAGGTCGTGGCTGACGGCGGCGAGCAGCGAGGTGCGGATCTTGTTGCCCTCGGCGAGCTTGCGGGCCTCCTCGGCCTCGTCGACCAGCCGCTGCCGGTCGAGGACGACGGCGGCCTGGGCGGCGAAGGCGCCGAGGACACGCCGGTCCTCGGCGGGCAGCACCCGGCCGTTGAGGGCGAGCGCCAGACGGTCGCCGACGGGCATGTCGACGTCGGCATCCTCGGGCCGGACCGCCGGGTGGGCGCCGACGCTCGCGGCGCAGGTCCAGGGTTCGAGGTCGTCGGTGCGCTCCAGGAGGGCGACGGACTCCATGGAGAAGGTCTCCCGGACCCGTTCGAGCAGGGCCTCCAGGCTGGTCTCTCCGCGCAGCACGCTGCCGGCGAGGTAGGACAGCACCTCGGACTCGGCACGCAGCCGGGCGGCCTGCTGGGTGCGCCGGGCGGCGAGGTCGACCACGGAGGCCACGGACATGCCGACGGCGAAGAAGACGGCGATGGCCACGATGTTCAGCGGGTCGGCGATGGTCAGCCGGTGCAGCGGCGGGGTGAAGAACCAGTTGAGCAGCAGGGAGCCGAAGGCCGCCGAGGCCAGGGCCGGCAGGAAGCCGCCGAGGAGCGCGGAGGCGACCGTCAGGGTGAGGAAGAGCAGCATGTCGTTGGCGAGGCCGAGGTCCGCGTCGACATGGGTGAGCAGCAGGGTGAGCAGGGCGGGTCCGGCGATGCCGACCAGCCAGCCCCACAGAATCCGGGCACGGCCGAGCCGGGCACCGCGCGCCACGGGCAGGCCGCGGCCCTTGTTGGCCTCCTCGTGGGTCACGATGTGCACGTCGAGGTCGGGGCCCGACTCGCGGGCCACGGTCTGGCCGACGCCCGGCCCGAAGACGTACTGCCAGGTGCGGCGCCGGCTGGAGCCGAGCACGATCTGGGTGGCGTTGACGCCCCGGGCGAACTCCAGGAGGGCGTGCGGCACGTCGTCGCCTATCACGTGGTGGAACGTGCCGCCGAGGTCCTCGACGAGCGTCCGCTGCACCGCGAGCTCCTTCGGCGAGGCCGCGGTGAGGCCGTCGCTGCGGGAGATGTAGACGGCCAGGACCTCGCCGCCCGCGCCCTTCTCGGCGAGCCGGGCGGCGCGCCGTATCAGGGTGCGGCCCTCAGGGCCGCCGGTGAGGCCGACGACGATCCGCTCCCGGGCCTGCCAGGTGGAGCGGATGTTGTGCTCGCCCCGGTACTGCCGCAGGTACTCGTCGACCCGGTCGGCGGTCCACAGCAGCGCCAGCTCGCGCAGCGCCGTCAGGTTCCCCGGCCGGAAGTAGTTCGACAGGGCCGCGTCGACCTTGTCCGGCTGGTAGATGTTGCCGTGCGCCATCCGCCGCCGCAGCGCCTGCGGCGACATGTCGACCAGCTCGATCTGGTCGGCCCGCCGCACCACCTCGTCCGGCACGGTCTCCCGCTGCCGCACCCCGGTGATCGACTCGACCACGTCGCCGAGCGACTCCAGGTGCTGGATGTTCACCGTCGAGATCACGTCGATCCCGGCGGCGAGCAGTTCCTCGACGTCCTGCCAGCGCTTGGCGTTGCGCGAGCCCGGCACATTGGTGTGCGCGAGCTCGTCCACCAGGGCCACGGCCGGCTTCCGTGCCAGGACCGCGTCCACGTCCATCTCGGAGAAGACGCCGCCCCGGTGGTCGAGCCGCCGCCGGGGTATCTGCTCCAGGCCGTGCAGCATCACCTCGGTACGCGGCCGGCCGTGGTGCTCGACGAACGCGACGACCACGTCCGTGCCGCGCTCGACACGGCGGTGCGCCTCGGAGAGCATCGCGTACGTCTTGCCGACGCCCGGTGCCGCTCCCAGGTAGATCCGGAGTCTGCCGCGTCCCATGCCAAGACCTTACGTCCAGCTAATCGGACATTCCGCACGGGTGGCGGCGCTCGGGGCCGTCTTGACGTGATCCTGATGCATCCGGCCGGAAGGCTGATGAGCAGCTGATGAGCGGCCTTGTCCGTGCTCGGACAGCCTCGTCAGTGCTCGATGATCTCGCCGTCGCGCAGCTCCAGGACCCGGTCCGCGAGGCCGAGGAGCTGGGAGTCGTGGGTGGCGACCAGGGCCGTGCAGCCCTCGCTGCGCACCACGGCCCGCAGCAGCTCCATGACCGCGAGGCCGGTCTCGGCGTCCAGCTGTCCGGTCGGCTCGTCGGCTATCAGCAGCGCGGGCCGGTTGGCGAGGGCGCGGGCGATGGCGACCCGCTGCTGCTGGCCGCCGGAGAGCTCTCCGGGGCGCTGGGCGGTGTGATCGGCGAGCCCGACGAGGGCGAGGAGCAGGGCGACGCGGTCCTCGCGCTCCTTCGGGTCGGCCTTGCGCAGCCGCATCGGCACACCGACGTTCTCCGCGGCGGTGAGGATCGGTATGAGCCCGAAGGACTGGAAGATGAATCCGATCCGGTCCCGCCGCAGTTCGAGCAGTCCCTCCTCGCCGAGATCGGCGAGGTCGGTGCCGTCGATGACGATGCGCCCCTCGTCGGCGGTGTCCAGGCCGCCCACCAGGTTGAGCAGCGTGGTCTTGCCGGAGCCGGAGCGGCCCTTGAGGGCGACCAGCTCGCCGCGCGGGACGTCGAAGGACACACCCCGCAGGGCGTGCACGGCCGCTGCCCCCGTCCCGTACGACCGGTGCAGGTTCTCCACCCGGACCATCGGCGCGGCCGCCGGGTCGTCGAGGACGGCCGTGCCGGTCCGCGCGTTGCTCTCACTCACCTGGTACCCCCCTGGTTCGAACGTGTGCGCCGCCAGTATGTGCATGGGGCGGGCGCCGGTGCCAGGCCTGTGGAAAACCCGGTTGCCCCGGGCACCCGTCGGTTGCCGAAAAGCCCGGTGGGCCGCTCCCGCCACGCCCGTACCTGGTGTACGGGCGGGGAGGAACGGCCCACCGGGCCTGCTCACCTCGTGGGCGTCAGCGGATCCGTGTCACCGCATCCGTGCCACCGCATTCATGTCAGCGCATCCGTGTCAGCGGATCTCGGAGATCTCCGGACCGCGCTGCAGCTGGCCCATGCCGCCGGAGAAGCGGGAGCCGGACTGGTCCTCCTGCTGCACGCCGTCCGGCACCATCTGGGCGTCGCTGGGCAGCTTGAGGACGATCGGGTCGCGCGGGGCCATCGGGCCCTCGCCGCGCACGACCACGGTGTCCCGGACGATCTGCTCCAGGAGCCCCGCGGCCTCGGGCTGCACCGCACCCTGCCCGGAGATCACACCGCGCAGGAACCAGCGCGGGCCGTCGACGCCGACGAAGCGCACCAGCTGGACGCCCCGGTTGCCGTCGGGCAGCTGCACCGGGACCTGGGCGCGCAGCTCCCAGCCCAGCGGGCCCTCGATCTCCTCGATGGCACCGCCCTGCTGGGTGATGCCGGTCGCGATCTCGTCGCGGACCTCGCCCCAGATGCCCTCCTTCTTGGGGGCGGCGAAGGCCTGGAGCTGCACGGCGCTGTCGCGCAGCACGACGGTGGCCGCGACGATCGCGTCGCCCGCCACCTCGACCCGAAGCTCCATGCCCTCGACGCCGGGCACGAAGATGCCGCCGAGGTCCACGCGGCCCTCCTCCGGCCTGCTGACCTCGGAGATGTCCCACGGACCGTCGGGCCGGGGCGCCGGCGGAAGGTTCACCCGGCGCTGCCCCTCGGCGGCGTCGGCCGTGTCTTCGGTGTCCACCGCGTCGACGACCTGCTCGGCGGCGTCCTCGGCGGCACCGCTCTTCTTGCGACGTCCGAACACGTCACTGTCCTTCCCGGTCGGATACGACCGAAGCGTATCGATTCCCACCCGTAGTGCCGTCCACGGCGGCATGACCGCCGGTGGACCCGAAGCCCCCCTCGGCCCGCGCGGAGCCGGGAAGCTCCGCGACCTCGTGGAAGCGCACCTTCTCGACCTGCTGGACGACCAGTTGGGCAATCCGGTCGAATCGTTCGAACCGCACGCTCTCGCGCGGATCCAGATTGACGACGATCACCTTGATCTCTCCACGGTACCCGGCATCGACCGTCCCCGGGGCATTGACCAGCGCGACGCCGCAGCGGGCGGCCAGCCCGGAGCGCGGATGCACGAAGGCCGCGTAGCCGTCCGGCAGCGCGATGGAGACGCCGGTGGGCAGCACGGCCCGCTCCCCCGGGGCGAGCACGGCGGCCTCGGTGGTCACCAGATCGGCACCGGCGTCACCGGGGTGCCCGTACGCGGGGAGCGGCACCTCCGGGTCCACTCGGCGGATGAGTACGTCGACGGGATTGCGCATCAGGGGTTCACCTCGAAGGCGCGGGCGCGCCTGACCTGGTCGGGGTCGGACATGGCCGCCCGGATCTCCTCCGGGCGCCCGTTGTCGATGAAGTGGTCGACCTTGACCTCGATGAAGAGGGCGTCGGCGCGGACGGCGACGGGGCCCTCGGGCCCGCCGATCCGGCCGACGGCGGTCGAGTAGATCTTGCGGCCGTGCACGGCGGTGACCTCGGCCTGGAGGTGGAGCACGGTGCCGACCGGGACGGGCCGGGCGAAGTCGGTCTCCAGGCGCCCGGTCACGGCGATGACCCGCAGCAGCCAGTTCAGGGAGCCGAGGGTCTCGTCGAGCGCGGTGGCGAGCACGCCGCCGTGCGCGAGGCCGGGAGCGCCCTGGTGGTCGGGGGTCACGGTGAACTCCGCGGTGACCGTCACGCCCTCGCCCGCGCGCGCCTCCAGGTGCAGCCCGTGGGACTGCCCGCCGCCGCACCCGAAGCAGTACTCGTAGTGCGCACCGAGCGGCTCGCCGGGGACGGGCGCGTCGGGGTGGCGTACCGGCGCTATGGCGTCGGCCGGCGGGGTGAGAGCGGCAGATGTTCCAGTCACAGGCGCAGACCTTACCCGCGCGGCCGGGCGCGGGTCGCGCCGTGCCAAGCTTGGGGGCATGCAGCAGCCTTCCGCGCCCTCCACCGCCCCGAGCTTCGACGAACGTCTGACCGCGCCCCGGTCCTGGTGGCTGATCGCGGCCCTCCTCGGCCTGTCCGGCGCCCTGATCATGCTCCCGCTGGGTATCGTGCCGGCGCTCGCCGGGCTGATCGTGGCGACGGCGCTCGCCGGGGCGGGCGTCTCCTCGTACGGCTCCGCCCGGATCCGGGTGGTCGCGGGCTCGCTGGTCGCGGGGGAGGCACGGATTCCGGCGTCGGCGCTGGGGGTGCCCGAGGTGCTCGACGCCGAGGAGGCGCGCGCGTGGCGCACGTACAAGGCCGACCCGCGCGCGTTCATGGTGATGCGCGGCTATGTGCCGACGGCGGTGCGGGTCGAGGTGACGGACCCGGCGGACCCGACCCCGTACGTCTATCTGTCCAGCCGTGATCCCCAGGCGCTCGCGACGGCCCTGGAGGCGGCCCGCGCCGAGGCGCGCTAGCCGCACGACGGGCCACGAAGGGCCACGAAGAACACCGACGGTCCTGGGGCCGGCCGACCGGCCCGCAGGAAACCCGTGAGGGCCCCAGGGGCCCTCCAGGGGCTAGAAGCCGATCTCCTTGGGGTTCTCCGGCTGCTCCAGGGGAGGCAGGGCCGGGAGGGCGTCCCAGGGGATCTGGCGGGCCCGCAGGTCCTTGCGGACGTGCGCGGCGACCTTCTTGGTGTCGCGCCGGTTCATCACGGCGCCGACGGCCGCGCCGACCATGAACGGGGTGAGGTTCGGCAGGTTGCGCATCATGCGCTTCATGATCTGCTGGCGCAGTTCGCGCTTCATCTGACCGCCGAGCGCCGCGTTGACCGTGGTCGGCTTGGTGGGGTCGATGCCGCGCTCCTCGGTCCACGAGACCAGGTACGCGGTGGAGCGCTGGGTGAGCGAGCCCGGCGGCCGCAGGCCGTAGACCTCGTGCAGCTCGGCGATGAGTTTGAGCTCGATGGCGGCGACGCCGGTGATCTCGGCGGCCAGCTCGGCGGGCATCGCGGGCGGCACGGGCAGCATGGCGGCGGCGCCGACGCCGGCTCCGACGGTGGCGCTGGCGTTGGCCGCGCCGGAGATCAGTCTGTCGGCGATCTGCTCGGGCCCGAGGCCCGGGAACTGCCGCCGGAGGGTCGCCAGGTCGCGTACGGGGACGCGCGGGGCGATCTCCATGACGCGGTCCGCGAGATAGCCGATGCCGGCCTTCGCGCCCTGGCCGCCGCGCCTGACTCCGCGCCGTACGGCTTCGATGCGGGCGCTGTCGAGCTTGATGCGGTCGAGCTGGACGCGCGCGGGATTGGCCACGCGCCGCAGGACGCCGCGCCCGCCGGCGCTGTCACCGGTGCCGGTGCCCTCGTGGGTGCCGTCGCGGCCGGTGTCCGGGGTGCTGCCGTCCACGGGGGCGACCGCTCCGTCAGGAGCGGGCGGCCGGTGACCGGCGGGGTCCGGCGCGCCGGATGCTTCGAGCGAGGCCGCGGGGCCTCGCTCGTCGTCACGTGCGCCAGGTGCGGGCAGGAGGGCGGAGTGCTCGGCGGAGGGAGCGTCCATGACGCCCTCTGCCGGGCCCGAGCCGCCCTGGTACGCCTTCGGCCTCCCGGGGAGCCGGAGCCGTCGCTTCCGAGACGGTGTGTCGCCTGCCACGGCCACTCGATCTCAGTCGCAGTCGCGGCAGATCGGCTGACCGTTCTTCTCCCGGGCCAGCTGGCTCCGGTGGTGCACGAGGAAGCAGCTCATGCAGGTGAACTCGTCCGCCTGCTTGGGCAGGACCCGGACGGCCAACTCCTCGTTCGAGAGGTCGGCGCCCGGGAGCTCCAGGCCCTCGGCGGCCTCGAACTCGTCGACGTCGACGGTCGAGGTCGACTTGTCGTTCCGCCGGGCCTTCAGTTCCTCAAGGCTGTCCGAGTCGACGTCGTCGTCGGTCTTGCGTGGGGTGTCGTAATCCGTTGCCATGTCTGCTCTCCCCCTCTGGGTGGTTGCGGTGTCTCCAGCGCACGTAACGCGTGAGAGGCCGGACTTGTGCCCGACCTGAGGCGGAGATTTTGCCTCACATCAAGGTCTGTTACTCAATCGACACCCAATCCGCCCTCTCACGAGTGACCGGCGTTGGGTGGCGAAGCGGACCGTACACGGTCCTGTGGCGCTCCCTCACGGGTGCCACCCCGTGTACTTCCCGTCATTCAACCCCTCGGAAACCCGGACTTTTCCGGGTTTTCCGAGGGAATTCGCGGACACGGAGAGTGGAGAGCCGGACACTCTTTCCTGTGATCGATCACACAGAACGACCAGGATAAAGAGAAGCGGAAATTCAGCGCAAAGCGAACAAATCCGGTCGGCTTCGTGCAGTGTGTCAGGTCGGCAGCGTGACACGCATCACGAGTCCGCCGCCCTCGCGCGGCTCGGCGATGATACGGCCGCCGTGCGCCCGCGCGACGGAGCGCGCGATCGACAGGCCGAGGCCGACGCCCTTGTCACTCCCCGTGCGCTCCTGACGGAGGCGCCGGAATGGCTCGAAAAGGTTGTCGATCTCGTATGCCGGGACGACCGGCCCCGTGTTGGACACCTCGAGGACCGCCTGGCCCTCCGCCACGGTGGTGACGACCTCCACCCAGCCGTCCTCCGGCACGTTGTACCGGACGGCGTTCTGCACCAGGTTCAGGGCGATCCGCTCCAGGAGCACACCGTTGCCCTGGACCACGGCCGGGGCCCGCTCGCCGCGGAACTCCACGCCCTTGGCCTCGGCCTCGGAGCGTGTCTGGTCCATGGCCCGCGAGGCCACCTCGGCCAGGTCCACCGCTTTGCGCTCGACGATCTCGTTGTCGCTGCGGGCGAGCAGCAGCAGGCCCTCGACCAGCTGCTCACTGCGCTCGTTGGTCGCGAGCAGGGTCTTGCCGAGCTGCTGGATCTCCACCGGCGCCGCCGGGTCGGAGAGCGTGACCTCCAGGAGCGTGCGGTTGATCGCCAGCGGCGTGCGCAGCTCGTGCGAGGCGTTGGCGACGAAGCGCTGCTGGGCGCTGAAGGCCCGCTCCAGGCGCTCCAGCATCTCGTCGAAGGTGTCGGCGAGCTCCTTCAGCTCGTCGTCCGGCCCGTCCAGCTCGATGCGCCGGGACAGGTCGGTGCCGGCCACCTGGCGGGCGGTCCGGGTGATCCGGCCGAGCGGCGAGAGCACCCGGCCGGCCATGGCGTAGCCGAAGGCGAAGGCGATGATGCTCAGGCCGAGCAGGGCGAACAGGGAGCGCCGCAGCAGGTCGTCCAGGGCCAGGTCGCTCTGGTGCCGCACACACATGGAGACGGCGTTGTTGAGCTGGTCGCCGGTGGACTTGTCGGGCAGCTGGCACCAGTCGGTGGTGGCCGTGACCGTGCCGCTGACCACCTTGAAGGGCAGGGTGGCGGTGGTGTCCCGGACGGCCTGCGCGGTGAACAGGTAGATGATCGCCAGCAGGATGATGCCGGCGATCAGGAACATCCCGCCGTAGAGCAGGGTGAGCCTTATCCGGATGGTGGGGCGCAGCAGCGGGCGAACCGGGTCCCGGGGGTCCCAGTGCGGTTTCGGCGGCGCGTTGACGGTCGTGGTGTTCGAGGCCATCGGCTCAGATCCGGTATCCCGAGCCGGGGACGGTGACGATCACCGGTGGCTCGCCGAGCTTGCGGCGCAGGGTCATCACCGTGACGCGGACGACGTTGGTGAACGGGTCGGTGTTCTCGTCCCAGGCCTTCTCCAGGAGCTGCTCGGCCGAGACGACCGCGCCCTCGCTGCGCATCAGGACCTCCAGGACGGCGAACTCCTTCGGCGCGAGCTGGACCTCCTTGCCGTCGCGGAAGACCTCGCGGCGGTTGGGGTCGAGCTTGATGCCGGCCCGCTCCAGGACGGGCGGCAGCGGCACGGAGGTGCGCCGCCCCAGGGCGCGGACGCGGGCGGTGAGCTCGCTGAAGGCGAAGGGCTTGGGCAGGTAGTCGTCGGCGCCGAGCTCCAGGCCCTCGACCCGGTCGCTGACGTCGCCGGAGGCGGTCAGCATCAGCACCCGGGTGGGCATGCCGAGCTCGACGATCTTGCGGCAGACGTCGTCGCCGTGGACCAGGGGCAGGTCGCGGTCGAGCACCACGACGTCGTAGTCGTTGACCCCGACGCGCTCCAGGGCGGCGGCCCCGTCGTACACGACGTCGACCGCCATGGCCTCCCGGCGCAGACCGGTGGCCACCGCATCCGCGAGGAGCTGCTCGTCCTCGACGACGAGTACGCGCACGTCCGTAAGTCCTTTCCTGGGCGCCCTGGTCCCGCATGCGGACCGGGCGGCTCTGCGCACTGACTGTGCGTGTCCATCCTGCCCCGAACGCCCGTAAACCGGCTGTAAGGCGGGGTGCGCGGGCGGCGGGGCCGCCGTACGGCGCCGGATCCGCCCGGTCCGGGCGGGCCGGCCGCGCGGGGCGCCGGAAGAATTCACCTGGTTCACGGGCCAGTTGAGGTTTCCGCCCACAAAGGGCTGGGGAGGACGACTGCACACCCCGCGATCACACCCTGTAGGTGGCGTGCCACCTACCGCTCTCTGTCCCCCAGAGATGGCAGTGCGTGATCCACCCACCCCCGGCACTCCCCGTGCCACCGACCCACGACGAGGGGGCGCACGATGGACGCTTTCACCGCAGGACTGCTGCACCGCATCAGGACCACGCAGTCGGACCTCACGCGCGCTCGCGAGGCGGGCGACGACTTCCTTGTGGAGGTCGAGCAGGCCGAGCTTGACGACCTGCACCGCCTGGCCGCCGAACACGGCGTGGAGGTCGGCGCCTCCCGCGCCTGACCCCGCGAACGCGGAAGGGCCCCCGGAGCCATCGGCTCCGGGGGCCCTTCCGTATGCCGGCCGTCAGGCACCACCCTTCCTGGCCGCCCTCGCACTGCTCGGCCCCAGGGGGCCTCACAGGCTTCGGACGCCTGGCCGGACTCCGTCCGGCGGGCGGGGCCCGACCGGCCTCAGTCGTGCCAGGCACCCGCCCGCTCCAGGAACTCCTGGAGCATCCCGAACAGGCCCTCCGGGGCGGCGAGGAGCAGCTCGCCGGAGGCGCGCTCCCCCGCCCGGCCACCGGTCAGGGCACCCGCCTCGCGCGCGATCAGCTCGCCCGCGGCCAAGTCCCAGGGGTTGAGGCCGCGCTCGTAGTACGCGTCGAACCGGCCGGCCGCGACGTCGCAGAGGTCGATGGCCGCGGAGCCGCCGCGGCGGATGTCACGGACCTGCGGGAGCAGCTGTGCGACCACCTCGGCCTGGTGGGCGCGGCGCTCCTGGACGTAGCCGAAGCCGGTCGCGACCAGGGCCTGGCCGAGCTCCGGGGAGGGCCGGACGGCGAGCGACCGGTCGCCGAGCCGGGCGCCGCCGCCCAGGACGGCGTGGAAGGTCTCACCGCGCATCGGGACCTCGACGACGCCGACGACGGTCTCGCCGTCCCGCTCGGCCGCGATGGAGACGGCCCAGGTCGGGAGGCCGTAGAGGTAGTTCACGGTGCCGTCGAGCGGGTCGATGACCCAGCGCACACCACTGGTGCCGGTGGTCGCGGCGCCCTCCTCGCCGAGGAGGCCGTCGTGCGGGCGGTGCTCGGCGAGGAAGCCGGTGATCAGCTTCTCGGCGGCGATGTCCATCTCGGTGACCACGTCGACGGCGCTGGTCTTCGTCTGGGCCACGGCCAGGTCGTCGGGCCGCCCGTCGCGCAGCAGCTCGCCGGCCCGGCGGCCGGCCTCCAGGGCCAGCTCGTGCAGTTCGGACAGCAGGGGATCGGTCATGCCTCGGGCTCCTTGGGCATCACGGGTCGGGCGTGGGGATCGGGCGTACGGGTCAGGCGTACGGGCTGTCGGCGCCGGCGGCCGCCGGACGCTCCGTCCGGCCGGGGCAGCAGCCGATCGGGCACAGGTCGTGGGAGGCCCCGAGGGTGCCCAGGGCGCAGCGCTCGACGCGCTGTCCGCGCTCGCTCGCGGCGCGCTCCAGGATCATCTCGCGCACGGCCGCGGCGAACCGGGGGTCGGCCCCGACGGTCGCCGAGCGCCGCACCGGGAGCCCCAGCTCGGCGGCCTTGGCGGTGGCCTCGGTGTCGAGGTCGTACCGGACCTCCATGTGGTCCGAGACGAAGCCGATGGGGACCATGACGACGGCCGGGGTGCCGGCGCCGTGCAGCGCCTCCAGGTGGTCGCAGATGTCGGGCTCCAGCCACGGCATGTGCGGGGCGCCGCTGCGCGACTGGTAGACGAGCTGCCAGGGGTGCTCGACGCCGGTCTCCTCGCGGACCGCGTCGGCGATCAGGCGCGCCACGTCGAGGTGCTGCTTCACATAGGCGCCGCCCTCGCCGTGCTCGGAGGCGGGACCGGACGTGTCGGCGGCGGAGTCGGGGATGGAGTGGGTGGTGAAGGCGAGGTGGGCCCCGTCCCGTACGGAGGCGTCGAGCCCGTCGAGGGAGGCGAGCACGCCCTCGATCATGGGGCGGACGAAGCCGGGGTGGTTGAAGTAGTGCCGGAGCTTGTCGATGCGGGGCAGCGGCAGCCCCTCCGCCTCCAGCTCGGCGAGCGAGTCCGCGAGGTTCTCCCGGTACTGGCGGCAGCCGGAGTAGGAGGCGTACGCGCTGGTGGCGAGGACGGCGATGTGGCGCCGTCCGTCGGTGATCATCTCGCGCAGGGTGTCGGTGAGGTACGGCGCCCAGTTCCGGTTCCCCCAGTAGACCGGCAGGTCGAGGCCGGCCTCGGCGAAGTCCGCGCGCAGGGCGTCGAGCAGGGCGCGGTTCTGGTCGTTGATGGGACTGACGCCGCCGAAGAGGAAGTAGTGCTGCCCCACTTCCTTCAGCCGTTCCTTGGGGATGCCGCGGCCGCGGGTCACGTTCTCCAGGAACGGGACCACGTCGTCCGGGCCCTCGGGGCCTCCGAAGGAGAGCAGCAACAGGGCGTCGTACGGGGCGGGATCGTGCTCGTCGGACATGCACCGATCCTCCCACCCGGGGCTGACAGCCGGTGGCGCGGCCCGACCGGGGAGAGCGGCCGGAAAAGCGAGTGACCAGATCAGTTCGAAGCCGTAGGCTTTAGCCGTTAACTCATGCCGCTGATTCACGGCGCTGATTCACGGCGCTGATTCACACCGCTGTTTCACGGCGCTGACTCACGCCGCTGATTCATGAGGGTGCGTCCGCCCACGCGAGCGCGTGCACCCTGCCCGAGCCCGGAGATCCCCTTGGCCAGTCCCTATCGCGCGATCTTCGCGGCCCCCGGGAGCACGTCCTTCTCCCTCGCCGGCTTCGTCGGCCGCATGCCGCTGTCCATGATGGGCATCGGCATCGTGACCATGATTTCGCAGGTCACCGGGCGTTACGGGCTCGCCGGCGCGCTGTCCGCGACGCTGGCGCTCTCGGCCGCCGCGCTCGGCCCGCTGATCTCCCGGCTCGTCGACCGCCACGGGCAGCGCCGGGTGCTGCGCCCGGCCACCCTGATCTCGCTGACGGCCGCCGCCGGGCTGCTGCTGTGCGTGACCTTCGAGGCCCCGGACTGGACCCTGTTCGTGTTCACGGCCTGCGTCGGCACCGTACCGAGCCTCGGCGCGATGACCCGGGCGCGGTGGGCGGAGCTCTACCGGGGCGACGCGCAACGGCTGCACACCGCCTACTCGTGGGAGTCGATCGTCGACGAGGTGTGCTTCATCTTCGGCCCGATCATCTCGATCGGCCTGTCGACCACCTGGTTCCCCGAGGCGGGCCCGCTGCTCGCCGGTGCCTTCCTCGCCGTCGGCGTCTTCTGGCTGACCGCGCAGCGCGCCACCGAACCGGCCCCGCACCCGCGCGAGACCCACTCCGGCGGCTCGGCGCTCCGCTCCCCCGGCCTCCAGGTGCTCGCCCTGGCCTTCGTCGCCACCGGCGCCGTCTTCGGCTCGGTGGACGTGGTCACCGTCGCCTTCGCCGAGGAGCAGGGCCACAAGTCCGCCGCGAGCCTGGTGCTCGCCGTGTACGCGCTGGGCTCGTGCCTGGCCGGCGCGGTCTTCGGGCTGCTCCGGGTCAAGGGCGAGCCGGCGGTGCGCTGGCTCGTGGGCGTGGGCGCGATGGCCGTGAGTATGATCCCCCTCCTACTGGCCGGGAACCTGCCGTTGCTGGCCGTGGCGCTCTTTGTCGCGGGCCTCTCCATCGCACCGACGATGGTGACCACGATGGCCCTCGTCGAAGCGCACGTACCGCGCACCAAACTGACCGAGGGCATGACCTGGACAGGGACCGGGCTCGCGATCGGTGTGGCGCTCGGCTCCTCGGCCGCCGGCTGGGTGGTCGACGCGTCCGGGGCGGAGTCGGGGTACGTGGCGCCCGTCGTCTCGGGTGCGCTCGCGGTCGCCGTGGCACTCCTCGGCCACCGCCGGCTGCGCAGGCCGGCGCCGACGCGGGAGGGGCAGCTTGAGCAGGTCGACGACGCAGCCGGGGCCGATCAGCGGGCCGGCGAGCGGCAGGACGGCGAGCGGCACATGGCGTAACTGGGCGGGGAACGTCACCTCCCGCCCCGTACGGGAGGTGAGCCCGGCCTCCGCCGAGGAGCTCGCCGACGCGATACGCGGGGCGGCCGAGGACGGACTGCGGGTGAAGACGGTCGGCACCGGCCACTCCTTCACCTCCGTCGCCGCCACCGACGGGGTGCTCGTACGGCCCCATCTGCTGACCGGCATCCGCCGGATCGACCGCGAGGCGATGACCGTGACCGTGGAGTCCGGCACTCCGCTGAAGCGGCTCAACACGGCGCTCGCGCGCGAGGGCCTGTCGCTCACGAACATGGGCGACATCATGGAGCAGACGGTCGCCGGCGCCACCTCCACCGGCACCCACGGCACCGGGCGCGACTCCGCCTCGATCGCCGCGCAGATCCGCGGGATCGAACTGGTCACCGCCGACGGCACCCTGATGACCTGCTCGGCCACCGAGAACCCCGAGGTCTTCGCCGCCGCCCGGATCGGTCTCGGCGCGCTCGGTGTGATCACCGCCCTGACCTTCGCCGTGGAGCCGGTCTTCCTGCTCACCGCGCGCGAGGAGCCGATGTCCTTCGGCCGCGTGACCTCGGAGTTCGACCAGCTGCATGCGGAGAACGAGCACTTCGAGTTCTACTGGTTCCCGCACACCGACAACTGCAACACCAAGCGCAACAACCGCAGCGCCGGCCCCGCCGCCCCGGTGGGCCGGGTCAGCGGCTGGGTCGAGGACGAGCTGCTGTCCAACGGCGTCTTCCAGCTGGCGTGTTCGCTGGGCCGGGCCGTGCCGCCGGTCATCCCTGCGCTCGCGAAGGTCTCCAGCCGCGCCCTGTCCGCCCGTACGTACACGGACATCCCGTACAAGGTCTACACCTCGCCGCGCCGGGTCCGCTTCCTGGAGATGGAGTACGCGCTGCCCCGCGAGGCGGCCGTCTCCGCGCTGCGCGAGCTGAAGGCGATGATCGAGCGCTCGCCGCTGAAGGTGAGCTTCCCGGTGGAGGTGCGGACGGCGCCGGCCGACGACATCGCGCTGTCCACGGCCTCGGGCCAGGAGTCCGTGTACATCGCCGTGCATCTCTACAAGGGCACGCCCCACCGCGCGTACTTCACGGCGGTGGAGCGCATCATGACGGAGCACGGCGGGCGCCCCCACTGGGGCAAGGTCCACACCCGGGACGCCGCCTACTTCGAGAAGGTCTACCCGCGCTTCGGCGAGTTCACGGCGCTGCGCGACCGGCTGGACCCGGACCGGCGCTTCGCGAACGACTACCTGCGCAGGGTGCTCGGCGACTGACGGTCACCCGGCCGACATCACCCGGCGTCCGTCGCGGGCGGGCTCGCGGACTCGGTGGCGGGCGGGGTGGTCGCAGGCGGCGTGGTGCCGGTCCCGCCGGTGGGCCCGGTGGAGCCGGACGGAGTCGGGGTCTCGGTCGGGGTACCGGTCGGCTCGGGGGTCGCCGTGCCGGTCCCGCCGCCGGCGGGAGTGTCACCCGGAGTCGGCGTCGCCGTGCCGGCCCCGCCCTCCTGCCGGGGCGTCGGGGACGGCCCGTCGTCCCCCTTCCCGCCGTCGCCGGCGGGGTCGCCGCCCCGCACCACCGAGCCGAAGGTCGTGGTGCCCTTGGTGCCGCCGAGGTCCTGACCGGAGGTCAGCTCGTACGCGGTGATGCCGCCCATCGCGAGCAGGAAGACCGCGGCAGCGCCGAGGGCAGGCCGCTTCCAGCCGCGCATCCGGGTGCCGTGGACGGTGGGTTCGCCGAACTCCCCCTGCGCCTGGGGCCGCTGCGATTCCTTCGCGGGGGCGGTGCCGGACTGTCTGCCCTGCTGGGTGACCTCGCGCATCTGCTCACCGGTGCGCTTGAAGAGGTGCTGCAGCACCGGGCCGCCGCAGGTGGCGATGACGCTGATCACACCGGCGCCGAGGATGGTGCCGTAGACCCCGAGACTGGAGGCGAGCTTGGCGGCGACGACGGCGGCGAGCGCGCTGCCCGCCACCTGAGGGACGCTCAGGCCGAACCGTTTCTTCTCGTCCCCGCTCCGCTCCGTGCCGCTGTCCGGCGTGTGACGCATCTCCAACACCCGCTTGTTCATTCGTTCCACCGTGCACCCAGAAGGGACAAATGGGCGAAGGGATTAGTTCCGTTTCCGGCGCTTCTGTGAAGAGCGACACGCGAGGGCGGAGATCGCGGAGACTCAACTCCCGAACCGCCCGACAAGTTGGGCGGCGCGCCGCTCCACCCAGGTGGCCCGAATGGAGTACTGTGGCGAGCCCTGGGTCCGGACTCCCTCATGGGTGTCCGGAATCGACGGAAGGGGGCCGAAGGTGGCACTCGAACCGGCGGCGCCACGGCACCGCACGGACGCCCGCGACACAGCGTGACGGCCAGTCACTCTGCGTGGCATTCAGGTAACCGTGCCATAACGGCGTGCCAGGGTCCATGCCCGACACGCCGGGCAACTCGGCAGGGTTGTGGCAGGCTGCACCCGGGCAGGCCACACTCGACTAGCGGAAGCAGCGACGCACGTGACGTCGGCAGGCACCACCCGGGAGGTTCCCATGCCCGAACTGCGTGTCGTGGCCGTCTCGAACGACGGCACACGACTGGTGCTGAAGGCTGCTGACAACACGGAGTACACACTTCCGATCGACGAGCGGCTGCGTGCCGCGGTCCGCAACGACCGCGCCCGGCTCGGTCAGATCGAGATCGAGGTGGAGAGCCACCTCCGCCCCCGCGACATCCAGGCCCGGATACGAGCCGGTGCCTCCGCTGAGGAGGTCGCTCAGCTCGCCGGCATCCCCGTCGACCGGGTGCGCCGTTTCGAGGGCCCGGTGCTCGCCGAGCGCGCCTTCATGGCGGAGCGGGCCCGCAAGACTCCCGTGCGCCGGCCGGGCGAGAACACCGGTCCCCAGCTCGGCGAGGCGGTGCAGGAGCGGCTGCTGCTGCGCGGTGCCGAGAAGGACACCGTGCAGTGGGACTCCTGGCGGCGCGACGACGGCACCTGGGAGGTGCTGCTGGTCTACCGGGTCGCGGGCGAGGTGCACACGGCGAGCTGGACGTACGACCCGCCCCGGCGGCTCGTCCAGGCCGTCGACGACGAGGCGCGGGCGCTGATCGGCGAGACCGACGACACCCTCGCGGCCGTGCCGGAGCCGAGCTTCCCGTTCGTACCGCGGATCGCCCGGCTGCCCCGGGACCGGCCGCTGGACCGCGCCCTCGACCGGCAGATCGAGCGTGCGCCCGCCCCGGTTCCCGAGCCGGAGGACGAGCGCGACTCGCTGACCAGCCTCCTGGAGGCGGTGCCGAGCTTCCGCGGCGACCTGGTGGTGCCCGAGCAGCCGAGCAGCGAGCCCTCGGACGAGGTCGCGGCCGAGGAGCCGCCGGCCCCGGCGGCGTCCGCGGGCGCCGGTTCCGCCTACGCGGACGTCCTGATGCCCCGGGCCGTCTCCGGCCACCGCGACCGGCTGATCGGCACCACGGACCGGCAGGCCGAGGCCGACGGCGTCCGTCCGGGCCGCCGCGCGGCGGTCCCCAGCTGGGACGAGATCGTCTTCGGCACCCGCCGCAAGAAGCAGTCGGACTGACCTTCGGACCGGCCTGTCGTACGGGGAAGGGCCCGCGCCACGGTGGTGGCGCGGGCCCTTCCCCGTACCGCCGGCTACTGCGGGTCCGGGCCCGTCGCCACCGGGCGGGCCGGGTCGGAGGACCACTCGGACCAGGAGCCGGTGTAGAGGGCGGCGTCGAAGCCCGCGATCGCCAGGGCGAGCACCTCCTGGGCGGCGGAGACGCCGGAGCCGCAGTAGACGCCCACCTCGGTGTCCGGCCCGGCGCCCAGACCGGCGAACCGGGCGGCCAGGGTCTCGGCCGGCAGGAAGCGGCCGTCCGCGGCCACGTTCTCCATCGTCGGGGCCGAGACCGCGCCGGGGATGTGGCCGCCGATCCGGTCGATGGGCTCCACGTCGCCCCGGTAGCGCTCGGCCGCGCGCGCGTCGAGCAGCAGGCCCGAGCGGGCGAGTGAGGCCGCGCCGTCCGCGTCGAGCATCCGGAGCCCGCCCGGCCGCGGCTCGAAGTCGCCCGGCACGGGCACGGGCACGTCCTTGGACAGCTCCCCCGTCCACGCGGCGAGACCGCCGTCCAGGACCCGGACGTCCGGGTGCCCGGCCCAGCGCAGCAGCCACCAGGCGCGGGCCGCGCCCCAGCCGAGCCCGCCGTCGTAGACCACGACCGGGGTGCCGGCCGAGACGCCCGCCCGGCGCATCGTGGCGCCGAAGGCGGCCAGGTCCGGCAGCGGGTGCCGCCCGCCGGCCCCGGGCGGTCCCGCGAGTTCGGCGTCCAGGTCCACGTACACGGCGCCGGGGAGGTGACCGGTCTCGTACTCCGGCCGTCCGGGCGGGCCGCCGACGGCCAGATAACGCACGTCCAGGAGGACCGGCGGCGTCGCCCCGGCCGATTCGCTCGCGAGTTCGCTTGCGGAGATGATGGGCTTCATAGGAGCCATCCTCGCGCAGCCCGCCCCCTGAGGGACGGCGCCCTCCCGAATCGTCCGGAGGCGCGCGGGCCGCGCCGTGGTGCCACCATCGGGACGGGACGGACGCCCGGTGCATGTGTACGGCGGGCGAAGCGCGGGCAGTGACCCGCCAGAGGCCCTCCGTACGGCCCGCCGGTCCCGGCGTGTGGGGCCACTGGCGAGAAGAGAGTGACGATGACCGAGGCGACTCGGCGCACACCCGGTACACCCTGTTGGGTGAGCTTGATGGTGCACGGACTTGACGCGACGCGGGAGTTCTACGCCGAGCTCTTCGGCTGGGAGTTCACGCCCGGTCCGGAGCAGCTCGGACCGTATGTGCGCGCGCTGCTCGACGGCCGGGAGGTGGCCGGGATCGGCCAGCTGCCGCCGGACCGGCATCTGCCGATCGCCTGGACCCCCTATCTGGCCACCGACGACGCCGACGACACGGCGGAGACCATCCGGTGCTGCGGCGGCACGGTCGCGGTCGGCCCGCTGGACGCGGGCGAGGCCGGGCGGCTCGCGATCTGCGCGGACCCGGCGGGCGCCGTCTTCGGCGTCTGGCAGGCCGACGCCCATCACGGCACGGCGGCGGCGGGTCCGCCCGGCACCCCGGTGTGGAACGAGCTTCTGACGTACGAGACGGCCTCCGTCGGCAAGTTCTACGGGACGGTCTTCCCGTACGAGGTCGAGCCGGTGGTGTCCGCGGACTTCGACTACCTCACCCTCCACCTCGACGGGCGGCCGGTCGCCTCGCTGCACGGGGTGGGGACGGCGCTGCCCCGTGACCGGGGCGCGCACTGGATGACGTACTTCGAGGTGGCCGACGTGGACGCCTCCGCGCGCCTGGTCACCGAGCTGGGCGGCCAGGTGGTCCGCCCGCCGCGCGAGGGCACGGCGGGGCGGCTCGCCCTGGTGGCCGACCCGGAGGGCGCGGTCTTCACGCTGGTCAGGTCGGCCGGTCGGACGTAACACCCGCTAGGCGCGGGCCGGGACCTTCAGCTCCAGTTCGGCGAGGCGCTCGGCCGGGAAGTGGTGCGCCAGGGCCGGGTCCGTGCCGTGCTCCGCGAGATAGGCGGCCGTCTCCTCGCGCAGGCCGGGGTGCGCGGTCGGGCGCATGCAGTAGCCGACCGCGCGGACCAGCGGCGCGAGGCTGTCGGGGGCGGCGCCCGGCACGGCGGGCGCCGTGTCGCCCTCCAGGTCGGGCACGAGGTGGTCGACGACCGTGAGCGGGACCCGGTTGCTGTTCTCGTACGGCGTGAGGCGGTCCAGGACCGTGCCGGTGCCGACCCGCGCGATGGGCACGCCGAAGTAGACGGCGGCGGTCAGCATGGCGGTGGAGAAACAGCCCACGACCAGGTTTGGACGGCATCGTTCGTAGAAGGTCTCGGCGAGCAGCGGGCCGTCCAGGACGGTGAGGTCGACGCCGGTGCGGGCGGCCTCCTCGTGCAGCGCGGTGGAGTAGCTGGCGGGGGCCGTCGGGTGCGGCTTGAAGACCACGGCACGGTGGCCGGCCGCGGCGGCGCCGCGCAGCATCCGTACGTGCAGGTCCTCCTCCTCCTCGACGGTGAGGATGCCGAGGACGGCGAGATACTGGCCGAGGAGCAGGGCGGTGGGCGCGGCGGCGGTCGCGACGCTGAGGGCCGCGTTCTCCGCCGAGCTCTCCGAGGCCGTCGCGATCTCCCGCAGCACCGCGCGGAAGGCCTCGTCGGGGACGAGCTCGGCGCCGACGCCGTACTCGGTGAGGAGCAGCGGCCGCAGGCCGGGAACCAGGTCGAGGTGGAGCACCCGGCGGATGCGGCAGGCGATGGACTGGGGCAGTTCGTCACGGGTGGGGCCGTAGCTCATCAGGCCGTCCGCGTAGACGTGGACGGAGCTCTCGGCGAACACGGCGGCGAGCGCCTTGGCCGGGTTGACCTGGATGGACTCGACGACCAGCTCGACCGGGGCGGTGCCGAGGTCCCAGGCGGTGCGCAGCACCCGCTGCCAGAGCGGGGCCTCCTCGGGGCGGGGCGCCCAGGAGCTGGGGTGGTGCGGGTGTACGGCCTCGTTCCAGTCGAGGACGCCGTCGAAGCGGCCGGCGACCTGCTCGTAGCCGGTCATGGTCTCCATGCGGACGGCGGTCTCGGGGATCTCGGCGTTGTTGGAGACGAGCAGCAGGCGGCGGGCCCCGCCGGGGGCGCCGAAGCGGCCGGCGTCGATGGCGGCGGCCACGGTGGCGGCGCCGTACAGCGTGGACACCTGGAAGATCTGGACGGGTGTCCGTTCCGTGGTCGGCATGCTCAGGCGGCCTTTCCGGTGTCGCGCAGGCTCTTCAGGACGGTGCTGCGGGGGGTGTCCATGGTCGTGAGGGTCTCGTCGAGGACCTGCTGCGGCATCCGGCGCAGCGCGTCGGTGACGTCGCGGCGCAGCCGCTTGCCGACGGCCGCCTCGTACTGGTCGGACTTCGCCATGTGGAAGGCGATCATCGCGCAGTAGGTGCGGACGGCCTTGGGCAGGAAGCGGTCGGCGTCGCGGTCCCGGGAGACCTCGTCGAGCAGCAGGTCGTAGGACGGGATGAAGTCCAGCTGCCGGTTGTCGGTGATCTGGGTGAGCGAGGTGGTGACTCCACGCCGGTAGAAGACGCCGTGCAGGGAGAGCGCCGCGTAGCTGGTGGCGTTGAGGTGGAGGCGCCAGATCCAGAGCCGGTCCTCGGCGGTGCGCAGCTTGGTCTCGAAGCGGCCGGTGCCGTTCTCGAAAAGGCGGGCGCTGTAGACGCCGAAGGGCACGAAGGGGTAGTCGACCATGGTGATCATGCTGGACGGGGCGATGCCGTCCCGCGGGTCCATGGCGGCGTCGCGGACCTTCGCCGGGGCGTAGCGGATCTGCCGGGTCCGGTCCGTGGACAGGACGTGGTCGGTGCGCGCGAAGTCGACGCCCAGGCGGTGGATCCCGGTCACCATGGCGCGCAGGTGCCCGGGGGCGTACCAGTCGTCGCCGTCGAGGAAGGTGATGTAGTCGCCGGTGGCGGCGTCGATACCGGTGTTGCGGGCCTGGGCGACGCCGAGGTTGGTCTCGTGGCGGATGACGGTGGCCTGCGGGATGCGGCTCTTCCAGCGGTCGAGGAGGTCCGGCGTCTCGTCGGTGGAGTGGTCGTCGATCAGCAGGAACTCGGTGTCGTCGTCCGCGTTGTCGGCGAGACTGCGCAGGGTGTCGGGGGCGTAGGGCCCGACATTGTGGAAGGGCACGACGACGGACAGTTTCGGCACTCGGATTCACCAACTCGCTGATCGGTACTGGTCGGGCAGGCTAGACAGGGGTCTTCTCCGTTGAACGAGCCGGATGTGCACGGGCGGTGAACTCCTGCCGTCCGCCGGGTTCACGGGTCCGGCGGCTCCGGTGGAGCAGCGCGGTGAGGAGCAGGGCGAGCAGGGCCGCCGCGCCGACCGCGCCGCCGAGCCTCACGCCCGGCGGGCGGAAGGAACAGGTCACCGACGTGGCCTTGCCGTCGAGAGGGACGGCGAGCAGGCCGAGGCGGCGGTGCGCGGGTTCCAGGGGCGCGTCGCCGGCGGCGCAGCGCCAGCCGGAGATCCGGGGGACGGCGAGCACGGCGGTGCCGGTGCTGCCGGCGGGCAGTTCGGCGGTGAGGGTGTGGCCGGTCGCGCGGACGGCGGTGGCGCCGGTGGCGGTGAGCTCGCGTACGGCGCTGTCGAGCCGCTGCCGTTCCAGGCAGCCGACGGGCCGCGCGGGCAGCTTGAGCCGTGGCTTGGCCTTCGGGTCGGGCGTGAGCTCGATCCGTACGGCGCCGGAGGCGGGGACGGTGCCGAGCCGCTGCATGGGCGCGAGCACGGAGGGCAGCTTGCCGGCGAATCCCACGGCCGGGGTGGCCGAAGTCGTGGACAGGGTGGCGGTGCCCCGGTACCGGGGGGCCCAGAACCAGACCTCGGATCCGGCCGGGCAGCTCGCGGTGAGGGTGGCGCCCGTGCCGTTGGGGGTGTCGGTACGGCGCGGCTCGGCCGGCACCTCGTACACCTGGCGCCCGAGCATCCGCTCCTGGCGGGTGAAGGCGGTGTCGGCGGCCGAGCCGGGCGCGGGGGCCGGCGCGGGCGGGCCGGGGCGGACGGTGACGAGCGGCGGCACGGGGGTGTCGGTGACGGTGATCGCGGCCTCGGGGAGCCGGTCGAGTGCGAGCGGACCCTCGGGCGTCGAGCGCATCCGGGTGCCGATGGAGAAGATCGCGTCGGTGACGGGGTTGTCGAGGCTCACCGGGTGGCGGCCCTTGGCGTAGTAGCCGAAGCCGAGGGCGGAGAGGGTGCGGGAATACGTGTCGGAGGTGAGGCTGCTGTAGTAGTCGGCGCCTTCGCCGCCGACCAGGAGCACGTCGTTGCCGCCGGGGACTTCACCGGGGTCGGTGCGGTGCCGCGGCCAGGCGTCCTTCTCCGCGACGGCGGCGGCCATGTCGGTGTGCCAGGGGCCGATCCTGGGCGACCAGGAGACCTGGCTCAGCTGCTGCTCCTCGATGCGCTCGCCGGTGACCAGGGTCTCCCCCGCCTGCGCGGCGAGCAGCAGGCCGACGGCGAGCACGGGCAGCAGCCGTCCGGCCGGGCGGGACCGGGCGAGCAGCGCGGCCACGGCGGCGAGCATGCCCAGGGCGGCGGCCCCCGCGACGGCCGGATAGGTCCAGCGGTCGATGACGACGCTGCCGGACGCGGCCCCGGCGAGGAGGGCGAGCGCGCCGGCGCCGCTGAGCAGCGCGAGCGGCCGGGGCAGCCCGCCGGCCACGGAGAGCCAGGCCGCCATCAGCAACAGGCCGCACAGCACGAAGGTCTGACGGTACGGGATGCCGTTCGGCGAGGCCCCGGCGTGCCAGAGCAGATGCGTCGGTTCCCACTGCAGGGACAGCGTGACCAGCACGATCGCCGTGACCCAGCCGGCCCGGACGCGGCCGGCGACGGAGCCGTTGAACGGCAGGGTGAGGGCGAGTGCCAGGGCGGGCGTGCCGATGAAGAGGGCGGGCGAGGCCGTGCTCGCCGTGGCGGGCAGGAAGCGGGCGAGGACATCGGTCCAGGCGGCCGGGACGAACGGCGTCGGCGGGGTCGGGTCGGCGGCCTTGGTGCCGAGGAAGATGACGAGGACGAGCGGGGCGGCGAGGCCGATGCCGATGCCGACGGTGCGGGCGGCGCGCAGCAGCGCGGCGGGGCCGGGGCGGCGGATCCTGCTCCCGGACTCGGTGTCGTCGGTGGTGAGCAGCCGGACGACGAGGACGACGGCGGCGCCGATCGTGGCCATGTAGGCGGTGTAGAAGTTTGCGAACCAGGAGAGCGCGACGACCAGCGGCCCGAGCACCGGCCGGCGCCCCTTGCGGGCCCACTCCCCCACCAGGCAGAGCAGCGGGAACGCGACCAGGCCGTCGAGCCACATCGGCACGGTGGCGCCGTAGTTGAAGGTCCAGCCGGACAGTGCGTACGCGGTGCCGAGGATCGCGGCGACCGGCCACGGGCCGCGCCGCAGGGTGAGCAGCAGGGCCGCCATCGCCGCGCCCGCGGTGGCGATCTTGAGCGCGGTGATGACGTACAGGGCGAGTTCGGGGCGGTCGGCCGGGAAGAGGACGACGAGCAGGTCGAAGGGGCTGCCGAGGTAGGTGCCGAAGTCGCCGAGGAAGTTGGTGCCGAAGCCGGAGGACCAGTTCAGGAACAGGTCGCCGTGGCTCTCGCCGAGAAGCAGCGTGCGCCAGTACGCGTGGAACGGCAGGTACTGCTGGCCCAGGTCGACGATGTTGCGGGTCCGGGAGCCGAACGGGTAGCTGCCGGCCAGCCGCGAGGCCAGGCAGAAGAGCACCCCGGTGAGCAGGGCCGCACCGGCCGCCGCCCGCAGCCGAGGCCGGGACGGACGGGACTCGGTCTCGGCTGCTGCGGGTGGCACACGTCCTCCTGGGCGGTCGGCGCACGGGCCTGATCGTCGTAGAGACGCATTACCTCCGAGCTGTGCGACCGCCGCCCGATCAGGAGGAGGTCTCCGGGCACACCGCAGGTGAACAGCCGGTGCACGCGTCCACCAAGCAGATCCGGACATCGCACCCGAGTACCACGCCGTCCACCGCGACGCCCTCACGTACGTCGCGGTGGACGGCCTCCCCGGCTCCCGCTCAGTGGGCGAGCGCTCCGGCGGGCTCGGGCTCGGGCTCGGCCGTGCCGGCGGACCGGGTACGGGTGAGCAGGTAGGTCGCGATGAGCAGCACGGCCGAGAGGGCGGAGGCTCCGGCGAAGAGCAGGAAGTTGGAGCTCACGCCGTAGCCGCCGTCGAGCAGCCAGCCGGCCGTGGTCGGCGCGATCACGGCACCGATCCGGCCGGCGCCGAGCGCGAAGCCGAGGGCCGTACCGCGCAGGATCGGCGGGTAGTGGCCGGCGATCGCCGAGATGATGAGGCACTGGGTGCCGTGGGTCCCGACGCCGGCGAGGATGAGCGCTCCGTACACGACAACGATCGAGGACGGATAGGTCACCAGCGAGGCCAGCCCGAGGGCGGCGCAGGCGGCGCCGATGATCGCGCTGCGCAGCGGGCCGATGCGGGTGGCCACCCAGGCGGTGATCGCCGAGCCCGCGACCGCGCCCAGGTTGAGGGCGAGCAGATAGGTGAGCGGGTTGCTGCCGAGGTCGAAACGCGGCTCGCTCGCGGTCAGCTTCGGCAGCCAGGTGCCCAGGCCGTACCAGGCGAACAGGGTCGCGACCGTCGCGACGCCGAACAGCAGCGTCGCCGGCAGGAACGGCGCGCGCAGGACGGTGCTCAGGGCGGGGCGGTAGGCCGGGGTGGCGGCGTCGGCGGCGGCCTCGGGGCCACCGACGGCATCCTCGGCCACGCTGAGGCCGTAGCGCGCCTCGATGGCCCGGGCCTCGTCGGCGCGGTCCTTGCTGCGCAGCCAGACCGCCGACTCCGGCAGCCAGCGGCCCAGGGCCGCGACGAGCACGAAGCCGCTGAAGGCGAACAGGTAGAGCGCCTCCCAGCCGAGCGCCGGCAGGGTGGGAATGCCGATGATCGCGGCGAGCGCGCCGCCGATCGGGACGCCGGACATCATCGCGGTGGCGCCGACCGAGCGGAACCGGTGCGGGACGAACTCGGCGGCGAGCGCGTTCGCGGACGGCACCAGGCCGCCGAGGCCGATGCCGGCGACGAAGCGCAGCACGCCGAAGACCTCCGCGTTCGGCGCGAAGCCGCACAGGCCGGTGAACAGCGTGAACCACGTGACGCAGGCGAGGATCGTGCGCCGCCGGCCCAGCCGGTCGGCGAGGTTGCCGGCGAACAGCGCGCCGACGAGCATGCCGGCGAACGCGAGGCTGCCGATGGTGCCGGCCTGGCCCGGGGTGAGCTCCCAGCCCGGCTCCTTGAGCAGGGCCGGGATGGTCGTGCCGTAGACGATGAGGTCGTAGCCGTCGAAGACGACGATCAACCAGCACAGCCCGATGACGAGGGCGGCGGGTCTCCAGTGGACGGCCGCTCCGACGGGGCCGCTCGTTGGTGTGCTCATGGTCGCACCGTGCCTGCGCCACAGCCGACGGAACAGAATATTCCGCAGAGCAGAATTATTGAGGAACAAACGGTGACCGGCGGGAAAGTCGGGCCATACGGCGAACGATCTGGCATGCGCCAGGGCAGTCCGGCCCTATACGGGGCGGCCCCGCCGGCGTCTCAGCCGATCAGCTCATCAGCTCATCAGCTCATCAGCTCATCGTGACCGGCAGGACGTCCGGCGACAGGGCCGCCGCCCGTGCCGACGCGCTCGTCATCCGCTTGCGGTGGTGCCGCCGGCACAGCACCTCGTAGCCGACCTCGTCGCCCGCATTGACGTCGCCGACCACGACCTGCGCGCCCTCGACGACCATGGCGCCGCCGACGGTGCGCGCGTTGTGCGTGGCGCGGGCACCGCACCAGCACAGGGCCTCGACCTGAAGGACCTCCACCCGGTCGGCGAGCTCGACCAGGCGCTGCGAGCCGGGGAACAGCTTGGAGCGGAAGTCGGTGGTGATGCCGAAGGCGAAGACATCGAGCTCCAGGTCGTCGACCACCCTGGCGAGCTGGTCGATCTGCTCGGGGGCGAGGAACTGCGCCTCGTCGGCGATCACGTAGTCGCAGCGCCCGCCCTTCGACAGCAGGGTGACGAGATACGCGTAGAAGTCGAAGCCCTCGGCGGCCTCGACGGCGTCGGTGACCAGGCCCAGGCGGGAGGACAGCTTGCCCTCGCCGGCCCGGTCGTCCCGGGTGAAGATCATGCCCTGGAGGCCGCGCGCGGAACGGTTGTGCTCGATCTGAAGAGCGAGGGTGCTCTTTCCGCAGTCCATCGTTCCGGAGAAGAACACCAGCTCGGGCATGGGAGGTCGGAGACCTTTCGAGATCGGGGATCGGGGAGGGAACGGGTGGGGACTGACAGGAGAAGGGGGCGGCCGTGGGCCTCAGGAGGCCTCGGACCGCACTTCGAGGAGCGGCACCAGCTGCTCCGCCGGGGTCATCGAGCCGTGCATGCCCGCCATCGCGGACTCGTTGGGCTCGTTGACGGACGCGGTGATGGCGAGGTCGCCCTGGGCCGCGGCGACGACATCGCCGATCCGGCCGTACACCCGCTCGTCGATCCGGTCGCCGAACCAGCCGAGCGCGATGGCCTCGTCGCGGCTCGCCACCCAGAAGCGGTCGCCGATGACCTCCTGCCAGCAGGTCAGGACGTCGGACGCGGCGCCGGGGACGGCGTAGACGTGCCGGGCGCGGCCCTCGCCGCCGAGCAGGGCGACACCGGCGCGCAGCTCCCAGTCCTCGTCGAAGTCGATCCGGTGGTCCTCGTCGAAGGGGATGTCCACCATGCCGTGGTCGGCGGTGACATAGAGCGCGGAGCGCGGCGGGAGCTGTTCGGCGAGCCGCTGGACCAGCCGGTCGACGAACATCAGCTGGCCCTGCCAGGCGTCGGAGGCGACGCCGAAACGGTGTCCGGCGCCGTCCAGTTCGCTGTAGTACGTGTAGACGAGCGAGCGGTCGCCGGCGGCCAGCTGCTCGGCGGCCAGGTCCATCCGCTCCTCGCCGGTCAGGCGCCCGTGGAAGGTGCCGCCGCTGAGCGCGATCTTGGTGAGCGGGGTGTCCTGGAAGGCGGGCGAGGAGACCTGGGCGGTGTGGATGCCGGCCTCGTCGGCGAGCCGGAAGACCGTCGGGTACGGCTGCCAGACCTGCGGCGGGGCCCAGGGCTTCCAGCGCAGCTGGTTCATCAGCTCGCCGGTGGCCGGGTTTCGGACGGTGTAGCCGGGCAGCCCGTGGGTGCCGGGGAACTGTCCGGTGCCGACGGAGGCGAGCGAGGTCGCGGTGGTCGCGGGGAAGCCGGCGGTGATCGGGCGGCCGGTGCCGCCGCGGGAGGAGCCGAGCAGCGAGGTCAGATAGGGCGCCTCGTCCGGGTGGGCGAGGATCTGCTCCCAGCCGAGCCCGTCGATGAGGAAGACGCAGTTGCGGTCGGCGGGCGTCAGCTCCGCGATCCGCGGTGTGCAGCCGGCCACGCCCTGGCCGGCGACCAGGGTCGGCAGGAGGTCGGCGAGCGAACCGCTGCCGTACTCGGGGAGCGGCGCGGTGGCGGGGTCGAGCGGTACCGGCTCGTCGGGCCAGCCCTGGGCGACGGCCGTGGGCTGCACCATCAGCGGGCGGCCGGGGTCGTCGCGGTGGCCTCGGAGAGCGCCTGGGCGAAGGCGAGGGTCTGCCGGACGGTCTCCGGGCCGTCGCCGGCGTCGCTGACCCGGAGGCTGAGGTCGTCGGCGGTGGAGTTGCCCGTGTAGCCGTGGTCGGCGTCGCAGTTGGGGTCGCCGCAGGCGGCCGGCTCCAGGTCGATCCGGGAGACGGCGCCCCAGCCGATGGTGAGGACGACCTCGCGGGGCAGGGTGCCCGGGGTGTACGACTCGGGGTTGGCGACGACACGGCTGACGACGATCGAGGAGATCCGGTCGAGCTTCACGGACTCGGTGGAGGTCGTGGCGTACGGCGTCGGGGAGCTGTTGTCGGCGGACTGCTCGTCGGTGTGGCTGACGATGAAACGGTTGGCCGTGAGCACGAGCACGGTGACGTGCCGCCGCACCTCGTTGGCGTCGAAGGTGGTCTCCTGGTGGACCACGTACGACGTGACGGCCTCGCCGCCGACGGCGGCCTCCACCGCCTCGGCCACGAGGGCCGGGTAGTAGCCGCTGCGCTCGATCGCCGCGCGCAGCCCCTGGGTCGTCGTACCGGTCTTCGCCATGGGCTCCATCCTACGGCCCGCAGGGGCCCCCTCAGGCCCCTGCGGCCCGCCCGTGGCGCCGGTCACGGTGGACCCTCATAGGCCGGGAGGCTGCGCGGGCCGAGGTCGGTGCGCGGCGCGGGCGGGGCGAGACGGAGGGTGGCGCCGAGGACGGAGAGGCCGCGCGGGGCGACGACCACGGGTTCGAGGGAGACCGCGACGACCTCGGGGTGGTCGTCGACGAGGCGGGAGACCCGCAGCAGCAGTTCCTCCAGGGCGGGGGTGTCGACGGGTGCGGAGCCGCGCCAGCCGAAGAGGAGGGGCGCGGTGCGGATGGAGCGGACGAGTTCGGCGGCGTCCCGGTCGGTGGCGGGGACGAGCCGGTGGGACATGTCGCCGAGGAGTTCGGAGGCGGCGCCGGAGATGCCGAAGGAGAGGAAGGCGCCGACGGCGGGGTCGATGGCGGAGCGCACGACGGTGTCGACGCCCCGGGGGACCATGGCCTGGACGACCGGCTGGAGCTCCTCGGGCTTGCCGAGGGTCGCGGTGAGCTCGGCGTACGCGGTGCGCAGCTGCTCCTCGGTGGCCAGGTCGAGGCGTACGCCGCCGAGGTCGGGGCGGTGGCGCAGATGGGGCGCGGTGGTCTTGAGGGCGACGGGCAGGCCGAGCCGGGCGGCGGCCCGTACGGCCTCGTCGGCGCTGGGCGCGGGAAGCGTGGGCAGCACCTCGATCCCGTAGTGGCCGAGCAGGGCGCGGGTGGCGTCGGCGTCGAGGGTGACGCCGCGCGGGTCGGCGTCCGGTCCGCCGAGGGCGCCCTCGATGAGGGCGGCGGCGCCGGGCTCGTCGATGCGGTCGAACTCGGGGACGCGGCCGGGGTCGGCGGCCTGGCGGCGCCACTGGGCGTAGCGGACGGATGCGGCGAGGGCGCGGACGGCGCGCTCGGCGGCGGGGTACGCGGGGATGACGCCGGGCTCGGGGGCCGCGGGGGCGACGGGGGGCTCCGGCGCGGCCGCGGCTGCCCGTACGGCCGGGGCCTGCGGCGCGGCGGCGGAGGAGGCGGCGGAGGAGGCGGAGGCGGTGCCAGGTTCAGGGGCGGTGCCGGGCTCAGCGGCGGCCCCGGGCTCAGCGGCGGTCGTCCGGGCCGCGCGGCGCGCCGGGCCCGTGCGGGCGGCTTCGGACAAGGCTTCGGCGAGTGCGCCCATCTCCACATGGACGACGACCACCGGCTTGGCCGGCCCGGGCGCGGCGGTGACGGCGGAGCGGAGGGCGGCGGCGAGCACCTCACCGTCGCCGGACTCGGTGGCTCCGTTCTCCCCGACCCAGGGGATCGCCGTGACGACGACGGCGTCGCAGGCGTCGTCGGCGAGGGCGGCGTTCAGCGCGGTGCGGAAGTCGGCGGGGGTGGCGCCGGTGGTGAGGTCGCGCGGCCGCAGCGGGCGCAGTCCCTCGGTGAGGCAGGCGTCGTAGGCGAGCAGGCCGAGGGACTCGGAGTTGCCGAGGATGGCGACCCGGGGGCCGGCCGGCAGCGGCTGCTCGGCGAGCAGGAGGCCGGCGTCGACGAGTTCGGTGACGGTGTCGACGCGGATGACGCCGGCCTGCCGCAGGAGCGCGGAGACGGTGGCGTGCGGGATACGGGTGACGGGGACGCGGTGTCCGGGCGGGGCGCTGCCGCTGTGCCGGGCGCCCTTGACCACCACGACCGGCTTGACGGCGGCGGTGCGGCGGGCGAGCCGGGTGAACTTCCGGGGGTTGCCGATGGACTCCAGGTAGAGGAGCACGACGTCGGTGGCGGGGTCGTCGTACCAGTGCTGGAGCAGGTCGTTGCCGGAGACGTCCGCGCGGTTGCCGGCGGAGAGGAAGGAGGACAGGCCCGCGCCGCGCCGGTGCAGTCCGGCGAGCAGGGCGATGCCGATGGCGCCGGACTGGGTGAAGAGCCCGATCCGGCCGGCGGCCGGCATCTGCGGGGCGAGGGAGGCGTTCAGGCGGACGGACGCGGCCGTGTTGATGATTCCGAAGGCGTTGGGCCCGATGATCCGCATGCCGTACGAGCGGGCCTGGCGGACCAGCGCGCGCTGGCGCTCGCGGCCCTCGGGCCCGCTCTCGGCGTAGCCGGCGGACAGCACGACCAGGCCGCGCACGCCGTGCTCGCCGCAGTCGGCGACGGTCTCGGGGACCCGCTCGGCGGGGACGGCGACGACGGCGAGGTCGACGGGTTCACCGATGGCGGCGACGGAGCGGACGGCGGGGACGCCCTCCAGTTCGTGCGGTCCCTCGTCCAGGGCGGCGTTCACCGCGTGGACGCGGCCGGTGTAGCCGGCGTCGAGGAGGTTGCGCAGGACGGTGCGGCCGACGCCGCCGGGGGTGCGGCCGACGCCGATCACGGCGACGGAACCGGGGGCGAGGAGGCGCTGTACGGAGCGGGCCTCGGCGCGCTGTTCGCGGGCGCGCTGGACGGCGAGGGAGCGGTCGGTGGGCTCCAGGTCGAGGTGGAGGTGGACGGTTCCGTCCTCGAAGCTGCGCTTCTGGGTGTACCCGGCGTCCGTGAACACCTTGATCATCTTGTTGTTGGCGGGCAGCACCTCGGCGGCGAACCGGCGGATCCCGCGCTCGCGGGCGACGGCCGCGATGTGTTCGAGCAGCGCGGAGGCGACGCCGCGGCCCTGGTGGGCGTCCTGCACGAGGAAGGCGACCTCGGCCTCGTCGGCGGGCGCCGAGGCGGGGTGGCCCTGGTCGTTGATCCGGTCGTAGCGCACGGTGGCGATGAACTCGCCGCCGACGGTCGCCGCGAGGCCGACCCGGTCCACGAAGTCGTGGTGGGTGAAGCGGTGCACGTCCTTGGCGGACAGGCGCGGGTAGGGCGCGAAGAAGCGGTAGTACTTCGACTCGTCCGAGACCTGCTCGTAGAAGCTGACCAGCCGGTCCGCGTCGTCGGCGGTGATCGGCCTGATCCGCGCGGTGCCGCCGTCCCGGAGGACGACATCCGCTTCCCAGTGGTCCGGATACGCGTGCTCCGGCTGCCCCGACTGCTCCGAACCCCTCTGCATGGGGCAAGCCTACGGCCGGGGTCCGACAGGGGCACGGGTCGCGTGGCCCCGGTCCGCCGGGCAGTCTAGGGAGGGCCGAACGGCCGTCCGGCCGGGGCCGGAGGTCGGTACGAGCACCTCGTCACCCATGAGAGACTGGTCTAGACAATCGCTGAAAGTTGAAGGGCAACCACCATGGCTGAGCGCCGCGTCAACGTCGGCTGGGCCGAGGGCCTGCACGCCCGCCCCGCCTCCATCTTCGTCCGTGCCGCCACGGCCTCCGGCGTCCCCGTGACGATCGCCAAGGCGGACGGCAACCCGGTCAACGCCGCGTCCATGCTCGCGGTGCTCGGCCTGGGTGCCCAGGGCGGCGAGGAGATCGTGCTCACTTCGGAGGCCGACGGCGCCGAGATCGCGCTCGACCGCCTGGCGAAGCTGGTCGCCGAGGGGCTCGACGAGCTCCCCGAGACCGTCTGACCCGTCACCTCCCCGACGACGGATCACGGAACGCCGTGTCCCCCGGCTCCTCCCGGGCGGACGCGGCGTTTTCGTTTTCCCGCACCTTTCGTGTGCCGTCTACACTCCATTCCCGCTTCCGCGGGAATGCACGGACGAATTCAGGGCAGCACGAAACGGGCCGGGGAATTCTCACCTCTTTGTATACGGCGCCCGCGTTAATTCCGCGGTCCCGCACTGTTTACGGCATGTTGCGAAACCCTCACGCGCGGCCGGTCCGTCCGTTTCAGACGGTGCAGCGGGACCGACCGCTCCACGTGCAGCGCGGTCAGCGCGCGGGCCCGCTCGGCGTCCCGGCGGGCCACCGCGTCCACGATCGCCCCGTGCTCGGCCCACGCCTCGGCGGGCCGCTCGGCCGGCTCGACCGCGTACATCCAGGCGATCTTGTGCCGCAGCTGGGTGAGCAGCGTGGTGAGCGGCGGGCTGCCCGAGGCCTGTGCCAGCGTCTCGTGGAACCAGCCGCCGAGCGCGGCCAGGTCCGCGCCGCGCCCGTCCCTGGCGCGCTCCTGACCGATCCTGACCAGGCCGCGCAGGACCTTGAGGTGGGCGTCGGTGCGCCGCTGCGCGGCCCGCGCGGCACCCATCGGTTCCAGCAGGGAGCGCATGTCGAGCAGATCGGCGGCCTCCTGCTCACCGGGCTCGGCGACATGGGCGCCGGCGTGCCGGCGGCTCACCACGAAGCCCTCGGACTCCAGGGTGCGCAGCGCCTCGCGGACCGGGACGCGGGAGACCCCGTAGCGGCGGGCCAGCTGCTCCTCGGTGAGCCGGGCGCCCCGCGCGTACACCCCGGAGACGATGTCGTCCCGGATCGCCGTGCATACCGATTGCGCGGGAATGCGCATCTGAGACCTCCGATTTCGTCCGCGTCCTGCGACTCTATTGCAGGACGCCGGAAATTCCGACGGCGCCCGTTGGAAACGGACGCAAAAATGCCCCGACTCGAAACCAGCCGGGGCATTTTTACTGAAGTGGGACCGTCAGACGCTCACGCCGCGGGCGCGGAGGTAGCTGATCGGGTTGATGTCGGAGCCGTACTCGGCGGTGGTGCGCGCCTCGAAGTGGAGGTGCGGGCCGGTGGAGTTGCCGGAGGAGCCGGAGACGCCGATCTGCTCGCCGGGGGTGACCTTCTGGCCGACGTACACGCGGATGGCGGAGAGGTGGCCGTACTGGGTGTACGTGCCGTCGTTCATCCGGATCACGATGTTGTTGCCGTAGGCGCCGCCCCAGCCGGCCTCGACGACGGTGCCGGAGCCCACGGAGACGACCTTGGTGCCGTAGGCGGCGTGGAAGTCGATGCCGGAGTGACTGCCGGAGGACCAGAGCGAGCCGCCGGCCTTGTAGCCGGTGCTCACGTACGAGCCGGCCACGGGGAGCTGGAAGGAGGCGAGGCGCTTGCGCTCGGCCTCACGGGCGGCGCGCTCCTTGGCCTCGCGGATCTCCTTGGCGCGGGCCTCGGCCTTGCGCTTGGCCTCGGCGGCGGCCCGGACGCGGGCGGCCTCCTCGGCGGCGGCCTTCTCCTGGGCGGACGCCTGGGCGTCGACCCGCTCGGCGAGGGACTCCTCGGCGATCACCTGGGTGAGGCCGGTGTCCTCCACGGAGGGGCTCTCCGTGTCGGCGGCGAGCGCCGGGGAGGCCAGGGTGCCGATGACGCCGGTGGTGGCGAGAGTCGCCATGCCGGCGAAGCCCGCGCCGCGGCGCGCCATCCGGCTCGAACCACGATGCTTCCCGGTGGCACGGGTGAACGCCATGTAGTGGCTGGTCCTTTCCTTCCCTCTCGCCTACCGGGTTAGCTGACGGGTTCGGAGCAGGAAGGTCTCCTACGGGCCCCTCCGCGCGGAGCGAAGGCGTCCGATTCACCCCAGGGACTGCGTATGGGTCCCCGGCTCCCCAGGCTCGCGCCTTGCGGGGACTCGGCGATGACTGTCCGTTGCCGCGGACGCGGCGTCGTGCAGTGGCCGGACAGCCGCATCGACGCTAGGCCGATCACCTTTCAATAACCAAACGGACACGGGTTTTTGTAAGACATGCCACAGGGCATTCACCCACAGCACTCTGCAATACGGACAAACAGGAGGACCCCGACGAACCAGCCGTCGGGGTCCCTGTGACGGCGGCTCAATCAGCCGGTGACGACGGTCACTTCGCCGATGCCGAGCGCCCGCACCGGGTCCGCGATCTGCGCCGCGTCGCCGACGAGCACCGTCACGAGCCGGTCCACCGGGAAGGCGTTGACGACCGCGGCGGTCGCCTCCACCGTGCCCGTCGCGGCGAGCCGCGCGTACAGATGGGCCTGGTAGTCGTCCGCGAGGTGCTGCTCGACCTGGTCGGCGAGCGTCGCCGCGACCGAGGCGGCCGTCTCGTACTTGAGCGGGGCCACGCCCACCAGGTTCTGCACGGCGACGTCACGCTCCGTGTCCGTCAGCCCCTCGGCGGCCAGGGTGCGCAGCACCTTCCACAGGTCGTCGAGTGCCGGACCGGTGTTGGGGGTGTCGACCGAGCCGCTGATGGCGAGCATCGACGCGCCGTGGCCCTCGCCGTCGGAGCGCAGCACCTGGCCGAAGGCCCGTACGCCGTAGGTGTAGCCCTTCTCCTCGCGCAGGACGCGGTCCAGGCGGGAGGTGAGGGTGCCGCCGAGGCAGTACGTGCCGAGCACCTGGGCCGCCCAGACGCTGTCGTGGCGGTCGGCGCCGACGCGGCCGATGAGCAGCTGCGTCTGCACGGCGCCGGGCCGGTCCACGATGACGACCCGTCCGGTGTCGTCGGCGGTGACGGGCGGCATCGGGCGCGGCGCGGCGGGCTTGCCGCTCCAGGTGCCCAGGGTGTCGGCGAGCTCCTTGTCCAGGTCGACACCGGTGAGGTCGCCGACCACGACGGCCGTGGCGGCGGCCGGGCGCACATGCGCGTCGTAGAAGGCGCGCACGGCGGCGGCGTCGATCGCGGCGACGGTCTCCTCGGTGCCCTGGCGCGGCCGGGACATGCGCGCGCCGGCCGGGAACAGCTCCTTGGAGAGCTGCTTGGCGGCGCGGCGGGACGGGTTGGCCGTCTCGTGCGGGATCTCGTCGAGGCGGTTGCGCACCAGGCGCTCGACCTCGCTCTCGGCGAACGCCGGGGCGATCAGGGCCTCGGCGAGCAGGCCGAGCGCCTTGGGCAGCCGGGAGACCGGGACCTCCAGGGAGACCCGTACGCCGGGGTGGTCGGCGTGCGCGTCGAGGCTGGCGCCGCAGCGCTCCAGCTCGGCGGCGAACTCCTCGGCGGTGTGCCGGTCGGTGCCCTCGGACAGGGCCCGGGCCATGATCGTGGCGACACCGTCCAGGCCCTCGGGCTCGGCGTCGAGCGGCGCGTCGAGGAAGATCTCGACGGCCACCACCTGCTGGCCGGGGCGGTGGCAGCGGAGCACCGTGAGCCCGTTGTCGAGCGCGCCGCGCTCCGGGGCCGGGAAGGCCCAGGGCTTGGCCTCGCCGGCCTGCGGCTGCGGGTGGAACTCCATGCTCGTCAAAGACGCGGCAGCGTCGGTCACTGGTCCGCTCCCTCTTCCTCGTCGCTGTCGGTCTCGTCGGCCGTGCCGCCCACCGGCTCGTAGACGAGCACGGCGCGGTTGTCGGGCCGCAGCCGGGCGGCGGCGACCTCGCGCACCTCGTCGGCGGTGACGTCGAGGACCCGGTCGACGGCGGTCAGCGCCAGCTGCGGGTCGCCGAACAGCACCGCGAAGCGGCAGAGTTCGTCGGCGCGGCCGGCGACGGTGCCGAGCCGGTCGAGCCACTCGCGCTCCAACTGGGCCTGGGCGCGCTCCATCTCCTCGGCCGTGGGGCCGTCGGCGGCGAACCGGGCGAGCTCCTCGTCGACGGCCGCCTCGATCGCCGGCACCTCGACGCCGCCGGAGGTCTTGACGTCCAGCCAGCCGAGCGAGGGCGCGCCGGCGAGCCGCAGCAGGCCGAAGCCGGCGGCGACGGCGGTGCGGTCGCGGCGCACGAGCCGGTTGTGCAGCCGGGAGGACTCGCCGCCGCCGAGGACGGTGAGGGCCAGGTCGGCCGCGTCGCACGCGCGGGTGCCGTCCTCGGGCAGCCGGTAGGCGGCCATCAGCGCGCGCGCCGGGACCTCCTCCTCGACGACCTCGCGCAGCTGGCCGCCGATGACCTCGGGCAGCGAGCCGTCGCGCGGCGCGGGCTTGCCGTCGTGCGCGGGGATGGAACCGAAGTACTTCTCCACCCAGGCGAGGGTCCGCTCCGGGTCGATGTCGCCGACGACCGAGAGCACCGCGTTGTTCGGCGCGTAGTACGTGCGGAAGAAGTCCCGCGCGTCCTCCAGGGTGGCGGCGTCCAGGTCGGCCATGGAGCCGATCGGGGTGTGGTGGTACGGGTGCCCGTCCGGGTACGCGAGGGCGGTGAGGCGCTCGAACGCGGTGCCGTAGGGCACGTTGTCGTACCGCTGGCGGCGCTCGTTCTTGACGACGTCCCGCTGGTTCTCCATAGAGTCGTCGTCCAGGGCGGCGAGCAGCGAGCCCATCCGGTCGGCCTCCAGCCAGAGCGCGAGCTCCAGCTGGTGCGCGGGCATCGTCTCGAAGTAGTTGGTGCGCTCGAAGCTCGTGGTGCCGTTGAGCGAGCCGCCCGCGCCCTGCACCAGTTCGAAGTGGCCGTTGCCGTGGACCTGCTGCGAGCCCTGGAACATCAGGTGCTCGAAGAGGTGGGCGAGACCGGTGCGGCCCTTGACCTCGTGCCGGGAGCCGACGTCGTACCAGAGGCAGACCGCGGCGACCGGGGTCAGGTGGTCCTCCGACAGCACCACGCGCAGGCCGTTGGCCAGCCGGTGCTCGGTCGCTGTCAGGCCGCCGGAGCCGGCCTCGGCCGCAGCCGTGTGACCCATGGGCATGTGTCCCCTTCGATCGCGATCGGGAAAAAGTCCTGCCACTGTATGCAAGCGCGCCGACACCTGGCGAAGTTCCCGGCCCTCCCGGATGTCCCTCTTCCGGGTCGCGGTCGGCGTTGTCGGTGCCACGGTCCACAATGGTCCGCGTCAGATCAACCTTGTTGGTGAAGGAGCCGCAGCCGCGATGGCCCGCCGCAGCACGAAGACACCGCCGCCGGACGACGCGTTCGAGGAGCGAATCCTCGACATCGACGTCGTTGACGAGATGCAGGGCTCCTTCCTCGAGTACGCGTACTCGGTGATCTACTCGCGCGCGCTGCCCGACGCCCGCGACGGCATGAAGCCGGTGCAGCGGCGCATCGTGTACCAGATGAGCGAGATGGGCCTGCGGCCCGACCGGGGCTTCGTCAAGTGCGCCCGGGTCGTCGGCGAGGTCATGGGCAAGCTGCACCCGCACGGCGACGCGTCCATCTACGACGCGATGGTGCGCATGGCGCAGCCGTTCTCCATGCGCGTGCCGCTGGTCGACGGCCACGGCAACTTCGGCTCCCTGGGCAACGACGACCCGCCGGCCGCCATGCGGTACACCGAGTCGAAGATGGCCCCGGCGGCACTCCTCATGACGGAGTCCATCGACGAGGACACCGTCGACTTCGCGCCCAACTACGACGGCCAGGAGCAGGAGCCGGTCGCGCTCCCCGCCGCCTACCCGAACCTGCTGGTCAACGGCGCGTCCGGGATCGCGGTCGGCATGGCGACCAACATGCCCCCGCACAACCTGGGCGAGGTCGTCGCGGCCGCCCGCCATCTGATCCGCTACCCGAACGCGGACCTGGAAGCGCTGATGCGCTTCGTGCCCGGCCCGGACCTGCCCACCGGCGGCCGGATCGTCGGCCTGTCCGGCGTCAAGGACGCGTACGAGACGGGCCGCGGCACCTTCAAGATCCGCGCGACCACCTCGATCGAGACGGTGACGGCCCGCCGCAAGGGCATCGTCGTCACCGAACTGCCCTTCACGGTCGGCCCCGAGAAGGTCATCTCCAAGATCAAGGACCTGGTCGGCTCCAAGAAGCTCCAGGGCATCGCCGACGTCAAGGACCTCACCGACCGCACCCACGGCCTGCGTCTGGTCATCGAGGTCAAGAACGGCTTCGTGCCGGAGGCGGTCCTGGAGCAGCTCTACAAGCTGACGCCGATGGAGGAGTCCTTCGGCATCAACAACGTGGCGCTCGTCGACGGCCAGCCGCTCACCCTCGGCCTCAAGGAGCTCCTGGAGGTCTACCTCGACCACCGCTTCGACGTCGTACGGCGCCGCTCCGAGTTCCGCCGCGGCAAGAAGCGCGACCGGCTCCACCTGGTGGAGGGCCTGCTCGTCGCGCTGCTCGACATCGACGAGGTCATCCGGCTGATCCGGGAGAGCGAGAACTCGGCGGAGGCCAAGGCGCGCCTCATGGAGCGCTTCTCGCTGAGCGAGATCCAGACGCAGTACATCCTGGACACCCCGCTGCGCCGGCTCACCAAGTTCGACCGGATCGAGCTGGAGACCGAGCGCGACCGGCTCACCGGCGAGATCGACGAGCTGACCGGGATCCTGGAGTCCGACTCGGAGCTGCGCAAGCTGGTGTCGGCGGAGCTGGCGGCCGTCGCGAAGAAGTTCGGCACCGACCGGCGCACGGTCCTCCTGGAGTCGGCGGGCGCGCCGGCCACGTCCGTGGCCCTGCAGGTCGCGGACGACCCGTGCCGGGTGCTGCTCTCCTCCACCGGCCTGCTCGCCCGTACGGCGACGGCGGAACTGCCGCCGTACGACCCGGAGGCCAAGCGCGCCAAGCACGACCTGATCGTCTCCTCGGTGGCGGCCACCCAGCGCGGCGACGTCGGCGTGGTCACCTCGGAGGGGCGGCTGCTGCGCATCGCGGTGATCGACCTGCCGCAGCTGCCGGACACGGCGGCCGCGCCGAACCTCTCGGGCGGCGCGCCGCTCTCGGAGTTCCTCTCCCTGGAGGACGGCGAGACCGTGGTCTGTCTGACCTCCCTCGACGAGTCCTCGCCCGGTCTCGCCCTCGGCACGCTCCAGGGCGTGGTCAAGCGCGTGGTGCCGGACTACCCGGCGAACAAGGACGAGCTGGAGGTCATCACCCTCAAGGACGGTGACCGGATCGTCGGCGCGACCGAGCTGCGCACCGGCGAGGAGGACCTGGTCTTCATCACCTCCGACGCGCAGCTGCTGCGCTACCAGGCCTCCCAGGTGCGGCCGCAGGGCCGCCCGGCCGGCGGCATGGCCGGCATCAAGCTGGCGGCGGGCGCGGAGGTCCTCTCCTTCACGGCGGTGGATCCGGCCGCGGACGCGGTGGTGTACACGGTCGCGGGCTCGACCGGCACGCTGGACGCCTCGGCCGGCACGTCGGCGAAGCTGACCCCGTTCGACCAGTACCCGCGCAAGGGCCGCGCCACCGGCGGTGTGCGCTGCCAGCGCTTCCTGAAGGGCGAGGACGTCCTGGTGCTCGCCTGGGCGGGCGCCGCCCCGGCCCGCGCCGCCCAGAAGAACGGCACCCCGGCCGAGCTCCCGGAGCTCGACCCGCGCCGTGACGGCTCGGGCACGCCCCCGGCGACCCCGGTGGAGGTCCTCGCGGGCCCGACGGGCTGACCGCCCGCCGTCCGTGGACACGCCCCCGGTTCCGCGCCACTCGGCGCGGGGCCGGGGGCGTCGGCGTACGTGCCGGGCCTAGGCCTCCGCATCTGAACGGTCATCCGACGGCTCGTCGCGCACGTACCGCAGCACGCCCCACATGGCGTGCTCGTCCGGCACATCGTCCGGGCCGTCCAGCTCACAGCCCGCGAGCTCCTTGCGCAGGGCCGGCGCGTCGATGCCGGAGCCGATCAGGACCAACTGCGTCAGGCGCTCCTCGCCCGCCGGCCACGGCTCGGGGTAGAAGCGCAGGAAGCGCCCGACCGCGTGCACGGCATAGCGGTTGGCCGGATCCGCGGGGCCGAGGTCGACGAAGCCCTTGATCCGGTAGAGGCCCTCGGGGCGCCCGTCCAGGAAGGCCATCAGGCGGCGCGGGTGCAGCGGGACGGCCGTGCCGAGGGAGATCGTGTCGTAGGCGGCGTGCGAGTGCGCGTGTGGATCGTCGTCGCCGTAGAGGATGTCCTCGATGGACATCTGGCCCTGGATCTCGCCGTCCGGCACCACCCGGTCGAAGAGCAGCTCGGGGTCGACCCGCCCGTGCGCGGCCTCGACCACCGCGGCGCGCGGGGCGAGCGCGGCGACCTCCTGCCGTACCGCCGCCAGCCGCTCGGCCGGCACCCGGTCCGCCTTGTTGACCACCACCAGGTCGGCGACGGCCAGGTGCCGGTCGGTCTCCGGGTGCCGCTCCCGGGTCGCGGCGAACTCAGCCGCGTCGACCACCTCGACCAGACCGCCGTAGACGATCCGCGCGTTCTCGCTGGCCAGCAGCATGCGGACGAGCTCCTGCGGCTCGGCGAGGCCGCTCGCCTCGATCACGATCACGTCGAGACCGACCTCGGGCCGGGTGAGCACCTCCAGATACGTGTCCAGCTCGCTCGCGTCCACGGCGCAGCACAGACAGCCGTTGCCGAGGGAGACGGTGGAGCCGACCTGGCCGGCCACGGTCATGGCGTCGATGCCGATGTCCCCGAAGTCGTTGACCATGACCCCGATCCGCGTCCCGCGCGCGCTGCGCAGCAGATGGTTGAGCAGGGTGGTCTTCCCCGCCCCGAGAAACCCGGCCAGGACGACGACGGGGATCTGCTGGGTGGTCAAGGGTCATGCCTCCGGGCCATCGGTGCCTGCGACTAGGAAGCCCCCAGAATAGGCGGGCGCCCGGGTCGGGCCGCGTCCTGCGGATCAGGGCCGGGTGTCCCGCGGATCAGGGCGGCCGGGCAGCGGTATTTCCGCTCGGCGCCCTCGTCCCCGTACCGTTTCCGCCATGAGCCCCGCACCGACCTCCCCCGCGCGGCCGTCCGGCCGCCGGCGCGGGTTCGGGTGGCCGCGACGGGTGTTCTCGCAGGTCCTGCTGATGCAGCTGGCCATCGCGACCGGGGTCACGGTGCTCGCCACCGGGCTGTTCCTGGCGCCCCTGAGCGCGCAGCTGGACGACCAGGCCATGCGCCGCGCCCTGGCGATCGCGCAGACCACGGCCTCCCCGCAGGTCGCCGCCGAGCTCGCGACCAGCCGCCCTTCGGCGGGCGGGCCGGTGCAGGCCGAGGCGGAGCGGATCCGGCGTTCGACCGGCGCCGAGTACGTGGTGGTGATGGACACCCGCGGCATCCGGTGGTCGCACACCGACCCGGCCCAGATCGGCCGGCGTGTCTCCACCGACCCCAGCGCCGCGCTCGCCGGGCACGAGGTGATGGAGATCGACAGCGGCACCCTCGGCCGCTCCGCGCGGGGCAAGGCGCCGCTGCGGGACCGGCGGGGTGAGATCGTCGGCGCGGTGTCGGTCGGCATCGAGTACGACAGTGTGCGCGACCGGCTCGTGGCCGCGATCCCCGGGCTGCTCCGCTACGCCGGCGGCGCCCTGGCCGCGGGCGCGCTCGCCGCGTATCTGATCTCCCGACGGCTCCAGCGGCAGACCCACGACCTGGCCTTCTCCGATATCTCGGCGCTGCTCGCGGAGCGCGAGGCGATGCTGCACGGCATCCGCGAGGGTGTCGTCGCGCTCGACGGCACCGGCAGGATCCGGCTGGTGAACGACGAGGCGCAGCGGCTGCTCGGGATCGGCCCCGAGGCCACCGGCCGCCCGCTGGAGGAGGTGCTCGGCGCGGGCCGCACGACCGAGGTGCTCGCGGGCCGGGCGACCGGCCGGGACCTGGTCACGGTGCGCGGCACCAGGGTGCTGATCGCCAACCGGATGCCCACCGACGACGGCGGCGCCGTGGCCACCCTCCGCGACCGCACGGAGCTTGAGCGCCTCGGCCGCGAGCTGGACTCCACGCGCGGTCTGATCGACGCGCTGCGCGCGCAGGACCACGAGCACGCCAACCGGATGCACACGCTGCTCGGGCTGCTCGAACTGGAGATGTACGACGAAGCGGTCGAGTTCGTCACCGAGGTGGTGGGCGTGCACCGGGCGACGGCCGAGCAGGTCACCGAGAGGGTCCACGACCCGCTGCTCGCCGCGCTCCTGGTCGGCAAGGCCGCCGTGGCCGCCGAGCGGGGCGTCGCGCTGCGCATCGCGCCCGGCTCACTGCTCCCGGACCGCCTGGTCGACCCGCGCGAGCTGGTCACGGTCGTCGGCAATCTGGTCGACAACGCCCTGGACGCCGCCTCCGGCAGCCTCCACGCGCGCGTGGAGGTGGATCTGCGCGCCGAGGGGCGGACGGTGGTCCTGACGGTCACCGACAGCGGACCGGGCGTGCCCGGGGAACGGCGCGAGCTGATCTTCACCGAGGGCTGGAGCACCAAGGAGCCGCCCGCCCACGGCAAGCGGGGCCTGGGGCTCCCGCTGGTGCGCCGGCTCGCGGAGCGGCGCGGCGGCAGTGCCGTGGTCGGCTCCGGCCCGGACGGCGGCGCGGAGTTCACCGTGGTCCTGCCGGACGCGCTGGCCGAGGCGGACCCCGAGCCCGCCCCCGTGAGCCCGGTGGCCCCAGTGGCCCCCGTCGCCCCTGAGGAGGCACGGTGATCGACGTCCTGGTCGTCGACGACGACGTACGGGTGGCCCGGGTCAACGCCGCGTACGTGGCCAAGGTCCCGGGCTTCCGGGTGGCCGCTGTCGCCCACTCGGCGGCGGAGGCGCTGGCCGTGCTCGCCGCGGCGGACCAGCCGGTGGATCTGATCCTGCTCGACCACTACCTGCCGGACGGGACCGGTCTGGCGGTGGTACGGGAGCTGCGCGCCCTCGGCCGGGAGAGCGACGTGATCATGGTGACCGCGGCGCGGGACGTGGCGACCGTGCGGGAGGCCATGCGGCACGGGGCGCTGCAGTACCTGGTGAAGCCGTTCGGCTTCGCGGGGCTGCGGGCCAAGCTGGAGGCGTACGCGGCGCTGCGCCGCACCCTCGACGGCGGCGGAGAGGCGGAGCAGGCGGAGGTGGACCGGATCTTCGGCGCGCTGTCGGCCGGTCCGGTGGTCCCGGACCTGCCGAAGGGCCACTCCCCCACGACGGCCGAGCTGGTGCGGCAGGTGCTGCTCGCGGCGGACGGGCCGCTGTCGGCGCAGGAGATCGCCGAGCGGGCCGGGGTGAGCCGGCAGACCGCCCAGCGCTATCTCAAGCTCCTGGAGCGCACCGGCCGGGTGCGGCTCTCGCTGAAGTACGGCGAGACGGGCCGCCCCGAGCACCGGTACGCGTGGGCGGGCCAGGCGGCCCGCTGAGGCGCCGCTCGGCGGGCCGGGAGGAACCCCGGCGCGGACGTCGCTCTTGGCCTCGCCGCGCTCGCCGGCGTGCCTCTCCGGCGGCGCCCCGGCGCGCACGGACCACGGACCGCACCGGCGCCGCCGGGCCGCGCCGGAAGGCGGCGGCCGAGCGCGGCCCGGTCGTCCCGCTCGGCTCCGCCACGCTCGCCTCGGCCGAGACGGTCACAGTGGTCGTCGTGCCCCTCCAGCACCGCCCGGGCGTATGCACGGGCCCAGGACCCGTCCGGCCCGCCGCCGGACCGCACCGGCGCCGCCGGGCCGCGCCGGAAGGCGGCGGCCGAGCGCGGCGGCGGGCCGGACGTCAGGGGCGGCTGGTGCGCCGGCCGAACCGGTCGATAGTCGAACCGGTCGAGGTGGCCGAGGCGGCCGAGGCGGTCGACGCGCTCAGGCCGTCGAGCCGTCAGACGGCGCCCGCGCCCGTGAGGGCCCGTACCTCCGTCTCGGCGTGCCGGGCCTCGTCCGGCGGCTCCGGCGAGGTCGCGGTGCCGAGCCAGCCCGCGAGGAAGCCGAGCGGGATGGACACCAGGCCGGGGTTCTCCAGCGGGAAGAGCTGGAAGTCGACGCCGGGGAACAGCGAGGCGGGGCTGCCGGAGACGACCGGCGAGACCACCACGAGCAGCACGGCGGGGACGAGTCCGCCGTACACCGACCAGACCGCGCCCCGGGTGGTGAACCGCCGCCAGAAGAGCGAGTACAGCAGCACGGGCAGATTGGCGGAGGCGGCGACGGCGAACGCGAGGCCGACGAGGAAGGCCACGTTGAGGTCGCGGGCGAGCAGTCCCAGGCCGATCGCGGCGACCCCGATGCCGGCGGCGGCGAGCCGGGCCACGGCCACCTCGCTGCGCTGCTTGCCGTGCGGGCGGCGCAGCGAGGCGTAGAGGTCGTGCGCGACGGAGGCCGAGGAGGCGAGGGTGATGCCGGCGACCACGGCGAGGATGGTCGCGAAGGCGACGGCGGCGACGACCGCGAACAGGACCGTGCCGCCGGTGGATCCGGCGCCGCCGCCGAGGTCGAGGGCGAGCAGCGGTACGGCGGTGTTGCCGGCGGCGTTGGAGGCGCGGACGGCACCGGGGCCGACGAGGGCGGCGGCGCCGAAGCCGAGGACGATCGTCATCAGGTAGAAACCGCCGATGAGGCCGATGGACCAGACGACCGAGCGGCGGGCGGCGCGGGCCGTGGGCACGGTGTAGAAGCGCGACAGGATGTGCGGGAGTCCGGCGGTGCCGAGGACGAGCGCGAGGCCGAGGCTGACGAAGTCGACCCGGGAGGTCCAGTCGCCGCCGTAGCGCAGCCCGGGGGCGAGGAAGTCCCGGCCGTGGCCGCTGCGTTCGGCGGCGGTGGAGAGCAGCTGGTCGATGTCGAAGTGGAAGCGGACCAGGACGAGGACCGTGAGGGTGATCGTGCCGGCCATGAGCAGGACGGCCTTGACGATCTGGATCCAGGTGGTGGCCCGCATGCCGCCGAGCGACACGTACACGACCATCAGGGCGCCGACGCCGATCACCGTCCAGGCGCGGGCGGCGTCGCTGGTGCCGCCGAGCAGCAGGGCGACCAGGCTCCCGGCGCCGACCATCTGGGCCACCAGATAGAGCACGGAGACGGTGACGGACGAGGCCCCGGCCGCGATCCGGACCGGGCGCTCGGCCATCCGGGCGGCGACGACGTCGGCGAGGGTGAAGCGGCCGCAGTTGCGGACGAGTTCGGCGACGAGCAGCAGCACGACGAGCCATGCGACGAGGAAGCCGACGGAGTAGAGCATGCCGTCGTAGCCGAAGAGCGCGATGAGGCCGGAGATGCCCAGGAAGGAGGCGGCGGACATGTAGTCGCCGGCGATGGCGAATCCGTTCTCCAGAGGCGAGAAGAGCCTGCCTCCGGCGTAGAACTCCTCGGCCGAGCCGCGCCGGTTGCGGCCGACCCAGGTGGTGATGCCGAGGGTGACGGCGACGAAGACGCTGAACAGCAGCAGCGCGAGGGTCTGGTGGTCTCCGGTCATCGCCGCACCCCCCGGGTCATCTCCTGGGTGTCCCAGCGCAGTTCGAGTGCGGCCCGGTCCCGGCGCAGCCGGGCGTGCCGGGCGTAGGCCCAGGTCAGCAGGAAGGTGGTGGCGAACTGGGCGAGTCCGGCGACCATGGCGACGTTGACCGCTCCGGCGACGGGGCGGGCCATCAGGCCGGGGGCGGCGGTGGCGGCGACGACGTACGCCAGGTACCAGAGCAGGAAGGCCAGCGAGGCCGGGAAGACGAAGCGGCGGTACCGGCGGCGCACTTCCTGGAAGGCGGGGCTCCGCTGGACCTCCAGATAGATGTCCGCGGCGCTGGCCCCCGCCCCGTCCTGGGCGTGGGCCTGCTGGTGCGGAACGGCGCCGGGCACCGTCCCCTCCCCGTCATGCTCGCCCCAGCCGGCGGCGAGCTCGTCGTACCAGGGGTCTTCGATCCGCAGTGTCGCGGGGTCGGGCCCTTCCTGTTTCTCCACCGGTGAACTCCCCTTGTCAGCGAACCGTTTCGGCCGCGTGCCCAAGGATGGACAGACTGGGCGGATACCGGACTCTTCTCCCGTCTTCTTCACCCCATAAGGTGAGAAAATCCCGGGCATGGCTGACCGGCCCGTCCGAAAGTCGTATCGGGCGGGCCAGCCGGTGGAGAGGTGCGGGTGCGCGGGCCTGTGACCGGGCCTCGCGCGTCAGGCGTCGATGCGCGAGCGGTCGAGGGTCGCGGCGGAGCTGGTGATGAACTCCTTGCGGGGCGCCACGTCGTTGCCCATGAGCAGGTCGAAGATCTGCTCGGCCGCCTCCAGGTCGCCGATGTTGATCCGGCGCAGGGTGCGGTGGCGGGGGTCCATGGTGGTCTCCGCCAGCTGGTCGGCGTCCATCTCGCCGAGACCCTTGTAGCGCTGGATGGCGTCCTTGTAGCGGACCCCCTTGCGCTCGAACTCGAGCAGGGTCTGCCGCAGCTCGTTGTCCGAGTACGTGTACACGTACTTGTCCTGGCCCTTCTTGGGCTGGACCAGCTCGACCCGGTGCAGCGGCGGCACGGCGGCGAAGACGCGCCCCTGCTCGACCATGGGCCGCATGTAGCGCTGGAAGAGGGTCAGCAGCAGGGTGCGGATGTGGGAGCCATCGACGTCGGCGTCGGTCATCATGATGACCTTTCCGTACCGGGCCGCGTCGATGTCGAAGGTGCGGCCCGAGCCCGCTCCTATGACCTGGATGATCGCTCCGCACTCGGCGTTCTTCAGCATGTCCGAGACGGAGGACTTCTGGACGTTGAGGATCTTGCCGCGGATCGGCAGCAGCGCCTGGAACTCGCTGTTGCGGGCGAGCTTGGCGGTGCCGAGCGCGGAGTCGCCCTCGACGATGAAGAGCTCGCTGCGCTCCACGTCGTCGCTGCGGCAGTCGGCGAGCTTGGCGGGCAGCGAGGAGGACTCCAGGGCCGTCTTCCGGCGCTGCGCCTCCTTGTGCTGGCGGGCCGCGATCCGGGTACGGGCGGCGGCGACGGCCTTCTCCAGGACGGCGCGGGCCTGCGCCTTGGCGTCCCGCTTGGTGGAGGTCAGGAAGGCCTTCAGCTCGCGGGCGACCACGGTGGCCACGATCCGGCGGGCCGCGGAGGTGCCGAGCACCTCCTTGGTCTGGCCCTCGAACTGCGGCTCGGCCAGGCGCACGGTGACGACGGCGGTCAGGCCTTCGAGGGCGTCGTCCTTGACGATGTCGTCCTCGGCGACGCGCAGCAGCTTGGCGGAGCGCAGCACCTCGTTGACCGTCTTGGTGATCGCCTGCTCGAAGCCGGACACATGGGTGCCGCCCTTGGGCGTGGCGATGATGTTCACGAAGGAGCGGACCGTACTGTCGTAGCCGGTGCCCCAGCGCAGGGCGACGTCGACGCCGAGCTCGCGGGTGACCTCGGTCGGGGTCATGTGGCCGCGGTCGTCGAGGACCGGGACGGTCTCCTTGAAGGTGCCCTGGCCGGTGAGGCGCAGCACGTCGCAGACGGCCTTGTCCTGGGCGAGGAACTCGCAGAACTCGCTGATGCCGCCGTCGAAGCGGAAGGTCTCCTCGCTCTTGCCGATGCCCTGGAGGTCGCGCTCGTCGCGGACGACGATGGTGAGGCCGGGGACGAGGAAGGCGGTCTGCCGGGCGCGCTGGTGCAGCGTCTCCAGGGAGAGCTTGGCGTCCTTGAGGAAGATCTGGCGGTCCGCCCAGTAGCGCACGCGGGTGCCGGTGCGGGTCTTGGGGACGCGCTTGCCCTTGACGAGGCCGCCGGCCGGGTCGAAGGGGCTGTCGGGGCCCTGCTCGGTGAAGAACCCGGGGACGCCACGGCGGAAGCTGATCGCGTGGGTGGCGCCGTTGCGGTCGACCTCGACGTCGAGGCGGGCGGACAGGGCGTTCACCACGGAGGCGCCGACGCCGTGCAGACCGCCGGAGGCCGCGTACGAGCCGCCGCCGAACTTTCCGCCGGCGTGCAGCTTGGTCATGACGACCTCGACGCCGGACAGGCCGGTCTTCGGCTCGACGTCGACGGGGATGCCGCGTCCGTTGTCACGGACCTCGACGGAGCCGTCGTCGTGGAGGACGACGTCGATGTGGTCGCAGTAGCCGCCGAGGGCCTCGTCGACGGAGTTGTCGATGATCTCCCAGAGGCAGTGCATCAGGCCGCGGCTGTCGGTGGACCCGATGTACATGCCGGGTCGTTTGCGGACGGCTTCGAGTCCTTCGAGGACGAGCAGGTGCCGCGCGGTGTAGTTGGAACCGTCACGGTCTGCGGTCAGCAGCGCACTGGACGGCACGGACGTCTCGGCGGTCACGCGGTTCGCTCCTCGCTGAATTTGAAATCTGGCCCGGTGGGGTAAGGCCCGGCATCGGTCACCGGTCAGAGGGTACAGAGCCCTGGTAGAGCCGTTGTCACGCCACCCTCCTGATTCTTCATGCTAGTCCAGAGTCGTATGGATGTTCGATCACTCGATGGGGTGACGCGAACATCACGTTCCCTTCCAGGCATGAACCATTTAGGCTCCGGGCACGTCCTCATGAACAACCGGCAACCCGCCGGGAGGGCACGACCACACACAGCAACGCGAAACCCGTAGAGCGAAGCAATACGGCTCATTCGCCGCCAACCGGCAGCAGACAGCCACCTTGGGAAAAAGTTTCGAGGAAAAGCCACGAGCGGGAACGTTTCCGGCCTGGTTGGATGTTGACCCTGGTACGACAGCTCGTCGAGCTAGAGAAGAGGCGACGTGACTACTGTTCTGACCCCCGCGAGCCCCCTGACGGCCGCTGACCGCTGCGACCGCTGCGGCGCCCAGGCATACCTGCGTGTCGTCCTTGTCAGCGGCGGTGACTTGCTCTTCTGTGCCCACCACGGGCGCAAGTTCGAGCCGGAACTCAAGAAGATCGCCGCAGAGATACAGGATGAGACGGACCGGCTCACCGACGTGCCGGCCCGCACCCAGGGCGACGACCACTGACGCCTCGCATCCCCGACGAGCCACGGGCCGGCTCCTGACGACCGGCCGACGGGCGGCCACCCCCGCGTCAAAGGGGGGTGGCCGCCCGTTCTCGCACCGTCACCGTCCGGTGGTTCCCCGCTCTCGTCGGGTCACGACGCCGGTCACGGGGCCCGTCTCGACGCCGGGTCAGATGTGCCGCGGCAGCACCGCCGGGACCCGGGTGTAGACGCCGGGGTACTCCGCCTGGCCGCAGCCGCTCCCCCACGACACCAGGCCGATCAGCCGGCCCTGTGCCACCAGCGGGCCACCGCTGTCGCCCTGGCAGGCGTCCCGGCCGCCGTTCGGATCGCCCGCGCACAGCATGGTGTCGCCGCGGTACCCGGCCCGGCCGAAGCCGCCCGGATACGCCCGCTCACAGGCCGCGTCGGGCAGCACCCGTACATGCGCCGAGCGCAGCGACATCGCGTACGTACCGTTGCCGCTCGTGTCGCCCCAGCCGTACACGTCCGCCGCCGTCCCCTCCGCGAGCGCCGGATCGCCCGGGCGGGCCACCGTGATCGCGTACGACTCCGGCAGCGCCCCGGCCAGCGTGAGCACCGCCAGGTCGCCGGAGTTGGTCGACGGGTCGTACTCCGGGTTGACCCAGGTGTCCGCGACCCGGACCTCCCGGCCGCCGTGCCCGCGCAGCGAGGTGCGTCCGGCGATCACCGAGAAGTCGGCCAGCTGCCCCGGCTCCCCGCCCAGCACCTCCCGGCCCAGGCAGTGCGCGGCGGTGAGCACCTTGGTGGGGGCCACCACCACGCCTCCGCAGAACTGCCCCGCCCTCGTACCCCCGAACCGGTCACGACTGGACAGGGCCACGACCCACGGCGCCTCGGTGATCCCGGCCGGCTGCCCGCCGACCACGACGCTGTCCGCCTGCGCGGCCTCCGCTCCGCCGAGCGGTCCGGCCGCCGCCACGATCAGGCCCAGGGCCACGGTCAGTGCACGGGCGATGGGACGATGCATGAAGCCTCCTGACTCTCCGCCGACATCCTCTCACCCAGCGTCGTCCTCCCCGGCCTTCCCCGCACCCGCGCATACGCGCGAAAGGGCCCGGCCCCCGAACGGGGAACCGGGCCCTTCCTGCTGCGTCGGCCTGCGTCGTACGTCCCTGGCGGGACGGTCCGATCAGAGGACCGATCAGTCGAGGTAGTCGCGCAGGACCTGCGAGCGGGACGGGTGGCGCAGCTTCGACATGGTCTTCGACTCGATCTGGCGGATGCGCTCGCGCGTCACGCCGTAGACCTTGCCGATCTCGTCGAGCGTCTTCGGCTGGCCGTCGGTCAGGCCGAAGCGCATGGAGACGACGCCGGCCTCGCGCTCGGAGAGCGTGTCGAGGACGGAGTGGAGCTGCTCCTGGAGCAGGGTGAAGCTGACCGCGTCGGCCGGGACGACCGCCTCGGAGTCCTCGATGAGGTCACCGAACTCGCTGTCGCCGTCCTCGCCGAGCGGGGTGTGCAGCGAGATCGGCTCGCGGCCGTACTTCTGGACCTCGATGACCTTCTCCGGGGTCATGTCGAGCTCCTTGGCCAGCTCCTCCGGGGTGGGCTCGCGGCCCAGGTCCTGGAGCATCTGGCGCTGCACTCGGGCGAGCTTGTTGATGACCTCGACCATGTGCACCGGGATACGGATGGTGCGGGCCTGGTCGGCCATCGCGCGGGTGATCGCCTGACGGATCCACCAGGTGGCGTACGTGGAGAACTTGTAGCCCTTGGTGTAGTCGAACTTCTCGACGGCGCGGATCAGACCCAGGTTGCCCTCCTGGATCAGGTCCAGGAAGAGCATGCCGCGGCCGGTGTAGCGCTTGGCCAGCGAGACCACCAGACGGAGGTTGGCCTCCAGGAGGTGGTTCTTGGCGCGGCGCCCGTCCTCGGCGATGATCTCCAGCTCGCGCTTGAGCTTCGGTGCGATCTTGTCGGAGTTCGCCAGCTTGTCCTCGGCGAACAGACCGGCCTCGATGCGCTTGGCGAGCTCGACCTCCTGCTCGGCGTTGAGCAGCGGGACCTTGCCGATCTGCTTGAGGTAGTCCTTCACCGGGTCCGCGGTGGCACCGGCGACGGCGACCTGCTGGGCGGGCGCGTCGTCCTCGTCCTCGTCGGACAGGACGAAGCCCTTGCTCTCGCCCTCGGACTCCTCTTCGTCCTTGCCGGGCGCGACGTCCTCGAGCAGCTCCTCGCCCTTGAGCAGCTCTTCGTCGTCCTTCTTCGCCGCGGTCTTCTTGGCGGCGGTCTTCTTGACGGCGGCCTTCTTCGCCACCGTCTTCTTGGCGGCGGTCTTCTTGGCCGCGGCCTTCTTGGCCGGCGTCGCGGCCTCGTCGGCCGGGTCCGCGCTCTCGGCCGCCGGGGCCGCGGTGGCGGCCGCGACGGTCTTCGTCACGGTCGTCCTGGCGGTGACGGTCTTGGTGGCGGTGCGCTTGGCCGGGCTCTTCGCTGCGACGCTCTTGCGGGCGCGCTTCGGCGACTCCGCTGCACTGACCATCAGCGTCACACCCTCTTCCTCGAGGATCTGATTGAGGCTGCGCAGAACATTCTTCCACTGGGTTGGCGGAATCTGGTCAGCCTCGAAGGCCCGACGCACGTCATCGCCGGCGATCTGCCCATCAGCCTTTCCCCGCTCGATGAGCGCCATCACAGACTCGGACTCGGCGATCTCCGGCGGGAGCGTACGGGATGTGCTGGCCGACACGAACAACCTCTCGGAACGATGGAAAACGGCTTCCGGCCCCGCCCTGGATCGGGCCGGAGCCGACGACCGTCGGCCGGGAATGTGCCGACGGCGCGGGCTGGACCGGGGAACTGCACAGCGCCCTGAACGGCTGCTGTATTCCTTCCTCGGCTGTCACCTCTTAGGTCATCGCGCGGCTTCGAGGAGTGTTACGCCCAATCCGCGTGGCCCGAGTCACACCTCATTCGCGGCGAATCCACCAGAAAACATACGGAACGGCACGAGATCGTGCCGCCGGACCCCGGCGCGCCCGGGGACGACGGCCGCCCCCGGGCTCCGCTCGGGTCCGGCGGCACGCGCTGCGTGCGTCACGGCGCCGCTCGCGACGGAGCGCGGGTCAGTGCTCGCGGTCACGGGGACCGGGCACGACGCGTTCCATACCCGTCAGCAGCTGCCGCATGGCCGCCTCGGCGCCGTTGGCGTCGCGGGCGGCCAGCGCGTCGACGATCCGGCCGTGGTGGGTGAGGCAGCTCTCGCTGGGCCGGTCGCAGCCGGTGGCGGGGGCCCCGGAGACCTGGAGGGCGGCGGCGACGATGCCGGACAGGTGCTCCAGCATGCGGTTGCCGGCGAGCTGGATCAGCAGGGCGTGGAACTCGGCGTCGGCGCGGGAGAAGGTGATCCCGTCGCCCTGGGCGTACGCGTGGCTCATGATCTCGACCATGTCGGCGAGGCGCTGCTGGATGTCCTCGCGGCCGTGACCGGCGGCGAGCCGGGCGGCCAGCGGCTCGATGGTCCAGCGCAGCTCGTTGAGCTCGCGTCGCTGGTCGTCGCGCTGGGGGCCGAAGGCACGCCACTCGATGATGTCGGGGTCGAGCAGGTTCCAGTCGCTGACCGGCCGGACCCGGGTGCCGACGTTGGGGCGGGCGCTGACCAGGCCCTTGGCCTCCAGTACGCGCAGCGACTCCCGGACGACGGTGCGCGACACCTCGAAGCGCTGACCGATCTCCTCGGGGACGAGGGGGCGGTCGGCACCGAGGTCGCCGGAGACGATCATCTGGCCGAGCTGCTGGACGAGCTGTCCGTGCAGTCCGCGCCCGCGACTGCCGGCGGCCCTGCGGCCCACCCGGCCGAGGTCGTCCGTCGTGTCCCAGGTCGGCAGGCCGACGCGGTCGGCTCCGGGCGCCTCCGCGTAGGGGTAGCGGTCGAGGTCGCCCGGGGCGCCGAGGCCGGACTCGACGGGGCGGGCGGGGGTCATCATCGTGTGCGCAAGGGTACTCACGCATCCTTTGTCGGCGTGGCTCCCGTGCCCCTTGAGGTCTTTGGTGAAAAGCACACGAAAGGGTGATCGGCACCCTGTGCGCAATTGACGATTTACCGGACATTCCTGGCACTTTCCAAGGGAGTTGCCGAGGAAACGGAAGCTCTCGATCCGCCAGTGGTCACCAACGCGCCCTGCTGTGGCGTCCGGTGAGCACATAGGCGCACAGCAGGACCGTCAACGTCAGCGCGAGGGCCACTCCCACGGGCTGCCCGAGCACCCGCAGCGCCCCCATCACCCAGCGGTCGGCGGCCGAGGACCACTCCACGCTCGCGAACTGCCGGATCCGCGCCGGAAGTCCCGCCACCGAGCGGCGGGGCACGCCCGCGAGCATCCGCTGGAGCGGCGGGGCGAAGAGCACGGGCACCGCGAGCACGGCCGCGACACCGGCGGCCGCGGCGCGGAAGACTCCGGCGCCGAGCACCCCGGCCCAGGCGCAGCCGATCACCAGGCCGAACCAATTCGCGCACAGGGTGGGCCAGTTCGGTGGTACGGGGATCAACTCGCCGCCGTAGACGAGCCTCAGGGCCTCCAGATCGGCCACGACGGTCAGCACCGCGAGGGCCGCCCCGACGGCCGCCGCGACCGTCAGCTTCGCGAGCAGCAGGCCGAGCCGGCGCGGGACCGCGCCGCGGCCGGTGGTCAGCGCCGGGTAGCGGTACTCCTCGCCGAAGGAGAAGGCGCCGAGCAGTCCGGCGCCCACGGCGGCGGGCGGCAGCGGGGAGATCCCCGGCCAGCCGGCCAGGAGGCCGGGCAGCGGGTTGCTTCCGCTGCGCGCGAGCAGCACGGCGAGGACGACGGACACCAGGAGGACGCCCGCGGCGACCAGCGGCGTGGACGGCACGCCGAGCAGCCGGCGGATCTCGTAACGCACCGGCCGCAGCGGCGAGCGGTGGGGTGCGCGGTGCGAGCGTCTCGCGCGGGGCGCCTCGGACGCCCCGCCCGGGTGCGCGGGGGCGTCCGGCGCGGCGGTGGCGGGTTCGGTGGGTGCGTCGGGCTCCGGCTCGTTCCGTTCGTCCGGTACGGGAAGGGCGTCGCCGGTCTCGTCGGCGAGGCGGTGCACCAGCACGCCGTTGCGGAAGGCGGTCTCGCCGACGGTCGCGCAGTCGCTGCCGTAGACGGAGAGCCGGTTGCCGCCCTCGGCCACCACCTCCACCGGCCGGCGGGCGGCGCGGGACTCCTGGGCGAGGACGGCGGCGAGCCGGGCGGCGTGCGGGGTGCGCACGGCGACCCGGGGACGGAGGCGGGTGCGGGCGAACTCGGCGGCGTCCTGGTCGGCGGCGAGCCGGCCGCCGTCGAGGGTGACGACCCGGTCGGCGTTGCGGGCGGCGTCCTTGGGGTCGCCGGTGGTGTAGAGGACGGTGCCGCCCTCGTCGGCGTGGGTGCGCAGGAGTTCGTACAGCCAGGCGCTCTCGCGCACGGAGAGCCCGGCGGCGGGTTCGTCGAGCAGCAGGGTGTGCGGGTCGCCCAACAGCGCTGAGGCCAGCCCGAGTCGGCGGTCCATGCCGAGGGAGAGGGCGCCGACGCGCTGGTCGTGGAGGCCGGTGAGGCCGACCGCCCGGAGCATGTCGTCCGCACGCGAGCCGGGCACACCGGTGGCGGCGCAGAGCATGCGCAGTTGGCTGCGCAGGGTGCGGGAGGGGTGGCCGGGGACGTCGCCGAGCAGCACGCCGACCTCGTGGGCGGGCTGGGCGACACGGTGCAGCGGGCGGCCCCGGAAGTAGGTGACGCCACGGCCCGGTTCGAGCTGGAGCATGAGGCGCAGGGCGGTGGTCTTGCCCGCGCCGGCCGGGCCGAGCAGGGCGGTGACGGTGCCCGGCCGCGCCTCGAAGGTCAGGTCGTCCACGGCGGGCGGGCGGCCCGGGCGGGGGGTGCTGGTGAGTCCGATGGCCTGGAGCATCGCTTCTCTCGCGGGTAGGTGAGACCGCTCCGCGGCAGGGCGGCTGTCCCAGCAAGATAACGCTACATTTCGGACTTTCGGCGCAGGGTTGGCGCCTCGCGGGGCCCCGCGAGCGCCCGTCAGACCTCCGGGCGGAGCATCGGCGGGTTCAGCAGTGTCGCCCCACCAGCACGGAACAGCTGGGCGGGACGGCCGCCCTGACGGGTCGTGGTGCCGCCGGCCGGCACCAGGAAGCCGGGCGTGCCGGTCACCTTGCGATGGAAGTTGCGCGGGTCGAGGGCGACGCCCCAGACCGCCTCGTAGACCCGGCGCAGCTCACCGACCGTGAACTCGGGCGGGCAGAAGGCGGTGGCCAGCGACGAGTACTCGATCTTGGAGCGGGCCCGCTCCACCCCGTCCGCGAGGATCTTCGCGTGGTCGAAGGCGAGCGGCACCGGCTCGCCGTCGCGCTCCGCGGCGCCGTCCTCACCGAGCAGCTCCTCCACGGGCGCCCAGCGGGCACTGTTGGCGTCCCCGCCGGCCCGCGGCGCGGGCAGGTCCGGGGCCAGCGCGAGATGGGCCACGCTGACCACCCGCATCCGCGGATCGCGGTCGGGCGCCCCGTACGTCGCCAGCTGCTCCAGGTGCGCGCCGTTCCCCTGCACGGGCTCCGGGGTCCCCGGGTCGTGCACGCACAGCCCGGTCTCCTCCACCAGCTCGCGCGCGGCGGCGGCATCGAGGTCCTCGTCGTCCCGGACGAATCCGCCGGGCAGCGCCCAGTGCCCCTGGAAGGGCGGCTCTCCCCGTTTCACGATCAGCGCGCACAGCGCATGGCGCCGCACGGTGAGGACGACCAGATCGACGGTGACAGCGAAAGGCGGATAGGCCGACGGGTCGTAGGGAGACATGCCCGCGATCATAGTCGTCTTCCTGACGATAAACACGCCTGCCGGATGGATCCGCTTCCGCTTCTTCCGGGGGCCCGCCCCCTCCCCTCCCCTCCCCCCCCACCCCCCAGCACATCCCTGTCCAGCCACCACCCCACTAGACCCCCAGCTGGAGTCCGGGGGCGGCCTCCTCCACCATGCCGAGGCCCAGTCGGCCGACCCGGGCCGCGAACGGCGCGCCCGCGAGGACCAGGCCGGACAGCCGGACCTCGCCGAGCGGCGAGGAGCGCAGCGGGTGGAGCGCGACCGAACGGCCGGGGGCGTCGGGGCGGATGCCGAGCACGGCGGCCAGGAGGTGGACGCCCGAGGCCGCGGCCACCGCGGCGGGCCGGCAGGCGGCCGGGTGCGGGACCGGAGGCGCACCGGGTGTGCGCCGCTCCCCCGCGTACATCTCGGGAAGCCGGAGGTCGAACGCCTCCGCCGCGTCGAGCAGCCCGCGCAGCAGCGCCGCGGCCTCGCGCTCGTGTCCGGCGGCGGCGAGGCCCGCGACGGCGACCGCCGTCTCGTGCACCCGGACCGCACCCGAGCGGTGCCCGAACGGGCTGTACCCGGGCTCCTTCTCGCCGAGCCCCCGCAGCCCCCAGCCGGAGTCGAGCGCCGGGGCGGCGAGCAGCCGGGCCAGGCGCTCGGTCTGCCCCTTGTCCAGCAGCCCGGGCGCCGTGTTCCCCGCGGCGGTGAGGCCGGTGTCGAGGAGGTGCGCGGCCCAGCCGCCCAGGTGCGGCAGCGGGCGCCCGTCGGGCAGCCGGGCGAGCAGCGGGCGCCCGCCGGCCGGATCGTCCTGCCAGAACCGGGTGCGGAACCGCTCGCGCAGCGCCCGGGCCCACTCCCGCCAGGCCTCCCCTCCGGGCCGCCCGCAGGCGTCGAGGAGATCGGCGCCGAGCACGGCGGCGCGGTGCGCGTGGGCCTGGGTCTCGGCCCGCACGGGCCCGGCGGGCCACGGGTCCGGTACGAACCCGTGGGCGTCGGCGGCGCCGCGCAGCCAGTCGAGGCAGCGCTCGGCGGCCGGCAGCAGTTCGGCGAGGTCCTGCTCGGGCAGACCCCAGCGGTGGGCCTCGGCGAGCACCGCGGGGAAGGCGAGGGTGGCCTCGACGCCGGTGCAGCGGGGTGGGAGGAGCGGGCCGGCGTCCCTGAGCGGCCCGGGGATCCGCCCGGACTCGAACCCCTGGCCGGGAGGCCGGGTGCGGGCGAGGGCGCGCAGGGTCGTGGCGGCGAGCCGGGTGCCGAGCGGGAGGGCCATCCGGGCGGCCCACAGGGCCTCGGCGGTGACGGGCCCCATGCGCCAGGGGACTCCGGCCGCGAGGTGGACGTCGGCGGGGTGCGCGGGATCGCGCCGGAGCAGTGCGCGCAGATCGGCGACGCAGGCCCGCAGCAGCGGTCCGAGCCGGGGGTCGTCGCCCTCGGCGACGGGGTCGGCGAGGACATGGCCGCCGGGCCTTCCCCCGCCGGGGGCATGGGACCGGCCGGCGCGCTCGCCGCGGACGCGAAGGGTGAGGACGAAGGGGGCGCCGGGGGCCGGTTCGGCGTCCCAGCGGAGCAGTCCGGCCGCCGCCAGCGCGTCGCTGGGCGCCGGATCGGCCGAGACGGCGACGGCTGTGCCGTCGGGGGCGGTCCAGCGGAGCCCGGTGCCGTGGACGCTCGCGGGGAGTTCGGGTCCCGGCCGGCCGGCCGCCACCGCGCCCAGGTCCGCGAGATCCGTGCCCAGAGCGAGCTCCACCGGGATCCGCACCGGGCGGGGCGCGGAACTGCGCAGGGTGATCCGCTCGGTGCCGTCGGCCTCCCGGGTGCGCTCGACGACCAGGCTCGGGTCGGGGCCGAGGTCGCCGGGCGCGCGCAGGACGCCGAGGAACTCGGCGCGGTCCGCGCCGTCCGCGCGGCCGCGCAGCGGGACGGGTTCGCGTCCGGCGACGCGCAGGACGCAGCGGGCGAGGAGCCGGCGCCCGTCGTTGAAGACCCCTTCGATGCCCGCGCCGGTGAGCTGTCCGTGCCGGGGGCTGAGGGCGAGGGCGGGCAGGGCGACACCGACGAGGGTGTCGTGCACGGTCGGCGGCTCGCCGGGGCGGGCCGCCCCGGCGCCGGGTCCGGTCGGTGTCGCTCCGGGCCGGGGCGGGTGTCCGGTGGCGGGTCCGGGGGCCTGGACGGTACTGGGGGCCATGACGGGTCTGCGGCGCTCTCTGTGCGGTCCTCACGGTCCGGCCGGGCCCGGGCGGGGCCGTGACCGGGTCCGCGTGGGCGGCCCCGGCGGTCCGCTCGTCCGGCCGAGGAACGACGGCGCGGCTGCTGCGCTGCCGCCACAGAGGTGAACGCCGCCGCGGCCCCACCGGTCACGGCCCTCATGCCCCGCTCCTCGCCCCGCCGTGCCGACGGGTGGGCCGCACCACCGGCCGCCGGGGCGGCCGGGGTTCGGTCTCCCTGCGCCGGACCGCCCCGGCGGCCCGCAGCCCGGCCTGCCGTGCGGTACGGCGGGCCGCCGACCTCGCCCGCTGCCGGGCCCGGACGTCCGCCGCGGGAGAGGCCGGCGCGGGACCGGCCTGGGTGGTGAGGGCCCGGGCGGGCCCGGGCCCGGCGGCCTCGTCGCCGTCGTCTCCCCCGTCCCCGCCTTCGTCGTCAGTCCCGGCCCCGGCACCGGCACCTCCCTCGGCGGCCGGCCGCGCGTCCCGCTCCTTGCGCAGGCACTCCCGCAGCGCCTCCGGGTCCAGGCCCTCGTTGCACGCCTGGTGCAGCAGCCGGGCGAACAGGTACTCGGGGTCGGTCTCCAGGGCGAGTCCCAGGGCGACCCGGGCGGAGGGCTCGTCTCCGGTGGACCAGGCGACCCAGCCGGCCAGGGTCAGCGGGGCCGCCGCGTACTCCTCGTAGGGCGGCACACAGCGCCGGGACAGCGCTCGCCAGAGCCGCAGCGCCGGTCCGGCCTCCGGGCCCTCCATCCACTCGGCAGCCTGGTCGCGGGTGTCGCGGTCCTGCAGGCCGAGGATGAGGGTCGCGGCCTCGTCGGGTGAGAGCAGCGCGTCGTCCCGCTCGTCGGCGGCCGCCGAGCCGTGCGCCGGACCCGACATGGCCGCCGCTAGCGCGGGCGGCATCGTGGCGCCGACGGCGACGGGTCCGGGTCCGGGCACCGGACGGCCGGGGGCCGCGGCGAAGCGTTCGATCAGCCGCCGGGCGAGGCCGAGCGTGGTTTCGCGCGTCTCGCGCCTGCCGGCGCCGCTCGCGGGGGTGTCGAGGATCCGCGGCACGATCACCGTCGCCGCCTCGTTCAGCGCGGCGCGCTGCGCCGCGTCGTCCTCGGTCGCCCGGGGCCTCAGCCGGGCCTCCATGTCCTTGAGGGTGCCGCGCACCTGGATGCCCGCGTAGGCGGCGGACGCCGCCATCACCGACGTACCGGACAGGGCGAGGGGCGTGCCGTCCGGCGAGCAGCAGCGGGTGTCCGGGCAGCAGTAGGAGAAGTACAGACCGTCGGAGACGCAGAGGGATTCGAGGACCGGGATGTCGAGGGCGCCGCAGGCGGCCTGCAGGCGCTGGTGGAAGGGGCGCAGCCGCTCCATGACCCGCCGTCCGGTCTCGCCCGGCCGGGGGTCCTGGCAGAGGAAGACGACGATGGCGTCGGGCCGCTCGCCGCGGCGTCCGGCGCCCGCGACGAGGCAGTCGGCCAAGTGCTCCGCGGTGGCGGACCATTCGCGCGGCGAGCCCGGGATGCCGACCCTGACCCGCCCGCCGAAGCGGCCGCGACCGCCGTGGAGCGCGACGAGGACGACGGAGTCGCTGGGGTGGAAGCCGAGCATGAACGGCAGCGCGTCGGCGAGCTCGGCGGGCCCGCGCAGGGTGATCTGCTGGGGTGCGGAGGAGTTGTGGGATTCATGGCGGTTCGTGTTCATGGTCACGACGGTCCCGCGATCTCCGCGATCACGAAACCCCTGTGGATAACTCCCGGTTGGGGCGCGATGTCCCTCCGGGGTTGTCCACAGGCAGCGGCCGGCACGGTCGCGCGAGACCGCCGGATGCGCTTCGATGGTCGGTCGGCCGGCGCCCCGGAGTGCCGGGGCGCGGTCCGGCCCTCCCAGCCCGGAGACGCCGGGCGGGCCCCGGAACCCGGTCAGCCCGCCGCGGCCAGGACCAGCGGCAGCACCGGGCCGCTGCCCGCCCGCCGGAGCAGTCGGGCGGCGACCGCGAGGGTCCAGCCGGAGTCCGTGGAGTCGTCCACGAGGAGGACCGGGCCCGGGGCTTCGCGCAGCGCGGCGGCCAGGCCCTCGGGGACGGCGAGGGCGCCGGACAGTGCCCGCAGGCGCTGGGCCGAGTTGCTGCGGCGGGCCGCGTGGGCGCCGTCCTCCGTGGCGTACACGAGGCTGCCCAGGAAGGGCAGGCGGCCCACCGTGGCGATGCCCTGCGCCAGCGAGCCGACCAGCTGCGGCCGGGTCAGCGACGGCAGCGCCACCACGCCCACCGGACGCTCCGGGGCGTCCGGGGCGCCGGAGGCCCAACCGCCGGACGAGCGGGCCCAGTCGGCGAGGACGGCGACCGCGGCCCGCAGCACGTCGTCGGGCACCGGGCCGTCCGGCGCGTGCTCGGCGAGCAGCGGGCGCAGCCGGTTGCCCCAGCCGATGTCGGAGAGGCGGCCCAGGGCGCGGCCGGGGGCACACTGCTCGCCCGCCGGGATCCGGCCCTTGAGGTCGACGCCCAGGGCGGGCATCCCGGTGGGCCACATGCGGCGCGGCTCGATCTCCACGCCCGGGCGGTCCAGTTCCTTCTCGGCGGCGGTCAGGGTCTCGGCGGAGACGCCGGAATCGGCCCAGGGGCCCGCGCAGTTGTCGCACCGGCCGCACGGCACGGCGCCCTCGTCGTCCAGCTGGCGGCGCAGGAACTCCATCCGGCACGCGTCGGTACTCACGTAGTCGCGCATGGCCTGCTGCTCGGCGGCCCGCTGGCGGGCGACCCAGGCGTAACGCTCCGCGTCGTACACCCAGGGGGCACCGGTGGCGATCCAGCCGCCCTTGACCCGCTTCACGGCGCCGTCCACGTCGAGCACCTTCAGCATGGTCTCCAGGCGGCTGCGACGCAGGTCGACGGCGGCTTCGAGGGCGGGCACGGACAGCGGCCGGCCGCCGGCCTCGGCGAGCGCGGCGAGGGTCTGGCGGACCTGGGCCTCCGGCGGGAAGGCGGTGTCCGCGAAGTAGCGCCAGATCGCCTCGTCCTCCCTGCCCGGCAGCAGCAGCACGTCGGCGTGGTCGACGCCGCGGCCCGCACGGCCGACCTGCTGGTAGTAGGCGATAGGGGAGGACGGCGAGCCGAGGTGGAGCACGAAGCCCAGGTCGGGCTTGTCGAAGCCCATGCCGAGGGCGGAGGTGGCGACGAGCGCCTTGACCTTGTTCCGGATGAGGTCGGACTCGGCCTGCAGCCGGTCCGCGTTCTCCGTGCGGCCGGTGTACGAGGCGACCGCGAAGCCGCGCTGGCGGAGGTAGGCGGTGGCCTCCTCGGCGGCCGCCACGGTCAGCGCGTAGATGATCCCGGAGCCGGGCAGCTCGTCCAGGTGCTCGGCCAGCCACGCCAGCCGGTGCGCGGCGTCGGGCAGCCGGACCACGCCGAGGCGCAGGCTCTCGCGCTCCAGCGTGCCGCGCAGCACCAGGGCCTCGCCGGCGCCGGTGCCGAGCTGCTCGGCGACGTCGGCGGTGACCCGTGCGTTGGCGGTGGCCGTCGTCGCGAGCACCGGCACGCCCGGGGCGAGCTCGGCCAGCATCGCCCGCAGGCGGCGGTAGTCGGGCCGGAAGTCATGTCCCCAGTCGGAGATGCAGTGTGCCTCGTCGACCACGAGGAGGCCGGTGGTGGCCGCGAGCTTCGGCAGCAACTGCTCGCGGAAGTCGACGGAGTTCAGCCGCTCCGGGCTGACCAGGAGCACGTCGGTCTCGCCGCGCTCGACCTCCTGGTGGATGGTGTCCCACTCCTCCGGGTTGGCCGAGTTGATGGTGCGGGCGCGGATGCCGGCCCGCTCCGCCGCCTCGACCTGATTGCGCATCAGGGCGAGCAGCGGGGAGACGATGACGGTGGGTCCGGCACCGCGGCGGCGCAGCAGCGCGGTGGCGACGAAGTAGACCGCGGACTTGCCCCAGCCGGTGCGCTGGACGACCAGCGCCCTGCGGCGGTCCTCGACCAGGGCCGCGACGGCCTGCCACTGGTCCTCGCGCAGCCGCGCCGAGCCTCCCGGGTCGCCGACCAGCTCGGCGAGGACGGTGTCTGCTTCGGTGCGGAGGTCCAGGTTGTCCATGCCCCCCATGCAACCCGATGGCACTGACAATCGGCTACTTCACTCCGTGTGACGGTCCGTGCCTCCGGCGCACGCCCTCGGTTCACGTCCATTCGTGAAACAGAGCGTGAACAATGGGCAACTGGGCAGGGATATGAGAGTCATACCGGTGGATTCCAGTCAGCGGCGCCAATTGCTCGTTGCCGCCCGCGCACGGGCCAGGGAAGAATTGGCATTCACCTCGCACGCCCAATGCGGCCCGTTGGCCGTGCCGTGGTGCGCCCTCATCCGACCCTGCCCGCGGAGCGGGCGCGTATCCGAAGGGAGGATCGTGACCCTCGGATTCGCTCCGCCCTCGACCGCCCCGGCGACCTCGTCGTCCGGGTCGGCCAGCCGCCTCGCTCGGATGCTCGAACCGGCCGAGTGGACCGCTGCCGGGATCCCGCTCCTGCGCAATCCGCGTGAGGTCGTCAGCGGTCTGCACTCCCGCCACCGGCCCACCCCGTCCACGGCCGTCGTCGCGGTGCTCGACCACGAGGAACGGCTCGCGGCCAGCGCCTCGTTCACCCGCCGCGCCGTGCCCGCGGACGGCTGGGAGTTCCGCAACGCGCTCCTCGCGCATCTGCGCCGGGTCATCCCGCACGATCTGCGCCGGCGTGCGCCGGTGCGCACGGCCGTGCTGCTCTACTGCCGTGAGGGCGACGAGCGCTGGACCGAGGAGGACGGGGCGTGGATGTGGGGCCTGCGTGACGCCTGCACCCTGCACGGGCTGCGCTGCGGGGCGTACATCACGCTGACCGCCGGCGGCTGGCAGGTGCTCGGCGAAGGCCGGGGCGGGCGCCGGCCCAGCTCGGACTCGACGCCGGCCCCGCTGGGCGAGGACCCGGCCCTCGACCGGCTCGTCCCGCGGATCGCGAGCGGGGCCCCCGAGCCGCTGCGCCGGGTCGCGGCCCGCTGAGCAGGCGGCCGCGCCGCCGGGACGGCCGTACGGCTGCGATGGCTGTACGGCACCGGTCGGCGTGACCGCGCCCTCGGCGCCGTACGACAGGAGCGGTCCTTGCCCGTACCACCCGGCACGGCAAGAGCCGCCCTCCCGTGCGCCGGGCCGGTGCGTGCCCGGGGGGCCGGGACGGACGTCGGCCCGGCCGCCGGTGGGCGGCCGGGGGGGGGCTGGCCGGACGGCGTGGTCAGACGCCGGCGCCGAGCGCGGCGTTGACCCGCGTGGGGTCGCCGCAGACGATCAGCAGGGCGGTCGCCCGGCCCATCGCCTCGGGCAGCCGGCGGGCGATGTCCTCGTCGGAACCGCCGTTGACCGCGACGACCACCACGGGCCGGGTGGCGGCCCGGTCCACGGCGGCGGCGTCCGCGAAGAACACGTCCTCGCGGGCGTCCTGCTGGGCCCAGTAGGCGGCCTCTCCGAAGGACAGCTCGTGCGCCGCCCAGGGGTGCTGCTCGCCGGTGGTGAGCACCAGGACGTCGCCGGGGGCGCGGCCGGTCTCCAGGAGCAGGTCCACCGCTTCCTCCGCGGCGTCGACGGCTCCGTCGGCGGGCGCGGGGATCAGCTGGATCTGCGGTTCGGTCCGCTGGTCGGAACGATTCTCCGTACGGACGGGAGAAGCCGCTCCGGCAGCGGGCGGACGGGGCGCCGGCGGCGCGGGCCTGGCCGGACCGGGGACGGGACGCCCGGGTCGCGGGGAGGCCGCGGAACGCGGGCCGGGAACGGGTCGAGGGGTCGGCGCGGGGCGGCCTGCGGCCGCGGTCGCGCGGGGACCCTGGGCACTCTCGTGAATCTGAGGCTCCTCGGGGATGAGAGGCATGAGTGGATGTCTATCAAACGCCGTCGCACCAGGCTCGGGCGGGTGGGCGCACTGGGGCGCCCCGGCTCCTTGCGCGAGTCCGACGGACAGGTTTCCCCGTGTCTCCGCCGGACATGCCGGAAGCCGAAGTTCAGAAGTCGAAGCCGAGTTGTCCCCCGCCTTCGAGTGCGGCGGCCTCGGCCGAGAGGCGGACCTTCTTGAGGTGCCGCCAGCGGGGCATGGCGTCGAGGTACGCCCAGGAGAGCCGGTGGTACGGGGTGGGCCCCAGCTCTTCGAGCGCGGCTTTGTGGACCGGCGAAGGGTAGCCCGCGTTGGCCCCGAAGGCGTACGGCGCGTACTGCTCGGCCTCGTCGCCGAGCTCGGCCATCAACGTGTCGCGGCGGACCTTGGCGATCACGGAGGCGGCGGCGACGGCGACGCAGGACTGGTCGCCCTTGATCACCGTACGGACCTGCCAGGGGCTGCCCAGGTAGTCGTGCTTGCCGTCGAGGATCACCGCGTCGGGGCGGACCGGCAGGGCCTCCAGGGCGCGGACGGCGGCGAGGCGGAGGGCGGCGGTCATCCCGAGTTCGTCTATCTCGGCGGGCGAGGCGTCGCCCAGCGCGTAGGCCGTGACCCAGCTCTCGAGTTCCGCGGCGAGCGCGGTACGGCGCTTGGGGGTGATCAGTTTGGAGTCGGTGAGCCCGGCGGGCGGGCGGCGCAGGCCGGTGACGGCGGCGCACACGGTGACGGGACCGGCCCATGCCCCGCGTCCGACCTCGTCGACACCGGCGACGATCTTGGCTCCGGTGGTGGCTCGGATCGAACGCTCGACGCTGTGGGTGGGTGGTTCGTACGGCATGGCGCTGACAGGTTACGCCGACGGGCACCTGACGCGGTACCCGGATTCCCCTCGGGCATGCGCACCCGGCCGAAACCCGCCGCCGACCCGCCGCCGGACGGGCCGGTGGCGGGTGGGCGGCGGGTCGGCCGGAGCCGCGAAGTGGGCGCCGGGAGCACCCTGTTGGCGACTCGGCGTTGTCGGCTTGTCGGCGCCCGCGTGTCCTAAGGAGCGTAGGGGTCGGCGTCCGGGTCGTACTCCTCCTCGCGAGAGGGCTCGTCGCAGAACACGCTGGTGGAGGCGGGGCGGTGTTCGAGGATCTCGCGGGCGCGGGTCTCGGAGCGGCTGGTGGCGTACCAGGGTTCGTCGTCCGCGTCGTCGAAGCGAAGGGCGAGATCTCCGAGTGCGCAGTCGCGCATCCGCTCGGGCAGCCGGTCGAGGGCCGGTGCGGCGTCGGCGGAGAGCCCGGAGAGATACGGGACGTCGATCTTGCCGTCGCGTTCGAAGCGCTGGACGTTCTGCTCGGCGATCACGGCGTCGGGCTGGATCAGGCCGAAGGCGAGGACGAATCCGGCGGCGCTCGCGGCCAGGGCGCGGGGCAGCAGCCGGGCTCCCCAGATCCCGGCCGCCATGATCAGCAGGATCGCCACGCCCAGCCAGATCTCCATGGCGGTCACGGAGATACGCAGCCGGGTGAGGCCGTACGCGTCCACGTACAGCTGCATCCGGCGCAGCGCCGAGGCGACCACGACCAGGGTGAGGACGCACAGGGTGCCGAGGACGGTACGGACCAGGCGGGTGTCGCCCGCGTTGCCGCGGGGCGCCCAGCGCAGCGCGAGGCCGATGACCGCGAGGGTGAGCAGGGTGGCGAAGAGCAGCTGCCAGAAGCCCTGGCGGGCGTATTCGGAGTAGGTCAGGCCGGTCTCGCTGAGGACCTTGTCGTAGCCGCCGAAGAGCACGGTGAGCTGGATCGCGTTGAAGGCCGCGAAGAGCAGATCGAGGACGATCAGCGGGAGCGCCCACTCCAGGCGGGTGCGGGGGCGGCCGGGCTTGAAGGCCATCCGGTCCCAGCGCAGCGGGGCGGCGGCGGTACGGGCGACCGCGACGGCGCCGAAGAGGCCGAACAGGAAGCACAGCATCCGCCAGGGCGCCTGGTCGAGCGAGATGTCCGGGATGACGGAGCCGAGGAGGTCCGCGAAGGCGGCGTCGGCGCCGGCGAACAGCGCGCCGAACACCACCAGGAGGCCCAGGGCGATCAGGATCGTGCGCAGCAGCGGGCCCCAGCGGCCCTGTGAGGCGCCGGCGCGCTCGCGCGCCCCCTGCCAGGTCCACAGGATGCCGCTGCCGAGGGAGTCGAAGAGGCCGACCGGCCCGAACAGCACGCTGGGCCAGCCGTGGCCGCCGTGCAGGGCGTAGCCGGTGAGGCCGATGGCGGCGACGACGGCGAGGAAGGTGGGCCAGCCCGCGTCGCTGACGGCGGGGACGACGAGCAGCGCGGCGCCACCGATGGCCCACACGAGGGTCCAGGGGCGCAGCCGGCGGCCTGCCGCGCGGGCGGCGAACACTCCGGCGACGGTGGCGGGCACGGCCACGAGCAGCAGGTTGACGCCCGCGCCGCCGGTGAGGAGCAGCGCGGCGGCCAGGCCGGTGGCCAGGACCGCCCAGAGCGTCGCGGCGGTCGGCCGGGCGGGCGCCGGGGGCCGCAGGATGCTGGGCTTCGGCTTCCGCGGCGGTGCCCAGGCCTGGTACGGCGCGTAGGCGCCCTGCTGGTACGCCCCGGGCGGGTAGGCGCCCGCGGGCGGCCCGCCGGCCGGCGGGCGCGTCTGAGCGTGCGGCCGCGGACCGCCCTGCGGCGGAGCGCTCCGAGGCGGACCGCTCTGCGGTGCGCTGCCCGGCGGCGGGCTGTCCTTGGGCTGTTCGGCGGACGGTATGTCGGTCACGGGACCCCCTCCCGGCCCGGTGCCGCCCGGCCGTGCGGCCCCTGGCGTCCCGGGTGTCTCGTCGGCACGCTGCTTGTCATGATCAGCGCTGCGAGTGGCCGACTCTAACCGCGGTACGCCCCGCCGAACCGGCCGCACCCCAGCTGTGGCAGGACCGTGACACTTGCGGAGCCGTACCGTCCGGAAGTGTCCCGGTCCGGGGCCCGTCCGCCGGATCGCCGGAACGGCCCTGGGCGACCGGACAGGTCCTAGGCGGCCGTGCTGGGCGTCCAGTCGGGCAGGTTCTCGGTCTGCTCGAGCCACGCGGCGGGCGGTGCGCCGGCCGGGGCGGCCGCGACGACTCCGCCGGCGATGGCGCAGGTGGTGTCGACGTCTCCGCCGACGCCCGCGGTCGTCCAGAACACCCGCTCGAAGTCACCGAGGCCGCGGGCGGCGGACCAGAGCGCGAACGGCACCGTGTCGTGCGCGCTGGTGCGCCGGCCGCTGCCGAGGACCGCGGCGACGGTCGCGGCGTCGCCGTAGTCGAGCATGTCGCGCGCCCTGCGCAGCCCGGCCCCGACGGCGCTGCGCGGCACGAGCGCGATGACGCCGTCGAGGAGCGCCTCGGGCGTGGGCGGGCCGGCCGGGGAGGCGACGAGGGCGGCCGCGGCGGCGACGGCCATCGTGCCGACCACGGCCTCGCGGTGCTGGTGGGTGGTGTACGCCGAGATCTCGGCCTGGTGGGTCGCCTGCTCCGGGTCGTCGGCGTACCAGGCGCCGAGCGGCGAGATCCGCATCGCGGCGCCGTTGCCCCACGAGCCCTGCCCGTTGAAGAGCGCCGCCGCGAGCTGCCGCCAGTCCCCTCCCTCGCGGACGAGCCGGAGCATCCGGTTGACGGCGGGACCGTAGCCGCGGTCGAAGTCGTGGTGGTGGGCGAAGGACTGGGCGAGCGCGTCCTGGTCGATGCGGTGGTGGGCGGCGAGCACGGCGAGGACCGAGCAGGCCATCTCCGTGTCGTCGGTCCACTGCCAGGGACCCGTCGGCGTCTCGTGCCGCTTGAGCAGGGGGTAGTTGGCGGGAACGAAGTACTGGGAGCCCAGGGCGTCTCCCACGGACAGCCCGCGCAGGCTGGCCAGGGCGCGTGCGAAGCGCCGGTCGAGAGAGGAGTCAGCGGTCATCGGTCTGCCACTCTATCCGGTGGGGCCGTACGGTTCCGGGGTACGCCAGCGTTCGAAGGGGCGGTCGAGACGGTACTTCCCGTCCTCGCCGAGCAGCAGCATGCGGGTCTCCGCGTTGCCCGGGTTGGACAGGGACTCGAACTCGGCGACCGACCAGTGGAACCAGCGCATGCAGAACAGGCGCATGGTCAGTCCGTGGGTGACGATCAGGACGTTCGGCGGGTGGTCGGGGGCCTCGAAGCTGCGGTAGAGGCTCTCCAGGAAGGCACCGACCCGGTCGTAGACGTCGGCGCCCGACTCGCCCTGGGCGAAGCGGTAGAAGAAGTGCCCGTAGGCGTCGCGGTACGCCTTCTGGAGGCGCACGTCCTCGCGCTCCTGCCAGTTGCCCCAGTCCTGCTCGCGCAACCGCGGCTCCTCCCGGACCCGGACGTGCCGGGGGTCGAGCCGGAAGGCGCGCAGCGTCTCGTGGGTGCGGCGGTACGGGGAGACGTAGACGCTGACCCGCTCCTCGCCGAACAGCTCCCGCAGCCGCTCCCCCGTGGCCTCGGCCTGGCGCAGGCCGGTCGCGGTGAGCCGGAGCGCGTGGTCGGGCTCGCGCTCGTACACCGTGTCGTCCACATTGCCCTCGGACTCTCCGTGCCGTACGAGGACGATGCGCCGCGGTCGTGCCATGGCTCGACCCTAGACAACGCTCCGCCGACCGGCTCAGTCGGCCAGGCGTCCGGAGTCCATCCGGCGTATGCGGCCGGTGAAACGGTGCCGCAGCTCCCGGTCGTGCGAGACCACGACCACGGCGCCCGGCCACTGCTCCAGGGCCTGCGGAGAGCCGGCCGACCGGGACCGTGAGGTCGGCGGGGCGGAACAGTCCGTACGAGAGGAGCAGTTCGGCCGCCTCGCCCTCGGGGCGCGGCCGAAAGCGGTGAGCAGCCGTTCGGCGGAGCGGCGCACGTGTATCTCCTGGACCAGGAAGCCGATCAGAGGCATTCGACTAATGCAACGATCGTCGCATTACGCCGAGTGTGACACACTCGACACACTAACGCAACGGGAGTAGCAATTGAATGATGCGCAGACCGCCTCCCCGGCCCCCGGCAGCCGGCGCCCCGGCGGCCGTACCGCCCGCACCCGCGCCGCGGTCCGCGACGCCGTCCTGACCGGACTCGCCGAGCACGGGTACCCCGCCCTCACCGTCGAGTACGTGGCGGAGCACTCCGGCGTCCACAAGACGACGCTCTACCGCCGCTGGGGCGGGGTGGAGGGGATGGTCGCGGACGCGCTGGCCCTCGCGGGCGAGGACGCGTGGACGGCGCCGGACACCGGCGGCCTCGACGGGGACCTGCGCGCGCTCGCGCGCGAGGTGGTGGACGCCTTCGCCGACCCCGGGCTCGCGGCCGCCCCGACGGCCTTCGTCGCCGCCGGCTTCCAGTCCCCGCGCGCCGCGGACTCCCTGCGGAGCTTCTACGAGGAGCGCTTCCGGCGCTGCGAGACGGTGGTCGACCGGGCGGTGGCCCGCGGCGAGGCCCCGGCCGGGACGGACGCGGGCGCGGTGGTCCGCGCCGTCTCCGCGCCGCTCTTCCTGCGCCTCTTCGTCACCCGCGAGCCGGTGGACGCCGCCGTCGCCGACCAGGCGGCGGGCACGGTCCTGGCGGCGGTGCGGGCGGGCGCGTTCGTACCGGCGGAAGAGACGGGGGACGGCGCCCCTCGGTGACCGGGCGGCGCGTCCTGCGTCGCCGGGGAATCGGGACGCCCCGGCTCAGCGCCGGCGGAAGCCGGACGCCCTGCCCTGGCTCAGACCGTCCAGGCCGGTTCGAGCTGCACCACGTCGCCGCTCATCGCGGCGACATCGGCCTCGGTCTGCGCCCTCAGTCCGAGCCGTTCGATCCGCTCCACGCGGTACTTCCCGTGCTCCGCCGGCGAGTTCCACATCGAGAGGACCAGGAACTCGTGTCCGGGGGCCTCCCCGAACAGGCCCCGGAGCATGCCGGGGGACCCGGCCATCGCCGGGTTCCACACCTTCTCCTGCATCAGGGCGAAGTGCTCCACCCGCTCCTCGTGCACCCGGCAGTGCGCGACCCGGGCCACGTCCGCGTCCGTGAACCGCGGTTCGAAGCCGGTCTTCACGTCGAAGCGGTGGTCGAACAGCTTGACCTGAGCGTTCCGGAAGGTGCCGACCTGGGCGGCCGCGAGCCGGTCGTGCGAGCGCGCCATGAAGGAGTCGTAGAACGCCCGGCTCTCCCAGAACGCGAAGACATGGGCGACGTCCGGCCTGCGCCGGCTCCATCCCCCGCCCTGCCCCCGGAATCCCGGCTCACCGAGCAGCCCCGCCCACTTCCGCTGCCCCCGCTCGAACCCTCGACGGTCCACCACGGTGCAGCGAATCCACTTGACCAGCACCGCGCCATGGTACGGGGCGGAACGACGCGCCGTCAGACCTCCGGAGAGTGCACCCGCAGCAGGCCCGCGGCCTCCTCGTCGTCCAGTTCGATCCCGAACACCTCGGACAGGGTCCGCATCAACTCGTCGGGCCCCACCCGGCGTTCCTCCTGCGTGCCGTCCGCGCGCACCGAGGTCAGGCCGTCGCGGACCAGCGAGTGCCGCACGACCGCGCCGGGCCGGTGGGCCACCACCTGGCCGATGAAACGCGAGTGCGGGTGGCTGGAGCTGTAGTGGTTCATGAGCTCGAAGTCGACCGGGTGCAGGGCGTGCGGGGCGAAGGAGTAGAGATCCGTCCACCCCTCCCGGCGAAGTGCGCGCAGCACGTGGACGCCCTCCGCCTCCGCGGTGACGCCGTAGACCCAGCCGTCCTGCTCGACGCGCGCGCCGTCGGCCAGCGGCACCGGCTCCAGCGGGCCCTGCCGGCCGAACCCGGCGTCGCAGAGCCAGGATTGCCCGTCGAGCGTGACGACGAGCAGCGCGTGGGTGATCGGTGTCAGGGCGGCGCCGCGGGTACGGTTCCGGGCGCCGCGCCCCGCGACCGTGAAGCCGATCCGCTCCAGGGCGGCGGCGAGCAGGGAGTTCTGCTCGTAGCAGTAGCCGCCGCGGCGCCGGGCGACGAGCTTGGCCTGGAGGCTCTTCACGTCGAGCGGGATCCGGCGCCCGAGCGCCACGTCCAGGTTCTCGAAGGGGATGCTCTCCACGTGCGCGCGGTGCACGGCGCGCAGGGTCGCGAGATCGGCGGCGACCTCTCCGCCGGAGTACCCGATCCGCGCCAGATATGTGTCCAGATCCAGCTCTTCCGCGCCCCACATATGCCACTCCCCCTCAACAGATGACATGTTGATCACATGACACCATGAACGGCCGTCGCGAACTGGCCTCACGGAAAGGCACCGTGAGCAGTTCGTCAGAGACCGTACCGAGAGAGGGGATTCACCGTGAGCGGACTCAACAAGGGAGTCGGCAAGGTCGAGGTCTCGCTCAAGTGGGACCCCAGTCCGGCCGGTGCCCCCGAGCACGACCTCGACCTCGTCGCCGCGGTCTACGCGGCGGACGCCCCGTACGGGCCGCCGGCCTATCTGGTGCACTTCGACAGCCGTTCCCCGGACGGCACGATCACCCTCCACCGCGACAGCCGTACGGGGCTGGGCCTCGGCTACGACGAGTCGATGACGGTGGAGCTCACCCGGCTCGCCGCGCGGTACGCGCGCGTGGTGGTGGGTGTGGCGATACAGCAGGCCGGCGGGCGGCTGACGTTCGGGCAGGTGGCGCGGACCGGCGTGCGGGTGCGCGAGGGTTACACGGACCTGCTGGAGGACCCGCTCGCGTCGGTGGCGGACGCGACGGCGGCGACGGTCGCGGAGTTCGTGCGCGTCGGGGCGGACGACTCGGCGGAGTGGCGGTTCGAGCCGCTGCTCCAGGGCTTCGACATCGACCCGAGCACCTTCGGTGCCGTGATGGGCGCCCGGCGGGCCTGACCGGGTGGTACGTACGGGGCGGGCGCCCTGCCCCGTACGCCCCCTCGGCATCTCGCCCCCCGGCCCCCCGGCATCTCCGCCTGCCCGGTTCCTCAGCCCGCCCAGCCTGGCACGGTCGGCAGCACCCGCTCCGCGACCTTCAGGAGCGCCACGTCGTCCGGAATGCCTTCGTCCTGGCGCCAGATGACGAGCTCGTACGCACCGCCGCCGTCCTTGGCGTCCTTGGCGACCAGCAGGTGCCGTGCGGGCCCGCCGGGGCGCGACTCGGCCTTGCCCTTGCCGCCGAACGGGATCTTCAGCGCGATGGTGCGGTCGTAGTAGAGAACCGCGGGGCGCCCCTGAAAGGTCGTGGGCTCCGCCGTGCTGCCGAGCAGCCTGCCCAGCTCCGCGACCGGGAAGCGGTCGTACGAGACGGAGAGCTCCATCTCGTACGTGGGCAGGCTGACGTTCGCCGAGGGCGTCGGGGTCCGGTCGGTGCCCTCGGGGCCCTTCAGGGTGCCGTCGCTGCCCCACGCGTTCTGCGCCCGCTCCCGGGGCGTACCGAGGAGCACCGGCAGATCCGGCCGGTTCAGCGCCTCGCACAACCGCGTCCCGGAGACGTACTTCGCGGGCAGCGTCCCGCTCGACGCCGTGCAGACGGCCGGCCCCCGATCGGACACGCCCTCGTGCGAGTTCTTCGCCATGTACCAGAAACTCCCCGCCAGCACCGCCCCCAACGCCAGCGCGGCCGTCACCTGCGCCCCCACGCTCGGCCCCTGAGCCGCCCCCGCCGCCTGTCCCACGATGATCCCCCGCCCCTGTCATGCGCGCTCCGTTCGCGCGCGGCAGAGACTACCCGCGGGTAGAACGTCCCTACGAGGGAATTCCGCCGTCAACCGTCCCCGGCCCGACCCCGCCCCGCCCCGTCCCCGGACACGCAGGAGGGGACCGACCCATGGTCGGTCCCCTCTTTCACGCGCGTGTGCCGCACCCGGGGCCAGGGCCCCGGAGGGCCCCCGGGATCAGCTGCAGCCGCTCGTCGAGCCGCAGCCCTCGCAGATGTAGCACGAGCCGGCGCGCTGCATCTTCGTGCCGCAGGAGAAGCAGAGCGGGGCGTCGGCCTGGATGCCGAGCTGCATCTCGACCAGTTCGGCGCTGGTGTGCGCCTGCTTCGGGGCCGGGGCCGGGGTCTCGGCCTTGGTCACGGCGGCCGGGGCGGCGGTGACGGCCTTCAGCTCCTGGGCGCGCGGGGCCGACTGGGCCAGGCCCTCGACGTCGACCTCGTCATCGGCGGGCTCGTAGGAGCCGGTCTCCAGGTGGCGCTGGCGCTCCTCGGCGGAGTGGATGCCGAGGGCGGAGCGGGTCTCGAAGGGCAGGAAGTCGAGCGCCAGGCGGCGGAAGATGTAGTCGACGATCGACTGCGCCATCCGCACGTCCGGGTCGTCCGTCATGCCGGCCGGCTCGAAGCGCATGTTGGTGAACTTCGAGACGTAGGTCTCCAGCGGCACGCCGTACTGCAGACCCACGGAGACGGCGATGGAGAACGCGTCCATCATGCCCGCGAGGGTCGAGCCCTGCTTCGACATCTTCAGGAAGACCTCGCCGAGACCGTCGTCCGGGTAGGAGTTGGCGGTCATGTAGCCCTCGGCGCCACCCACGGTGAAGGAGGTGGTGATCCCCGGGCGGCCCTTCGGGAGGCGCTTGCGGACCGGACGGTACTCGACGACCTTCTCGACGGCCTCGCGGATCGTCGCCTCGGACTTCGCGGTGACCTCGGCCTTCTCGTCCTCCTTCTTCTTGGCGGAGAGCGGCTGGCCGACCTTGCAGTTGTCGCGGTAGATCGCGAGCGCCTTGACGCCCATCTTCCAGGCCTCGAAGTAGACCTCCTCGACGTCCTCGACCGTGGCCGTCTCCGGCAGGTTCACGGTCTTGGAGAGGGCGCCCGAGATCCAGGGCTGGATGGCGGCCATCATGCGGACGTGGCCCATCGCGGAGATGGAACGCTCGCCCATGGCGCAGTCGAAGACCTCGTAGTGCTCGGTCTTCAGGCCGGGGGCGTCGATCACGTTGCCGTGCTCGCCGATGTGGGCGACGATCGCCTCGATCTGCTCCTCCTGGTAGCCCAGGCGGCGCAGGGCCTGCGGGACGGTGCCGTTGACGATCTGCATCGAGCCGCCGCCGACCAGCTTCTTGAACTTGACCAGGGCGAGGTCGGGCTCGAGGCCGGTGGTGTCGCAGGACATCGCGAGACCGATGGTGCCGGTCGGGGCGATGACGGAGGCCTGGGCGTTGCGGAAGCCGTTCTTGGCGCCGAGGCGGATCACGTCCTGCCAGGCCTCCGTGGCGGCGGCCCAGATCGGGGTGTCCAGGTCGTCCATGCGGACGGCCGTGGCGTTGGCGTCGGCGTGCTGCTTCATGACGCGCTGGTGCGGCTCGGCGTTGCGGGCGTAGCCGTCGTACGCGCCGACGACCGCGGCGAGCTCGGCGGAGCGCTTGTACGAGGTGCCGGTCATCAGGGAGGTGATGGCACCGGCGAGGGCACGGCCGCCGTCGGAGTCGTACGCGTGGCCGGTCGCCATCAGCAGGGCGCCGAGGTTGGCGTAGCCGATGCCGAGCTGGCGGAAGGCGCGGGTGTTCTCGCCGATCTTCTCGGTCGGGAAGTCGGCGAAGCAGATGGAGATGTCCATCGCGGTGATGACGAGCTCGACGACCTGGGCGAAGCGCTCGACGTCGAAGGACTGGTGGCCCTTGCCGTCGTCCTTGAGGAACTTCATCAGGTTCAGCGAGGCGAGGTTGCAGGACGTGTTGTCCAGGTGCATGTACTCGCTGCACGGGTTCGAGCCGTTGATGCGGCCGGACTCGGGGCAGGTGTGCCAGCGGTTGATCGTGTCGTCGTACTGGATGCCCGGGTCGGCGCAGGCCCACGCGGCCTCGGCCATCTTGCGGAAGAGTGACTTGGCGTCGACCTCCTCGATGACCTCGCCGGTCATGCGGGCGCGCAGGCCGAACGTGCCGCCGGACTCCACGGCCTTCATGAACTCGTCGTTCACGCGGACGGAGTTGTTGGCGTTCTGGTACTGGACGGACGTGATGTCGTCGCCGCCCAGGTCCATGTCGAAGCCCGCGTCACGGAGGGCGCGGATCTTCTCCTCCTCCTTGACCTTGGTCTCGATGAAGTCCTCGATGTCGGGGTGGTCGACGTCCAGGATGACCATCTTGGCGGCGCGGCGGGTGGCACCGCCCGACTTGATCGTTCCTGCGGAGGCGTCGGCGCCGCGCATGAAGGAGACCGGGCCGGAGGCGTTGCCGCCGGAGGAGAGCAGCTCCTTGGAGGAGCGGATGCGGGAGAGGTTCAGGCCGGCGCCGGAGCCGCCCTTGAAGATCATGCCCTCTTCCTTGTACCAGTCGAGGATCGACTCCATGGAGTCGTCGACGGACAGGATGAAGCAGGCGGAGACCTGCTGGGGCTGCGGGGTGCCGACGTTGAACCACACCGGGGAGTTGAAGCTGAAGATCTGGTGCAGGAGGGCGTAGGCCAGCTCGTGCTCGAAGATCTCGGCGTCGGCGGGCGAGGCGAAGTAGCCGTGGTCCTCGCCGGCCTTGGAGTAGGTCTTCACGATCCGGTCGATGAGCTGCTTGAGACCGGTCTCGCGCTGCGGGGTGCCGACGGCCCCGCGGAAGTACTTGCTGGTGACGATGTTGACCGCGTTCACCGACCAGAAGTCGGGGAACTCGACGCCGCGCTGCTCGAAGTTGATCGAGCCGTCGCGCCAGTTGGTCATGACGACGTCACGGCGCTCCCAGTTCACCTCGTCGTACGGATGCACGCCGGGGGTGGTGTGGATGCGCTCGATACGCAGGCCCTTGCTCGCCGCCTTGGCTCCCTTGGCTCGGGAACCACGTGCCGGACCGCTCGCCGTCTCTGTCATGCCGCCTCCCATATACGGGCAAAACACCCTGGAGCGCCCGGAAAATTCCAGCGCTCCGTCTTCTGTACTGCGATATGTAGTGCAAGTGCCACGAGCGCCTCACGGGACGCTCGGGGCAGGTCTTCGTCCCGGCCGCACGGCGGCCGGCCGCCGGACCTCCACGGGTCCGGCCCGCCGGTCTAGTCGGCGGCGGTGGCGGGAACGGGGACCCCGGGGGTCGCTCCGGTCCCGCCGTTCTCAGCGGGAGGCCGCTCACGGAGTTCCGCGATGGCGGCCTCGAAGTCTTCGAGGCTGTCGAAAGCCTTGTACACGGACGCGAAGCGCAGGTACGCGACGAGGTCGAGCTCCTGCAGCGGGCCGAGGATGGCCAGACCCACGTCGTGGGTGGTCAGCTCGGCGCTCCCGGTGGCGCGCACCGCCTCCTCGACCCGCTGGCCGAGCTTGGCGAGGGCGTCCTCGGTGACGGGCCGCCCCTGGCACGCCTTGCGCACGCCGGAGATGACCTTGGTACGGCTGAAGGGTTCGGTGACCCCGGACCGCTTGACCACCATGAGCGAACACGTCTCCACCGTCGTGAAACGACGGGAGCAGTCGGGGCACTGGCGGCGGCGTCGGATCGACGTCCCGTCGTCGGTGGTGCGACTGTCGACGACACGGCTGTCGGGGTGCCTGCAGAAGGGGCAGTGCATGTGGTTCCGACCCTCCCTCAAGGCACGACTGAATAACCCCGCCCGGCCTGTCAAGGCCCCGCGAAGCGACCACCAGCATAGGCGATCCGAGCGCCCCCGGCGGACCGAGGACCACTACTTGTGGGTGGCTGATGCAATCCAACCACTAGATCTTGGGGCGGTACACGATTTCGGCCCCATGCGCGTGTCGCGCGTCTGGAGGCCGTACGAGGCGTCCGCGACCGGCCACGAGGGTACGGGAAGGGCGCGGCGGCGCCGATTCCGGGGTGACCGGTGCCAGACTGGGGAGCCGCCCCGCGGACCCGCACGGCGGGGCGCACAGGGGCCCCTGAAGCCCCTCCGGTCCGGCGTCGAACGTTACCGTAATGACCGATTTGAGAGCGCACTCAGGTCGGCGTATACACCCCCGCACACACACACGTACGGCGAACTGCAAATTTTCACTCGAACGTGTGTTTGGCGCAACCTTTCGAAAGCCACTACCGTTGTGCCAGCCAGGGAGAACATTCGAGAGGGGCCGACGACGTGACCACCACCGCAGACAGTGCCACCATCACTGCCCAGGGCCGCTCCCAGGGCCGACTCGAGACGGTGCATGCGATGAATGACGCCGCCATGAGCGGGGAGGAGCCCGGCCGACCCGCGCGCTCGCTCCCCGGACGACCTCCAGGCATCCGGGCCGACAGCTCCGGCCTCACCGACCGCCAGCGCCGGGTGATCGAGGTCATCCGCGACTCGGTGCAGCGCCGCGGCTACCCGCCGTCGATGCGCGAGATCGGCCAGGCCGTCGGCCTCTCCAGCACCTCCTCCGTGGCGCACCAGCTGATGGCCCTGGAGCGCAAGGGCTTCCTGCGCCGCGACCCGCACCGCCCCCGGGCGTACGAGGTGCGCGGCTCGGACCAGCCCAGCACCCAGCCCACCGACACCACCGGCAAGCCCGCCGCCTCCTACGTCCCCCTGGTCGGGCGTATCGCGGCCGGCGGCCCCATCCTGGCCGAGGAGTCCGTCGAGGACGTCTTCCCGCTCCCGCGGCAGCTGGTCGGTGACGGCGAGCTGTTCGTCCTCAAGGTGGTCGGCGACTCCATGATCGAGGCCGCGATCTGCGACGGCGACTGGGTCACGGTCCGCCGCCAGCCGGTCGCCGAGAACGGCGACATCGTCGCCGCCATGCTCGACGGCGAGGCCACCGTCAAGCGCTTCAAGCGCGAGGACGGACACGTCTGGCTGCTCCCCCACAACTCGGCGTACCAGCCGATCCCCGGCGACGAGGCCACCATCCTCGGCAAGGTCGTCGCCGTGCTGCGACGGGTGTGACCCCACCTCGTCGGCCCTGAACCGGGCCCCGGGACCCACTGCGCCGGTCCCGGGGCCTGCTGTCTTTTCAAGGGCTCGGTTCGCCTCCGGGGCGCTGCAGTCGAGCTCACAACACCGACCGTGCTCGCCCCCTCGTTCCTCAGGGGCTGCGCGCGCTCGGCGCTGTTCCCTCGACGCGCCCCTTCGGCTCACTCGCCCGGGAGGGCAGCCGCCTTGGTGGCCGCTGCGTCGATCGCGGCCAAGGACTTGCGCACCTGGTTGCGGTCCGTCGTGTACCAGAAGTCCGGCAGCGAGGCCTTCAGATAGCTGCCGTAGCGCGCGGTCGCCAGACGTGGGTCGAGCACCGCGACCACGCCCCGGTCCCCCGTCGCCCGTACGAGCCGGCCGGCGCCCTGTGCCATGAGCAGCGCCGCGTGCGTCGCCGCGACCGCCATGAAACCGTTGCCCCCGGCCTCCTCGACCGCCTTCTGCCGGGCGCTCATCAGCGGGTCGTCCGGGCGCGGGAAGGGGATCTTGTCCATGACGACCAGCTGGCAGTTCGGCCCCGGCACGTCCACGCCCTGCCAGAGGGAGAGCGTGCCGAACAGACAGGTCTTCGCGTCCGCCGCGAAGTTCTTGATCAGCTCGCCGAGGGTGTCCTCGCCCTGGAGCAGGATCGGCAGCTCGGGGATCCGGGTGCGCAGCTCCTCGGCCGCCTGCTGGGCCGCGCGCATCGAGGAGAACAGGCCGAGCGTGCGCCCGCCGGCGGCCTGGATCAGTTCGGTCAGCTCGTCCAGCATGTCGCCGCGCTCCCCGTCCCGGGCGGGCCGGTTCAGATGCTTGGCGACATAGAGGATGCCCTGCTTCGGGTAGTCGAAGGGCGAGCCGACGTCGATGCCCTTCCACACCGGCACGTCCTCGCCCTGGGTGCCCTCGGGAGCGAGGCCCAGCGAGGCGCCCACCCCGTTGAAGTCGCCGCCCAGCTTGAGGGTGGCCGAGGTCAGCACCACCGAGCGGTCGGCGAACAGCTTCTCCCGCAGCAGACCGGAGACGCTCAGCGGCGCGACCCGCAGCGAAGCGCCGAAGCGGTCGTGCCGCTCGTACCAGACGACGTCCCACTCCGAGCCCTGGGTGATCCGCTCCGCGACCCCGTGCACCGTCTCCACCGAGGCGAGCGCCTGCTTGCGCACGGCGTCCTCGTCCTGCACGGAGCGGTCGCGGGTGGAGCCGAGCGCGGTGATCACCGCGCGGGAGGCGTCGCGGAGCGCCATCAGCGCATAGCCCAGGTCCTCCGGGATCTCCTCCAGACGGCCCGGCAGCGCCAGCTCCATCAGCTTCTCGAAGCCCTCGGCGGCGGTCTGCAGCTGGTCGGCGACCTTCTCGTCGACCAGCTTGGCCGCCCGGCGCACCGCCCGGTTCACCTGGCCCGGCGTGAGCTCGCCGGTGGCCACCCCGGTCACCCGGGAGACCAGCTCGTGCGCCTCGTCCACGATCAGCACCTCGTGCTGCGGCAGCACCGGGGCGCCCTCGATGGCGTCGATGGCGAGCAGCGCGTGGTTGGTGACGACGACCTCGGCGAGCTTGGCGCGCTCGCGGGCCGCCTCGGCGAAGCACTCCGCCCCGTACGCGCACTTGCTCGCGCCCAGGCACTCCCGGGAGGAGACCGAGACCTGGGCCCAGGCCCGGTCGGAGACGCCCGGGGTCAGGTCGTCCCGGTCGCCGGTCTCCGTCTCGTCCGACCAGTCGCGCAGCCGCAGCAGGTCCTGGCCGAGTTTGCTGGTGGGGGCCGCCGCCTCGAAGGGGTCGAAGAGGCCCTCCTCCTCGTCCTGCGGCACGCCCTCGTGGAGCCGGTGCAGACACAGATAGTTCGACCGGCCCTTGAGCATGGCGAACTCCGGGCGGCGGCGCAGCTGCGGATGCAGCGAGTCCACCGTGCGCGGCAGGTCGCGCTCGACGAGCTGGCGCTGGAGCGCCAGCGTCGCCGTGGCGACCACCACCCTCTCCCCGTGCGCCAGGGCGGGCACGAGATAGCCGAGGGACTTACCGGTGCCGGTGCCGGCCTGGACGAGGAGGTGGGAACCGTCGTCGATGGCCTCGGCCACGGCCTCGGCCATGGTGACCTGGCCGGGGCGCTCCACACCGCCGACGGCGGAGACGGCGGCGTGGAGGAGATCGGGGAGGGATGGCTTCGTCATAGCCCTTCCACCCTACGGGTCGGCACTGACACCGCGGTCCCTCCCGGCCGTCACGCGAGCGGGTTCGGGACGGTGCCGTCGACGGCCGCGTGGGGCCGCTCGGGGCGGTCGCGGTAGCCGTCGAGGTGGAGCCGGTTGCGGTTGAGACAGAGCCGCTCGATCCGCGGCACCAGGAGATCGAACAGCTCGAAGCGTTCCTTCAGCTCCGGGAAGCGGGCCTGGTGGCGCAGGATCTCGGCGCGCACCAGGGCCCAGAACTCCTCCTCGGGGACGTCCAGTTGTTCCTCGCACAGCGGCGCGAGATAGCGGAAGACGCCCACGAAAAGGCCCGAATGGATGAACTGGGTGAGGAAGTCGGGCTCCTCCGTGAGCAGCACGGCGCGCACGTCGTCGGGCATCGTGTCGTGCTCGGGGAGTGCCACGGCGCTGATGTTGACGTCGTCGACGAAGTCCTTGATCGCGAGGCGGACCGGCACGTCCCGCTCGTCGTACACCACGATGGCGTTCTCGCCGTGCGGGGAGAAGACGGTGCCGTACTGGTAGAGGAAGTGGAGCAGCGGCGGGAGCAGGGCGGCGAAGAGGCGCTGGAGCCAGGCACGGGAGGCGAGTCCGGAGCGCTCGACGAGCTCGGCGGCGAAGGCCCGGCCGGCCGGGTCGGTGTGCAGGAGCGAGGCGAGGGTGCGGGCGCGTTCGCCCGGGGGCAGCTTCAGCGGTTCGCGCCAGATCGCGCCGAGGAGTTCCCTGTACTGGTACGGCACTTCCGGCAGCCGGTCGTAGAGCGGGTGCTCGACGGTGACGGAGGCGACCTCGCCGAGGAGGATCACCCCGCACTCCTCGCGCAGGAAGGGGTCGGCGTCGCGCAGGCCGTGCATCCAGGCGGTGACGGCGGGGGCGGCGAGGGTCCGCTCGGTGGGCAGGCCGCGCCAGACCAGGGTGTTGAGGACGGAGAGCGGCAGCTTCACCGTGTGCCGGTCGGGGCGGCTGGTGTTGAGGAAGGTACGGATGGACTGCTGGGGCAGCCGCAGGTCGCCGTCGGCCGGGAGCGGCACCAGGGCTCCGGAGGCGATGGCGGGGGCGTACAGGGGCAGCAGGATCTCGTCCCACTGCCAGGGGTGGACCGGCAGCAGAAGGTAGCCGTCGGGGTCGAGGCCGCGGGCGCGGAGCACGTCGTGGAAGGCCGCGCGGACCTCGGGGTCGAGCTCCCGTTCGTACAGCCGGTCCGGGGTGTCGAGTCCTGCCACGCCCCGGTAGGCGGCGATGCGGCTGCTGACGGCGATCCACGGCAGCCGGTCGGGGCGGCGGGCCTCGGGGGCCCACCGGGCGGTGTCGGCGGCGGAGAAGCCGATCCGGCCCTTGTTGAGGACGAGCCAGGGATGCCCGGTCTGGTGGCCTTCGAGCTCCGCGTAGCCGAGCTCGGCGAGCCGGGCGGCGGGCAGCGCGGTGTGGTCGAGGCGGCTGTCGGCGGCGAGGGTGGTGGTGAGCTCGCGGATGAGGTGCCCCAGGGTGGCGCCGTCCAGGCCGAGCAGCCGGCGGGCGCGGACCAGGAAGTCGAGCGGGTCCGTGGCGGGCCTGCCGTCAAGGGTGAGCGAACCGGCGTCGATCCGCCAGCTCTCGTACGCGCCGCGGCGGGCCGTGAAGGCGAGCACGGCACCGTCGTCGAGGGCGAGGGCGTAGTGGCCGGCGGGCCCGGGCCGTACCGGCCGGGGCTCGACGATCCCCTCGTACGCGAACTCGGCGACGGCCTTGGCGAGCAGGCGGGCACCGGCCCGGTTCCAGGCCTCCGGGGTGAGCTCCGGAGGGCTGTGCAGGACCGGCGGTGCGGGGTGAACGGACGCGCCGGGGCGTAGGGACGTGGGCTCGGGCGTGGGCTCGGGCTGTGCGGAGTCGTGGGGTGCACGGGACGTCGACACGAGGCTCCTCGGGGTGGGCACCGCGGTGGGTGGCGCGGTGGCGGTGAGACGTGGATGGTCAGAGCACGTCGCGCAGGTCCCGGTCGCGGACCATGAGCGCGGCGCGCTTGTCGGGCAGGTCGACCTCGGCGGAAAGCCGGAAGCCGGCGCCGAGGAAGGCGGCCACGGAAGGGGTGTTGCGCAGGTCGGGTTCGGCGAGGACGCGGCTGCACCGGGGCCGGTGGTCGAGGACGAGGTCGGCGACGGCCCGCAGCAGGGTGGTGCCGATGCCGCGGCCCCGGTCGGCCGCCCCGCCGATGAGCAGGTGGATGCCGGTGTCGTGCGGGCGCGCCGGGTAGTGGCGGGCGAGCGGATCGAGATCGGCGCGGTAGATCTCGAAGTAGCTCATGGGCGTGGCGTCGAGGACGCCGAGGCAGGGCACGCTGCGTCCGTCACCGTCGAGCTGGGCGCGGAGGTGGGCGGCGGTGACGCTCTCGGGGCCCTGGAGCTCCCAGAAGGCGGCCACCGCCGGGTCGTTCATCCAGTGGGCGATCAGCGGCAGGTCCCGGTCGAGGCGTACGGGGACGAGCGCGAAGCGGCCGGCCGGGGTGTCGGCGGGCCGCCAGTCGGCGAGGTGGTCGAGCAGGTCGTCGTCGGTGGACGGGAACCGCTCGCCCGAGGAGAGCAGGGCGAGGAACGCCTCGGGGAGGTGCAGGTCGAGGGTGTCGTCCGGGCTGCGGTCCGGGGCGGCGGGCGGCTCGGCGCCGTACGGGGGCACGGCGCCGTACGGGGTCGCGGGGCCGGGGCGCGCTTCGGTGGGAGGCACGGGGGCGCTCTCCTCTCGGCGGTACGGGGTCGGCGGGTTCGGGGACGGGACAGGGACAGGGCCGGGGCTTGTGTCCGGTACGTACCAGACGGGTCAGGCGGTCCGGTACGTACCAGACGGGTCAGGCGCGCAGCGGGTTGGTGATCGTGACGTAGACGGACTGGGTGTCGACGGGGCCGACCAGTTCGTCGAGGCCGTGCAGCCGGGTGAGCAGATTGGCCTTGCAGCGCAGGGTCGCGGCCTCCAGGAGCCGGTGCGGCAGCGGCGAGCCGAGACCGGTGGCGCCGCTGAGGAAGCGGCGCAGCGCGGCGAGCAGGACGCGCTCGTCGGCGAGGTGCTGGGAGCCGAACGCGCCGATGAGGCCGAGGACGTTGTTGATGCCGAGGTAGTAGGCGAAGCGCTCGTCGGTGACCTGGTCGGAGACGAAGGTGTCGCTCACGGAGCCGATGCCGGGCAGCCGGCTCTCCAGCTCGTCGCGGCGGGACTCGCGGAAGTAGTAGCCCTGGTTGTCGCGGTAGCGGCCGCCCGCGGGCCAGCCCTCGGGGTCGAGGAGCACCAGGGTGTTCTGCTGGTGCGCTTCGAGGGCCACGCCGGCCTGCCCGTCCAGCCACAGGACGGGGCGGACCACGAGGTCGAGGTAGCGCAGGAACCACTCGGTGGCGACGGCCGTGGTGGGCCGGCCGGTGCGGGCGGCGAGCCGGAGGACGAGGTCGGCGAGGCGGGAGCGCATCCGGGGGGAGCCGGGCCAGGGCCGGGGGGCGGTGAGCGAGGCGAGGCAGACGGCGTCGTCGGCGGGCCCGAAGGGGTTGTGCCGGATCATCACGTCGAGTCCGGTGACGGGCTGCCCGTCGGGGGTGTCGACGGCGATCCAGGCCGGGTCGCGGACGACGTCGAAGCTGGGGTGGGCGGCCTGCCACTGGTCGACGAGTCCGGTGCGGAGCAGCCGGTGCACCTCGACGCCGCGGTGGAGTTCCTTGCGGAGGTTCTCCCGGCGGGAGTTGGTGATCCGGACGCCGAGGGAGAGCTTGAGCATGGCACGGGCGCCGGGGCGGTGCACGGTGCGGACGGAGGAGGTGGGGTGCCACGGCTCGCCGTACGGGCCGAGGTCGTGGAGCAGCCCGGCGTCGAGCAGCGCGGCGACGGCGGGACGGTGCCGAAGCTCGCGGGCCTGCCAGGGGTGGACCGGCAGGGCGACGGTGTCGGCGGGAAGGGTGAGGCCGTCGGCGAGACCGGCGGTGAGCTGGGCCGCGGCGACCGGGCGGCCCTGTTCGGTCCAGGCGGAGTCGGTGGCGAGGACGTCGGTGTGGACGCCCATCCAGTGCAGCGGGAAGGAGCCGTGCAGCTCGGGCGAGTAGAGCCGGGCCTCGGCCTCGGAGAGTCCTTCGCGGCTCTTGGGGGTGGGGTGGAGGGGGTGGCCGAGCAGCAGGGACTGCTCGGCGGTGAGGAAGAGGTCCGCCTCGGGGGCGGGGCCCGGGTCGTGGCGGCGGTCGGCGATGAACTCGGCGGTGCGGCGGACGGAGTCGGCGACCCGGCCGACGAGTTCGGTGGCCTCGGAGCGGCCGGTCTCGCGGCTGATCAGCGCGGCCAGGGTGACGGCGTCGACGGCGGGGGCGGTGCCGGGGAGGCCTTCGAGCACGGGGGCGCCGAAGCGGTGCCAGCCGGTGGGCGACCAGTGGCGGACGGGGACGAGGAGGGCGGTGCCGCTGGCGTCGAGCGGGATGCGCAGCGCGGGGCCCGGGCCGGCGGTGCCCGGTTCCGGGGACGGCAGGTTCTTCTCCCGTACCCAGCAGCGCAGCAGGTTCTCGGTGGCGGCGGCGTCGGCGGCCCGCGCGGGGTCGGCGTCGTCCAGCGGGTCGGCCGACAGGTCGGCGGGCCGGTCGGGCAGGTCGGCGGGCACGGCGGTGTACGGGCCGGGGTGGGGGCCCGGGTACTGGCGCGGGACCCCGGCCGGGGCGGGCGGCGGTCCGTCGACGGTCGCGGTCGCGGTGCCGGATCCGCTGGCGGGGGCGGCGGTGGGAGTCGGGTTCACGGGGCTTCCTTGGGAGGGGGGAAGGGACCGGGCAGGGTCGGTCCGGGGTTCAGCGGGACGGCCCGGACGGGCGGGTGCGGTGGGCCCGTTCGGCCGCGGCCAGGGCGTCGGCGAAGCGGTCGAGGACGGCTTCCGCCTGCTCGTCGGTGAGGGTGAGCGGCGGCAGCAGCCGGACCACGGCGTTGTGCCGGCCGCCGAGTTCGACGATGAGACCGCGGTCGAGGCACTGGCGCTGGACGGCGAGGGCGAGCTCGGGGTCGGGCGGCGGGGCGAGGTCGTGGGCGCCGGGGCCGGTGGCTCCGGTCCCCCCGGACCCGGCCGTTTCGGTGCCGGTGTCCCAGGCCCCGGCTCCGGCCGAGCCGTCGGAACCCGCCGCCGCGCCCCCGCCACCGCGGCCACCCGTTCCGTACTCCGGATCGACCAGTTCGACGCCGAGCATCAGCCCCCGTCCCCGCACGTCCCCGACGCACGGGTGGGCGGCGGCCAGGCCCTGGAGGCGGGCGATCATGCGGGCGCCGAGCAGGCCGGCGCGCTCGGCCAGGCCGTTCTCCCGTACGTACGCGAGGGTCGCGGCGCCCGCCGCCATGGCGAGCTGGTTGCCGCGGAAGGTACCGGCGTGGGCGCCGGGCTCCCAGGCGTCGAGTTCGGCGCGGTAGACGACGACGGCGAGCGGGAGGGAGCCGCCGATGGCCTTGGAGAGCACCATCACGTCGGGGACGACGCCGGCGTGGTCGACCGCCCAGAACGCGCCGGTGCGCCCGACGCCGGTCTGGATCTCGTCGGCGATCAGCGGGATGGAGCGGGCCTCGGTGAGCTCCCGCATCCGGCGCAGCCAGCTGTCCGGGGCGGGGATGACGCCGCCCTCGCCCTGGACGGGTTCGAGGATCATCCCGGCGGGGTCGGGGATGCCGCTCTTGGGATCGTCGAGGACCGTCTCGGTCCAGCGGGCGGCGAGTTCGGCGCCGCGCTCGCCGCCGACGCCGAACGGGCACCGGTAGTCGCGCGGGTAGGGCAGCCGGGCGACCCGGACGTCGGTGGCGCCGCCGGAGACGTCGAGGGCGCCGGCCGTCATGCCGTGGTAGGCGCCGCTGAAGGCGAGGACGCCGTGCCGGCCGGTGGCGGTGCGGACGAGTTTGAGGGCGGCCTCGACGGCGTCGGTGCCGGCCGGGCCGCAGAACTGGATGCGGGCGTCGGCGGCGAGCTTGGCCGGCAGGGTGGCGAACAGCTCGGTGACGAAGGCGTCCTTGACCGGGGTGGCGAGGTCCAGGACGTGCAGCGGCGCGCCCGAGTCGAGGACTTTGCGGACGGCCTCCAGGACCACCGGGTGGTTGTGCCCGAGGGCGAGGGTGCCCGCGCCGGACAGGCAGTCGAGGTAACGGCGCCCGTCGGCGCCCTCGATGGTGAGTCCCCGGGCCCGGACGGGGACGATCGGCAGCGAGCGCGCGTAGGTGCGCGCGGCGGATTCACGCTGCGCCTGGCGGCGCAGGATGCCCTCGTGGGCGCCCCCCTCGCCGGTCGCGCGCCGCTCGTCACGGGTCCGCGCGTCCGGTGGTACGGCCGGAGCTGGTTCGGTCACGGCCACGTCTTGCTGTCCTCCCGCTGTAACGGTTGCGTTGCACATCAGTACGGTGCGGGGCCACCCGGAAGGGCGTCGCAAAGGCTGCCGGTGTGTCCCCCGTACGTACCAACGACGGGGCCTGCCGGGGATCACGGGCCGGGGCCAAGTTCCTTGGCGTGTCCCGGGTCACGGCATGGCAACGGCCCTGCCGGTGCCGGAACCGCGGACCTGCGTCGTACCGTCCCCTCCGGCACCGGCATAGTGGGGGCTTCACGCGGAACGCCTGTTCGTTCCGCCGCTGTTCACTGATGCACAAGTTGACGTAGTCCCAGGGGGATCACGAGATGCGATCGATTCGTCCGCTGCTGGCCGCGGCGTCCGCCGTCGCGGCGCTGACGCTGACGGCCACTGCCTGCGGTCCGACCGAGGACAACGCGGGGGGTGACACGCCCAGCGCCGCGACGCCTTCCGCCGACGGCAAGATCACGATTCCGGACGATCTGAAGGACCGTCTGAAGGAGCACGGGATCGACGTCGACAAGTGGCGCGGCGGCGAGTGGAAGAACTGGGACCGCGACAAGTGGCTGCGCGAGGCGAAGGACTTCGTCAACCCGATCATCGAGGACCTCTGGGACCCGGACCGGATGCGGGACGCCGAGCGCCCCGACAAGCCGGTCGAGGAGGAGGACATCTCGGGTGACAAGGGTGTGACCGACCCGACGCCGGCCGCCGTGTCCGCGAAGGCCGTGCGGCCGCCGTACCACGCGAACTCCCCGGCCTCCGGCAAGGTGTTCTTCGACAGCCCCGAGGGCTCGATGGTCTGCTCGGCCACGGTCGTGCAGGACCCGGCGCACCCGGGCAAGTCCAACATGGTCTGGACGGCCGGGCACTGTGTGCACGCCGGCCAGAAGGGCGGCTGGTACCGCAACATCGCCTTCGTGCCGTCGTACAACGACGCGGGCAAGCCGACCTCCGCGCTCGAGAACGCGACCCGTGAGCAGATCGCGCCGTACGGCGTGTGGTGGAGCGACTGGGCGCAGACCTCGCAGCAGTGGATCGACGAGGGCGGCCAGACCGGCGGCAAGGGCGCGCCGTACGACTTCGCGGTGCTGCACGTGACGCCGGAGAAGGGCGGGAACGGCAAGTCCCTGGAGGAGACGGTCGGTTCGGCGCTCCCGGTGGACTTCAACGCCCCGGCGGTCCCGAAGATCGCGAGCATGACGGCGACGGGCTACCCGGCGGGCAAGCCCTTCGACGGGCAGAAGATGTTCCAGTGCGCGGACAAGCCGGGCCGCCTGTCCATCAAGGCCGAGCAGCCGACGATGTACCGCATCGGCTGCACCATGACCGGCGGTTCGTCCGGCGGCGGCTGGGTGGCCACCGGCAAGGACGGCAAGCCGGCGCTGGTGTCGAACACCTCGATCGGCCCGGTGACGGCGGGCTGGCTGGCCGGCCCGCGGCTCGGCCCCGAGGCCAAGGCCCTCTACGAGGGTGTGAGCAAGAAGTACGCGAACCAGTAAGGCTCCGTGTGGAATCGGGCGGGACCCCTCGGTCCCGCCCGGTTCCATGGGCATCCGCGGGCATACTGTGCACCGCATCATGACGCGTCCATGGCGATCGGGCGGCAGCGGCGACCGGCCCTGCCCTCCCGGCCGGACGCGCCGGACATTCCAGGGGGACACCACTTCATGCGTTCCATACGACTCCTGCCCGCCGCCGGCGGCGTCGCGGCCGCGCTCGCGCTGGCGCTGACCGCCACGGCCTGCGGCCCGACGGAGACCCCGGCGGCCGACAAACCCGCCGGCACCACCGCCACCGCGAGCCCGTCCGAGGGCGGCTCCGGTGCCGGTTCCTCGTCCGGCCTTCCCAAGGACCTCGCCGACAGGCTGAAGAAGCACGGCGTCGACCTGGACAAGTGGAAGGGCGGCGAGTGGAAGAACTGGGACCGGGAAACCTGGCTCCGTGAGGCCGACGACTTCGTCAACCCGGTGATCGAGGATCTCTGGGACGGCGAGCGGATGCAGACCGCCAAGAGCCCCGACCAGACCATCGAGACGCAGGCGACGAGCGGGGGCAGCGACCCCACGCCGCGGCCCGTGACGGCGCAGCGCGAGAAGACCCCGTACCACCGCTACGCGGCTCCCGTCGGCAAGATCTTCTTCGACGCGCCCGAGGGCCACATGGCCTGCTCCGGCACGATCGTGAAGGACCCGCGCCGCCCCGGGAAGTCCAACCTCGTGTGGACGGCCGGGCACTGCGTGCACGCCGGCAAGAAGGGCGGCTGGTACCGCAACATCATGTTCGCGCCGGCCTTCAACGACAAGGGCAAGTCCCCGGCCTCGCTGCGCAACGCGCAGGGGTACGAGATCTACCCCTACGGCCAGTACTGGGCCGACTGGGCCGTGACCTCCGGCGAGTGGATCCAGAGCGGCGGCACCAACCAGGCCTGGCCGTACGACTACGCCGTGCTGCACGTGCAGCCGCAGCAGGGCCGCAAGTCCCTGGAGGAAACTGTCGGCGCCGCCCTGCCGGTCGACTTCTCCGCCCCGCAGCCCGCGCAGGCCGGAACCATCGGCGCCTGGGGCTACCCGGGAGCGCCGCCGTACAACGGTGTGATCATGCACAAGTGCCTGGACCGGGCCACCCGCCTGGCCACGGCCCCGGCCACGCCGGTCATGTACCGGATCGGCTGCACGATGACCGCCGGTTCGTCGGGCGGCGGCTGGTTCCGGGTGCTGCCCAACGGCACCACGGCGCTGGTGTCCAACACCTCGATCGGCCCGGCGGGGAGCAACGGCTGGCTGGCCGGACCGCAGCTGGGCAGGGGCGCCAAGGCGGCCCACGACATGGTCAGCAAGAAGTTCGCCCGCTGACCCTCCGACACGGACGGAAGGCGCCGGCCGTCTCCCTCACGGGAGGCGGCCGGCGCCTTCTTCGTGCCTGTCTGCTCCGCTCAGTGCGCGGCGGGCACGTACGCGGCGAGCTGCGCGGCCAGCTCCTCGTGCACCCGCGCCTTGAGCAGGGTGCCCTCCGCGGTGTGCTCCTCGGAGATCACCTCGCCCTCACCGTGCACCCGCGAGACCAGTCCGCCGTGCGTGTACGGCACGAGGGCCTCGATCTCGATCTGCGGGCGCGGCAGCTCGGCGTCGATCAGCGCGAGCAGCTCGGCGATGCCCTCGCCCGTGCGGGCGGAGACGGCCATCGAGTGCTTCTCGACCCGCAGCAGCCGCTGGAGCACCAGCGGGTCCGCCGCGTCCGCCTTGTTGATGACCACGATCTCCGGCACGTCGATGGCGCCGACCTCGCGGAACACCTCGCGCACGGCCGCCAGCTGCTCCTCCGGGGCCGGGTGCGAGCCGTCCACCACGTGCACGATGAGGTCGGAGTCGGCGACCTCCTCCATGGTGGAGCGGAAGGCCTCGACCAGGTGGTGGGGCAGGTGCCGGACGAAGCCGACGGTGTCGGCCAGGGTGTAGACCCGTCCGGAGGGCGTCTCGGCCCGCCGCACGGTCGGGTCGAGGGTGGCGAACAGTGCGTTCTCCACCAGCACGCCCGCGCCGGTGAGGCGGTTGAGCAGGGACGACTTGCCGGCGTTGGTGTATCCGGCGATGGCGACCGAAGGCACCTTGTTGCGCCGGCGCTCCTGGCGCTTGATGTCGCGGCCGGTCTTCATCTCCGCGATCTCCCGGCGCATCTTCGCCATCTTCTCGCGGATCCGTCGCCGGTCCGTCTCGATCTTGGTCTCACCGGGACCACGGGTGGCCATGCCGCCACCGCCGCCGCCACCCATCTGACGGGACAGCGACTGACCCCAGCCGCGCAGTCGCGGCAGCATGTACTGCATCTGCGCGAGGGCGACCTGCGCCTTGCCCTCCCGCGACTTGGCGTGCTGGGCGAAGATGTCGAGGATCAGGGCGGTCCGGTCGACCACCTTGACCTTGACGACGTCCTCGAGGGCGATCAGCTGGCCGGGGCTGAGCTCACCGTCGCACACGACGGTGTCGGCGCCGGTATCGAGCACGATGTCCCGCAGCTCCTGGGCCTTGCCCGAGCCGATGAAGGTGGCCGGGTCCGGCTTGTCACGGCGCTGGATGACACCGTCGAGCACGAGGGCGCCCGCCGTCTCGGCGAGGGCCGCGAGCTCCGCCAGCGAGTTCTCCGCGTCCTGCACCGTCCCCGAGGTCCATACGCCGACCAGCACCACGCGCTCCAGGCGCAGCTGCCGGTACTCGACCTCGGTGACGTCCTCGAGCTCGGTGGAGAGGCCGGCGACACGGCGCAGGGCCGCGCGCTCGGAGCGGTCGAACTGCTCGCCGTCCCGCGCTCCGTCGATCTCGTGGCTCCAGGCGACGTCCTCTTCCATCAGGGCATCGGCCCGAAGGCTCTCGGTGCGGCGGGTGTCCGCGAAGCTCTGCTTGTCCTGGGAAGGGGATGAAGAGGAGGTCATTTGATCCTTACGTCGAAGAAGAAATCCGTTACGCCGGTCACAACGCGTGACACCGCGGGAGAATTCCCGCCCGTCCGGCCGCGTCGCCGACCCGACGATGGTGACACGGCCGGACGGGGCCCGTCACCCCGGTTTCACCGCCTCGGGAGCCTTCACCGCCTCGGGACCGTTCATCGCCTCCATGGCCCTGACCGCCTCCGGAGCCTTCGGCCCCTTCGATGCCTTCGCCGTCTTCGGCGCGCGTGACGTCCAGTCGGGGTGCCCGGGCATCGGCGGCGTCTTCGCCGCGTACAGCCAGTCGTGCAGGAAGCCGGTCAGGTCGCGCCCGGCGACCTCGCCGGCCAGCGCCACGAAGTCGGCGGTGGTGGCGGTGCCGTCCCGGTGCTGGGCCACCCATCGGCGTTCAAGCAGCTCGAAGGCCTCGGTGCCGATCTCCTGGCGCAGCGCGTACAGGGCCAGCGCGGCGCCGTCGTACACCACCGGCCGGAAGAGGCTGATCTTCTGCCCGGGCTCCGGCGGCTTGGGCGCGGCGGGCGGGCCGCCGTCCGCGCGCCACTGGTCGGAGGCGCCGTACGCGGCCTTCAGGCGCCGTTCCAGGGTGGGCCCGCCGCCCTCCTCGGCGTACAGCGCCTCGTACCAGGTGGCGTGTCCCTCGTTGAGCCACAGGTCGGACCACGCGCGCGGGGAGACGCTGTCGCCGAACCACTGGTGGGCCAGTTCATGGACCAGCACGGAGTCGACGTACCACTCGGGGTAGCCGGGCTCGGTGAACAGGCGGCGCTCGAAGAGCGACAGGGTCTGGGTCTCCAGCTCGAAGCCGGTGTCGGCGTCGGCGATCAGCACCCCGTAGTTCTCGAAGGGGTACGGGCCGATCCGGCGCTCCAGCCACTCCAGGTGCCCGGGGGTCCGCTCCAGCCACGGCTCCAGGAGCTCCTTGTCGGCGGCCGGCACGACATCGCGGACGGCCAGGTCGTGGGGGCCCTCGCGGTGCACGACGGCCGACTCCCCGATGGAGACCTGGGCGAGCTCGGTGGCCATGGGGTGGGCCGTGCGGTAGGTCCAGGTGGTGCTGCCGTCGCGCTGCTCCCGGCTCTCCGGCAGGCCGTTGGCGACGGCGGTGAAGCGGTCGGGGGCGGTGATCCGGAAGGTGAAGTACGCCTTGTCGGAGGGATGGTCGTTGGACGGGAAGACCCGGTGGGCGGCGTCGGCCTGGTTGGCCATGGCGAGTCCGTCGCCGGTGCGCACCCAGCCGCCGGAGTCGGCGGGGCCCCGGGGGTCGCTGGTGTGGGTGACGGCGATCTCGACGGCCTCGCCGCGCTCGACCGGCCGGGAGGGGGTGATCACCAGGTCCTCGCCGCTGCTCGCGAAGCCGGCGGGCTCACCGGCCACGGTGACGGCGGAGACGGTGCCATGGGTGAAGTCGAGGTGGAGCCGCGGCAGGTCGTCGGTCGCCAGCGCCTCGATGGTGGTGACGCCGGCCAGCGGCTCGGTGTTCCTGCCGGGGTAGGTGAGGGCGATGTCGTACGAGAGGACGTCGTAGCCGGGATTGCCCAGGTGCGGGAAGAGCGGGTCGCCGATGCCGAGCGGTGCGGGGACGGGCACCGCGGCGGCGACCAGGCCCGCGGAGAGGGCGACGAGCACGGCGGAGCGCAGCACGCGGGCGCGTGGACCGCGTGGACCCGGTCGAGGCGTCGGCCGTGGCGTCTGCCGTGGCGCACGCGCGCGTGGGGACGGCGGCCGGCCGGTGTGCTCGGAGCGGACGGGGGCGGCGCGGGAGGGGAGCGACATGCGCTACCGCTACCAGGGCCGGGGCCGCTCCCGGGGACGGCGCGCGCGTGCGCCACCCGAAGGAGTCACGCCCGGCGGATCGCCCCGGCGCGCACAACTACAGCTGTGGCGAGGCCGGGTGCCGGGCGCGGCTCACGTCGTACACCCCGGGCACGTCGCGCATGGCCTTCATGAGGGCGGGCAGCCCGGCGGCGTCGGGGAGTTGGAGGGTGTACGTGTGCCGGACCCGCTGCTCGCTGGGCGGCTCGACGGTCGCGGCGACGACGCCGACGCCCTCCGCCGCGATGGCCTCGGTGAGGTCGGCGAGCAGCCGCGGGCGCCCGAAGGACTCGGCGACCAGGGTGACCCGGCATTCGGCGGTGTCGCCCCAGTGGACGGTGACGGGGGCCCGGCCGAGCCGCTTCATGGAGTCGGCGGAGGCGCAGCCGGTGCGGTGCACGGTGACGGAGCCGCCGCGGACCACGAAGCCGGTGATCTCGTCGGGCGGCACGGGGGTGCAGCAGCCCGCGGGGCGTACGGCGGGCGGCGCGGCGCCCTCCGGTCCGCCGGGGAGCTCGGCGCGCAGCCGGCTGCCGGTGCGCCGGTCGGCGGTGACGCTGACCGGCGGGCGGGGGGCGGCGGCGGGCATCTTGGCGGCCTCGGGGTGGGCCTGGAGCCAGCCGGTGATGGCGATCTGCGCGGCGGGGGTGCGGGCGTGGTCCAGCCACTGCGGGGAGGGCCCCGAGGTGGAGTCCTGGGCGAGCAGCAGCTGGACGGTGTCGCCGTCGTGGAGGACGGTGCTCAGCGGGGCGAGCCGGCCGTTGACGCGGGCGCCGAGACAGCTGTGGGCGGCCTCGCCGTGCTCGGCGTAGGCGGCGTCGACGCAGGTGGCGCCGGCCGGCAGGCCGAGCGTGCCACCGTCGGTGCGGAAGACGGTGATCTCCTGGTCCTGGGCGAGCTCGGCGCGCAGCGAGCTCCAGAAGGTGTCGGGGTCCGGGGCGGACTGCTGCCAGTCGAGGAGCCGGGAGAGCCAGCCGGGGCGGGTGGGGTCGACGCGCTCGCCGTCCTCGACGGCCTCGCCCGTCTCCGGCCCGTTGTACGGGTTCCCGAGGGCGACCACGCCGGCCTCGGCGACCTTGTGCATCTGGTGGGTGCGGATGAGGACTTCGGCGACGGCGCCGTCGGGGGCCGCGATCGCGGTGTGCAGCGACTGGTAGAGGTTGAACTTGGGGGCGGCGATGAAGTCCTTGAACTCGGAGACCACCGGGGTGAAGCAGGTGTGCAGCTCGCCGAGGACCGCGTAGCAGTCGGCGTCCTCGGCGACCAGGACGAGGAGCCGCCCGAAGTCGCTGCCGCGCAGCTCGCCGCGCTTGAGGCGGACCCGGTGGACGGAGACGAAGTGCCGGGGCCGGACGAGGACTTCGGCGCCGATGTCCGCCTCGCGCAGCACACCGGCGACCTGGTCCGCGATGCCGGCGAGGGCGTCGGCCGCGCCGGGGGTGCCGGCGATGAGGGCGCGGGTGGTCTCGTACTCCTCGGGGTGGAGGATGGCGAAGACCAGGTCCTCCAGTTCGGTCTTGAGGGCCTGGACGCCGAGGCGCTCGGCGAGCGGGATCAGGACGTCGCGGGTGACCTTGGCGATGCGGGCCTGTTTCTCGGGGCGCATCACGCCGAGGGTGCGCATGTTGTGCAGCCGGTCGGCGAGTTTGATCGACATCACGCGGACGTCGTTGCCGGTGGCGACGAGCATCTTGCGGAAGGTCTCGGGCTCGGCGGCGGCGCCGTAGTCGACCTTCTCCAGTTTGGTGACGCCGTCGACGAGATAGGCGACCTCGTCGCCGAACTCGCGCCGCACCTGGTCGAGCGTCAGGTCGGTGTCCTCGACGGTGTCGTGGAGCAGCGCGGCGGTCAACGTGGTGGTCTCGGCGCCGAGTTCGGCGAGGATCAGGGTGACCGCGAGCGGGTGCGTGATGTACGGCTCGCCGCTCTTGCGGAACTGGCCCCGGTGCGAGGACTCGGCGAGCACGTACGCCCGGCGCAACACGGCCAGGTCGGTGTCCGGATGGTGGGCGCGATGGGCCTCGGCGACATGTCCGATGGCGTCGGGCAGCCGGTCCCGGGCGGCCGGGCCCGCGGTCGCGCCGAGCAGCGCGGCACGGCCGAGGCGGCGCAGATCGATCCTGGGGCGGCCTCGTCTGCGGCCCGGAGCGTCCGGGCCTGCGGCGGCCTCGGCGTCGCTCACGGGGTGGGCGGCCTCTGCGCTCATGGGGGCACCTCCGGCGGCGTCGACCGGCGGGGGCCGGGCAAGGCGTGCCCGGCGGGCCGGTGCTTGATGCTACCGAGCCCACCACGTGGCGCAGTCCCGCTCTCGCCGAGCGTGAAACGGATCACCCATTCGAGGGACGAATCAGTCGTTGACAGTTTCGATTCCGGCCTTCTCAGAAGACATGGAAAGCCGGACGAACCACCCAGCGACCCCTCAAGTGCTTCCTTCGAAGAACCTTACGAGCCGGCGAGCCACTCCGGCTCGACGGTGCCCTCCGCGACGATCACCGCGGGACCGGTCATCTCGATCTCCCCGTCGGGGTGCTCGGTGATCACCAGGGTGCCGCCCAGAACGTCCACGGTGTACGTGACGGGGGTGCCGGTCTCGGCCGGGTCGACGCCGTCCCGGCGGGCGGTGGCGACGGCGACGGCGCAGGCGCCGGTGCCGCAGGAGCGGGTCTCGGAGGCGCCGCGCTCGTGGACGCGCATGGCGACGTGCCGGGGGCCGCGGTCGGCGACGAACTCGATGTTGACGCCGTCCGGGTAGACCGCGGCCGGCTCGTACGGCGGCTCGTCGTAGAGGGTGCCGGCCTGGTCGAGGGACTCGACGAAGGCGACCGCGTGCGGGTTGCCCATGTTCACGTTGCGGGCGGGCCAGCTGCGCCCCTCCACGGTCACGGTGACGCCGTCCGCGGGCAGCAGGGCCTTGCCCATGCGGACGGTCACGGAGCCGTCCTTGTCGAGGTGCACCCGCTTGATCCCGCCGCGGGTGGCGACGGCGACCTCGCCGGCGGTGACGTGCCCGGCGTGCTGGAGGTAGCGGGCGAAGACCCGGACCCCGTTGCCGCACATCTCGGCGACCGAGCCGTCCGCGTTGCGGTAGTCCATGAACCACTCGGCCTCGCCGGCCATCTCCCGCGCCTCGGGGTGCGCGGCGCTGCGCACGACGTGCAGCACCCCGTCCCCGCCGATCCCGGCCCGCCGGTCGCACAGGCGCACGACGGCGGCGGGGGGCAGGTCGACGGCGTTGCCGGCGTCGGGGACGATCACGAAGTCGTTCTCGGTGCCGTGGCCCTTGAGGAAGGCGAGGGGCGAGGTCTGCGCGCTGGTCACGGGGTCAACTGTACGGGTCCCCCGCGGCGCGGGGCCGGACGGTCCGCCCAGCGGTACGGCGCCGGGGCGCCGGCCCTGCCCCGGGGCGGGGTCGGCGCAGACGGGCGGGGTCAGCGCAGACGGGCGACGCGCCAGACGGCCAGGGCGACCAGGACGCCGCTGAGGATCACGTACAGGGCGAGGGCGCGCCAGTTCGGGCGCTCGCCGGAGCCGCGGACCGGGAGCCCGGGCCAGGTGTAGCCGACCCGGCGGGCGGCCATCATGCCCCAGCCGGCGGCGCAGGAGCTGATCAGCAGGCCGAGCATGGCGACGACGGCGCCGCCGTCGCCCGAGCCGAAGGCGAGCGGGAAGGCGAACATCAGCGAGCCGACGGCGGCGAGCGCGACGATCGGGGCGAGCTGCCAGATCCTCAGGCGGCGCTGCGGGCGCAGTTCCACCTCGACCTCGGCCGCGTCCACCTCGACGGCGCTGCCCTCGGCCTCGTCCGGGCCGTCCGGCGTCAGACCGGGCGCCCGACCGGGGTCTTCGCCCCGGACGGCGGCCTGCTGTTCGGTGTCGCGAGGGCCGGCCTCCATCGCCACGCGCCCTCCCAACTCGGACTCCACTTGGTCGATCGATGCTCGATGATGGCACGCCGCAGACCCCCGGAATGACGGGCATGACGTCCCGATGCCATCACGTGATCAGGCTGTAACCGCTCGTTCGACCAACGTCAGCGCCCGTCCGGGGAGTTCCCCGCGGTCCTCGGCGGCCCCGCTGAGCCAGTGCACCCGGGGATCACGCCGGAACCAGGAGTCCTGGCGGCGTGCGAAGCGCTTGGTGGCGCGTACGGTCTCGGCCCGGGCCTCGTCGTCGGTGCACTCCCCCGCGAGCGCCGCGAGCACCTGCTGGTAGCCGAGCGCGCGGGCGGCCGTGCGCCCCTCGCGCAGTCCGTGCGCCTCCAGGGCGCGCACTTCGTCGACCAGTCCGGCCTCCCACATGCGGTCGACCCGGGTGGCGATCCGCTCGTCGAGTTCGGGGCGGGCGACGTCGACGCCGATCTGCACGGTGTCGTAGACGGAGTCGTGGCCGGGCAGGTTGGCCGTGAAGGGCTTGCCGGTGATCTCGATGACCTCCAGGGCGCGCACGATCCGCCGGCCGTTGCTCGGCAGGATCGCGCGGGCGGCCTCGGGGTCGGCGGCGGCGAGCCGGGCGTGCAGCACTCCGGAGCCGCGCTCCTCCAGTTCGGTCTCCAGGCGGGCCCGGAGCTCCGGGTCGGTGCCGGGGAACTCCATGACGTCCAGGGCACCGCGCACGTACAGGCCGGAGCCGCCCACCAGGATCGGCACCTTGCCCTCGGCGAGCAGCCGGTCGATCTCGGCGCGGGCGAGGCGCTGGTACTCGGCGACGCTGGCGGCCTCGGTCACGTCCCAGATGTCGAGGAGGTGGTGCGGGACGCCGTCGCGCTCCTCCATCGTCAGTTTGGCGGTGCCGATGTCCATCCCCCGGTAGAGCTGCATGGAGTCGGCGTTGACGACCTCGCCGCCCAGTTCCCTGGCGAGGAAGACGCCCAGATCGGACTTTCCGGCCGCGGTGGGGCCGACGACGGCGATGACCCGCGAGGCGGGAGCTGCACTTCTCACTTCCCCAGTCTCGCAAACCTCGTGGCGTGTCCCCGAATGAGCTACGTGACGGCTCTTGTCCCGCTTCGTTGCCTGTTGCGGAATGACGACCCTGAGTACGCTAGGGAGCAGATATGGGCGTTTTCGCACTGTTTCGCCGTAAGAGCAAGGACGCCGTGGAGGCCGCCGAGGCCGTGGCCGTGACGGAGGAGACGGCGGAGACGGAGGAGGAGGCGGAGGCCGGGGCCGAGGCGCCGGAGCCCGCCGCCGAGGCCCCCGAGGACACCACCCCGGTGGTGAAGGACGGGACCGTGGAGATCCCCAAGCAGCAGTCGGTGGAGGAGGCCGCGGACCGCGGGGCGGCCGGCGAGGGCGCCCGCAAGTAGCGCACGAAGAACTCCGAGGGACGGTGACCCCATGGGTTTCCTGGATTCACTGAAGGCCAAGCTCGCCCCTGCCAAGGACAAGGTCTCCGGCCAGGTCTCCGGCCTCGCCGAGAAGCACGGGGACAAGGTGGAGCACGGCCTGGAGAAGGCCGCCAGGAAGGTCGACGAGAAGACCAAGGGCAAGTACAGCGACAAGATCGAGTCCGGCACCGGGAAGGCCAAGCACGCCATCGACCGTCTTGCCCACAAGGACGAGGGCCCGGCGGGCCCCTCCGACCCGACGCCGCCGCCGGCCGCCTGACCCGGGTCACCCCTCCTCCACGCGACGGCGGACGGCCGCGGAGCGCGCACCGCTCCGCGGCCGTCCGCCGTCGTGCGCCTCCTGCGCCTGCGTCGAGTCGCTAGCTCCAGGCGGCGACGAAGTAGCCGACGCCGTACGGGGCGTCCTCGTAGAGCAGCCGGCCCGCCAGGCCCGCGCCCTCGGCGGCGCCCGCGAGCACCTGCCAGGGCGCCCGGCCGGCCGCCTTCAGTTCGTACGCGAGCTCCGCGTCCAGGGCGAGCAGCGCGGCCGGATCGGCGGCGCCGAGGGCCCGTCCGGCGGCCGCGTCGAAGGGCTCGGCCCGCTCGTCCAGGTATCCGGGAGCCTTCACGGTGCGGCAGGCGCTGCCGTCGCCCATCACGAGCAGCGCGACCCGCTCCGCCGACGCACCGATCTCGCGGCCGGCGTCGGCACAGCGCACGGTCTCCAGCGACTCGCCGACCCCCAGGCCCTCGACGGGCGCGTCGGCCCAGTCGGTGTGCTCCAGGAGCCAGGCGCCGACGGCCAGGGACGCGGGCAGCGGCCGGTCACCGCCGGGCCCGTCCCCGAGCCGTACGGTCAGCCCGACCCCGAACCCCGCGAAGTTCCCGGCCGATCCGCCGGGGAACACCCCGCGGGCGCCCTCACCGGCGGGCCCGACCACGACGAGCCGGTCCGGCCGCGACGCGGCGAGCACCCCGAGCGCATCGGAACAGGCCGTCCGGGCCTCGTCGAGCTCGGACGCGGCCCCGGCGGCGACGGCGGGCACGAGGAGCGGGGGGCAGGGACAGACGGCGGCGGCGACAAGCATGATCCGCAGCCTACTGCGCGGGGCGCCTGCGGCGCGGGCTCGCCGACCCGGCGGGCGCGGCAGACGGCGGCCACGGGTGGCCCCGTCCGTGCCGGACGGGCAATCCGCGCGGGTGCGGCCGACCGCCCGGGGGCGGGCACCACCCACCGCCACCCCACAGGCCGCGGCTCGGGACGGCGGCGTCGAACGCACGGCGGTTGACACCGGGCCGCCCGGCCGGGCGCGCCGGGGGCTCGGCTGCCACGCCGGGCAGGCGCGACAGCAGCGCGGCGCCGCCCGGCTGCCCGTCGGCGTTTCAGTGGCTCCCGCAGGCCGGCGCGTCCGCCGCCGGCAGCGGCTCCGGCACGCCGATCTTCGGCAGGCCGAGCAGCACGCCCGCCGGCTTCGCCGCCTCGGCGGCGGTCCGCTTCTCCCAGGCGTCACCCGCGCGCGTGCGGCGGACGGCGGTGGTCGGGCCCTCGGCGAGGAGGTGGTGGGGGGCGGCGTAGGTGATCTCGACGGTCACCACGTCGCCCGGGCGCACGTCCTCGTCGGGCTTGGTGAAGTGGACGAGCCGGTTGTCGGGGGCGCGGCCGGAGAGGCGGTGGGTCTCGCCGTCCTTGCGGCCCTCGCCCTCGGCGACCATGACGTCCAGGGTGCGGCCGACCTGCTTCTTGTTCTCCTCCCAGGAGATCTCCTCCTGGAGGGCGACCAGACGCTCGTAGCGCGCCTGCACGACCTCCTTGGGGACCTGGTTCTCCATGGTCGCCGCGGGGGTGCCGGGGCGCTTGGAGTACTGGAAGGTGAAGGCGCTCGCGAAGCGGGCCTCGCGCACCACGTGCATGGTCTGCTCGAAGTCCTCCTCGGTCTCGCCGGGGAAGCCCACGATGATGTCGGTGGAGATGGCGGCGTGCGGGATGGCCGCGCGCACCTTCTCGATGATGCCGAGGAAGCGCTCCTGGCGGTACGAGCGGCGCATCGCCTTCAGGACGGTGTCCGAGCCGGACTGCAGCGGCATGTGCAGCTGCGGCATCACGTTCGGGGTCTCGGCCATCGCCGCGATCACGTCGTCCGTGAAGTCGCGCGGGTGCGGGGAGGTGAAGCGGACCCGCTCCAGGCCCTCGATCTCGCCGCAGGCCCGCAGCAGCTTGCTGAAGGCCTCGCGGTCGCCCAGGTCGGAGCCGTACGCGTTGACGTTCTGGCCGAGCAGGGTGATCTCGGAGACGCCCTCGCCGACCAGCGCCTCGATCTCGGCGAGGATGTCGCCGGGCCGGCGGTCCTCCTCCTTGCCGCGCAGCGCCGGGACGATGCAGAAGGTGCAGGTGTTGTTGCAGCCGACGGAGATCGAGACCCAGGCGGCGTACGCGGACTCGCGGCGGGTCGGCAGCGTCGACGGGAACGCCTCCAGGGACTCCGCGATCTCGACCTGCGCCTCCTCCTGGACCCGGGCGCGCTCGAGCAGCACCGGCAGCTTGCCGATGTTGTGGGTGCCGAAGACCACGTCGACCCAGGGGGCCCGCTTGACGATGGTGTCGCGGTCCTTCTGCGCCAGGCAGCCGCCGACGGCGATCTGCATGCCGGGCCGGGCGGCCTTCATCGGCGCGAGGTGGCCGAGGTTGCCGTACAGCTTGTTGTCGGCGTTCTCGCGGACCGCGCAGGTGTTGAAGACCACGACGTCGGCGTCGCCGTTGGCACCCTCGGGGGCGCGGACGTAACCAGCGTCCTCAAGGAGGCCGGACAGCCGCTCGGAGTCGTGGACGTTCATCTGGCACCCGTAGGTGCGCACTTCGTACGTTCGCGTCACGCCCACTGCGTCCACTGCTCCGGTCCGGTCGCTGCTGCTGGTCATCCCACAAGGGTAAGGGGGCGGCGAGGGTGCTCACACGACTCGCCGGAAGGGGCGGATCCCGGGCACCGGGCCCTGTCAGGGACGGGCGGGAGTCAGGGACGGGCCGTGGTCAGCTCGGCCGCGTGGCGCAGGGCGGTGAGCAGGCTGGTGTGGTCGGCGGTGCCGGTGCCCGCGAGGTCGAAGGCGGTGCCGTGGTCGACGCTGGTGCGCACGAAGGGCAGGCCGAGGGTGATGTTGACGCCGTGCTCCAGGCCCAGGTACTTCACCGGGATCAGCCCCTGGTCGTGGTACTGCGCGACGACCACGTCGAACTCCCCCGCACGCGCGCGCATGAAGACGGTGTCGGCGGGCCAGGGCCCGCTGGCGTCGATGCCCTCGGCGCGGGCGGCGCGCACGGCGGGGGCGATGATGTCGAGGTCCTCGCGGCCGAAGAGGCCGTTCTCGCCCGCGTGCGGGTTGAGCCCCGCCACGGCGATGCGGGGAGCGGTCGTGCCGCACGCGCGGCGCAGGGCCTCGTCGGCGAGGCGGATCGTCTCCAGCTCGCGGGCGACGGTGAGCGAGTCGATCGCGGTCCGCAGCGACTGGTGGACGGTGACGAGGACGATCCGCAGGTCGTCGTTGGCCATCATCATCGCGTAGCGCCGGGTGCCGGACAGCTCGGCGAGTATCTCGGTGTGGCCGGGGTACGGGAGACCGGCGAGCCGCAGCGCCTCCTTGTTGACGGGCGCGGTGACCAGCGCCCGTACCTCTCCCGCGAGGGCGAGCTCGATGCCGCGGCGCACGTACGCGAAGGAGGCCGCGCCCGCACCGGCGTCGAGGGTGCCGAGAGCGGGCTCCGCCGGGAGGGCGGGGCCCTCGGGCAGGACGTCCAGGACGCCCGGCGTACGGCCCGCGCCCGCCACGCCCGCCGACCCCGCCGCGTCCCGTAGCGGGCGCACCCGCAGGGCGACGCCGGTGGTGCGGCAGGCGCGGGCGAGCGTGCCGGGGTCGCCGACGACGAGGACGGGCGCGGGCAGCCGCGGGTCGGCGCAGGCCCGGACGGTGATCTCCGGGCCGATGCCGTGCGGGTCGCCCATGGTGACGGCGAGCGGGCGGCCGGGCGGGCGGCCGTTCTCGGGGTGGGTCATCGGGGGCCTCCTGCCGCGAGCAGCCGGGTGAGGCGGACGAGGGTGCCGTCGTCGCCGAAGCCGCCGGCCTTGACGAGGACGGGGATCCGGGGCACGCGCGCGTGCTCCCCGTGCAGGGTGCCGCGGGCGATGCCCGGTTCGGGTTCGTCGTACAGCTCGATCCCGGTGCCGCCGAGGGCGACGAGGACGGCGGCGGCGGTCTCGCCCCCGGTGAGCACGAGGCCGTCTGCGCGGCCCTCGTGCACGGCCGCGCGGCTCTCGGCGACGAGCCGGCGAAGCAGCGGGGCGGGGTCGCCGGCCCGTTCCTCGGGGGTGTGCACCGCGGCGGCGTCCAGAGGCCGCAGCGCGGCGAGTTGGCGGCGGCTGGCCGGGTGGGCGCTGCCGACGACGGCCAGGGGGCGGTGTACGGGCGGGAGTCCGGGGCGCGGTGCGGCGGCGGGGGTACGGGGGTGGCGGCGGGCCAGGGCGTCGGCGAGGCCCGGGGAGCCGACCCAGAGGACGTCCTCGGGGCGGGGCACGGCGGCCACCAGCGCGTCCAGGTCCGCGTCCGTGGCCGCCGAGCAGACGAACACCCCGCCCTTGTCCAGCTGTGTGAGGGCGTCCGGGGAGAGGTCGTCCGGGGCGAGGGTGAGCAGGGTGGCCTCCGGCAGGAGGCGGGTGAGGTCGGCGGTGCGCACGGGGTGCGCCGGGTCGCGGGCGAAGGCGCTCTCGTCGACCCGTACGCCCCGCACGTACTGCACGCCGTCGACCGTCGTGCGGCCCTCGGCTGGGAACGCGGGGGCCAGGATCGCGGTGCGGCGGCCCGATCCGGCGAGCGCGGCGCGCAGTTCGGCGGCGACGTGGCCGCGCAGGGTCGAGTCGACGGTCTTGAGGAGCAGCCCGGCGCCCGCGCGCGCGTACGCCTGCGCCGCCTCCCGCATCCGGGCGGCGGCCGTCGTCTCGTCGGTGATCCGGGTGCCGAGGTCCACCGCGGTGACCCCGGCGTCGAGCGTGACGGGCCCGGTCGGCGCGGCGAAGCGGACCAGGGCGCGGTGGCCGGTCCTGCGGAAGGGCGCGGCGCCGTCGGCGGCGCTGGTGAGGTCGTCGGCGAGGACGACGACGCTGAGCGGACGAGGAGGAGTGGAGGTGGGAGCGGGTTCGGAGGTGCGAGCGGCAGGCATCGGCGGGTGGGTCCCTCGGGTGGGTGCGCGGGCTGGACGGCGGTCGACCCGGCCGACCCGGTCGCGCCGGTCGACCCGATCGTCTCGGACGGCGGCCGCACCACCGTCCGTGACGCGATCAACCCTGCCCCCGCACCCGGCCGCGGGACAAGCGGTTCCGGCTCACTCCGCCGACGGCCCGCCCTCGGGCCCGGTCGGCCGAGCTGGGCCGTCCGGGACCGTACGGGACCGCGCGGACGCCCCGTACCGCACCGGAACGGGCCGTCGGCGCCGGGAGGCGATGCCGGGGGGGCGACGCCGAGCGCGCTGCCGCCGGGCAGCGGGATCACCCATGCCGCACGACGGTGCTCGGGAAGTCCACCTTCGCCTACCAGCGGGTAGCGCCCGAGGACGAACCCCGGCCCGGCCGGGAACGTGACGTCCGTCCTGGCCAGGGCGGGGAGCGAGCTGGCAGGATCGCGGCCATGCCCGCCGCACTGTCCCGCACCGCCCGCCGTCGCCTCCTCCAGGTCTCGGCGGTGCTCCTGGTGCTGGCCGGGCTCCTCGTCTGGTGGCTGGCGCCGTTCGGCCCGACCAAGCCCAGCGGGCACATCACCTTCAGCACCGGGGTGCCCTCGGGCGTGTACCAGCGTTACGGAAAGCTGCTGCAGCAGTCCCTCGGCCGCGATCTGCCCGATGTCTCGATAACGCTGGAGAACAGCGAGGGGTCCCAGCAGAACCTGGCCCGGCTCGCGTCCGGAGAGGCCGACTTCACGGTGGCGGCGGCGGACGCCGTGGCCCAGTACCAGCGCGACCGCAGGCCGGGCTTCGAGAAGCTGCGCGGCGTCGCCCGGCTCTACGACGACTACGTCCAGGTGGTCGTCCCCAAGGGCTCACCGGTGGAGACGGTGTCCGATCTGCGCGGTCTGCGAGTCGGCGTCGGACAGCCGGGCTCGGGCGTACGGCTGATCGCCGACCGGATGCTCGCGGCGGCCGGGCTCACCCCGGACGTCGACATCGTGCCGGTCTCGGCCGGCATCGACACCATGCCGGGCCTGATGGAGGAGCGGAAGCTGGACGCGTTCTTCTGGTCCGGCGGACTGCCCACCATGGCCGTGCAGGACCTGTCCGAGCGGCTGCCGATCCGCCTCGTGCCGCTGGACACCTCCCTGGTCGACAGCCTGCACGACGTGGGCGGCTCCACCCGCTTCTACCGCTCGGCGACCATCCCGGGCGACGCGTACAGCCTGGCCCAGAGCGGGAACCCGGTGGACACCGTGGCGGTGGCGAACATCCTGGTCACCACCGAAGACGCCGACCCCGACCTGGTGGAGGGCATCACCCGTACGGTGATCGCGAGCCGTGACGGCATCGGCAACCAGGTGCACCCGGCGCAGCTGGTGGACCTGCGGACGGCGATCTACACGGAGCCGCTGCCGCTGCACGAGGGCGCCCGGCGCTATTACCGCTCGGTGAAGCCGTAGCCGTAAACCCGGGGAAACCCCGTACGGCCCTCAGGGTCCCGCCGGACCCGTCCTCGGGGTCCCCGTCCTCGGGGTCCCCGTCCTCGGGGTCTCCGCCCTCGGGTCCTCGCGCGGCACCCCCACCGTCACCCTCAGCCCGTGCGGCGCGTTCCGCCCGTACGTGAGGGTGCCGCCGCCCGCCGCGAGCAGCACCCGCGAGATGGACAGGCCGAGGCCGGAGCCCTTGACGTTCTGGTGGCGGCCCGAGCGCCAGAAGCGGTCGCCGACCCGCTCCAGTTCCTCGTCGGTGAGCCCGGGGCCGTGGTCCGCGACCTGGATCTCGACGGTCGCCCCGCCCGGCGCGAGCCGGGTGGCGACCGTCACGTCCTCGCCGGCCGGGGTGAACTTCAGGGCGTTGTCGATCACCGCGTCGAGCGCGCTGGAGAGCGCCACCGGGTCCGCCCAGGCGGTGACGGCGGCGGTGTCGGCGGTCAGCGTGACGCCCTTGTCGTCGGCGACAGGCCGCCAGGACGCGACCCGCTCGGCGGTGAGCGCGCCGATGTCGGTGAGCCGCAGATCGGCGGCGGTGTGCTCGGCGAGCGCGAGGTCGAGCAGGTCGTCGAGGACCTGGGCGAGCCGCTTGCCCTCGGTGCGCACGGAGGCGATCTCCTCGTTGTCCTCGGGGAGCTCCAGGGCGAGCAGTTCGATCCGGAGCAGCAGCGCGGCGAGCGGGTTGCGCAGCTGGTGCGAGGCGTCGGCGACGAAGGCCCGCTGCTGGTCGAGGACGTCCTCGACATGGTCGGCCATCTCGTTGAACGAGCGGGCCAGGCGGCGCAGTTCGGGAGGTCCGCCGGCGGCGGCCACGCGGGAGTTCATCTGTCCGGTGGCGATGTCGTGGGTGACGGCGTCGAGGACGCGGACCGGCCGGAGCACCCAGCCGGTGAGCCGGAAGGCGGCACCGACCGCGAGCAGCATGGCGGCGGCCTCACCGGCGAAGATCAGCAGCCAGCCGCGCAGGATCCGGGCCCGCAGATCGCCGGTGGGCGAGTCGGTGACGACGACGGCGGTGACGTCCCCGTCCCGGACGACCGGGGAGGCGACGATCAGCCGGGCGTCGCCCTGCCAGGGCCAGACCTGGGCGGGGTCGTGGCTGCGGCGGCCGAGCAGCGACTCGTTGAAGGCGCGCCTGGCCTCGCCCTCGTACGGGACGACCCAGTCGTCCGGCGCGACGGCCATCGACCGGTTGTCACGGTAGAAGATGCCGGCCCGGATGTCGTACACCTCGTGGTAGCTGGCGAGTTCACCGCTCAGCAGCGAGCGGCGCTCGTCGGGGCCGAAGCGGCTCTCGCTGACGAACTGGGCGAGGGCGGCGAACCGGGCGGAGTCGTCGAGCCGGTCGACGACCACCCGCTGCTGCTCGGAGGCGGCGGTGCTGGCGGCCAGCGGGAAGCCGAGGGCGAGCAGGACGCCGGCCATCAGGACGATGAGGAGCGGGAGGAGTCGGGTGCGCACGGGCGGGCGGGGGCGGGGCGGGACTACGCGGCGGGCGCGACGAGGCGGTAGCCGACGCCGCGGACGGTCTCGATGAGGGCGGGCATGCGCAACTTCGAGCGCAGGGAGGCGACATGGACCTCCAGGGTGCGACCGGTGCCCTCCCAGTTGGTCTGCCAGACGTCGCTGATGATCTGCTCGCGGCGGAACACCACACCGGGCCGCTGGGCGAGCAGCGCGAGCAGGTCGAACTCCTTGCGGGTGAGCGGCACCACCTCGTCGTCGACGCTGACCCGGCGGGTGGGCAGCTCGATGGTGACGGCGCCGAGCCGCAGGGTGCTGTCCTCGGCCGTACCGCCCTGGTCCTCGCCGCCGGAGCTGCGCCGGCTGACGGCGTGGATCCGGGCGAGGAGCTCGCCGGTGTCGTAGGGCTTGACCACGTAGTCGTCGGCGCCGAGGTTGAGGCCGTGGATCCGGGAGCGTACGTCGGCGCGCGCGGTCACCATGATCACCGGGGTGCTGGTGAGCTTCCGGATGCGTCCGCAGACCTGGTAGCCGTCCTGGTCGGGCAGGCCGAGGTCGAGCAGGATCACCCCGTACGAGGGGCGCTCGCCGTGCGCGGCGGGCAGCACGGCCTGCAGCGCCTCTTCGCCGTTGCGGGCGTGGGTGACGCTGAAGCCGTGCCGCGCGAGGATCGCGGAGAGCGCGGCTGCCACGTGGTCGTCGTCCTCGACGAGCAGCAGTCTCATGGGGCCCTCCTTCGTGATCGCGCGCGGGCTCGCGGGGGTGGGGGTGCGGCGGGTAATGACTATCTGTGTACCAGGGCGTGAACAGCAGGGCCATCCCGTTCACTCAGAGTGTCCGGATGCGATCGTATCGTTATGCTCAAACTTCGCTCAGATGTGGTGACGCTCCGTACTCCCTGTCTCTAGTGTCCTGTCCAACCGAGCAGGACGGAGCGAGAAGCCGATGAGCGGAGTGTCAGTGACCAAGAGTTCGGGTTCGGGTCCGGAGAACGCCGTACCGGCCACGGACGAGCTGGTCGTGCTGTCCGACGTGAACAAGCACTTCGGCGCGCTGCACGTGCTGCAGGACATCGACCTGACGATCCACCGGGGCGAGGTCGTGGTGGTCATCGGACCGTCCGGGTCCGGCAAGTCGACGCTGTGCCGCACGATCAACCGCCTGGAGACCATCGACTCCGGCAGCATCACGATCGACGGCCGGCCGCTGCCCCAGGAGGGCAGGGAGCTGGCGCGGCTGCGGTCCGACGTCGGCATGGTCTTCCAGTCCTTCAACCTCTTCGCGCACAAGACGGTGCTCGAGAACGTGATGCTGGGGCAGATCAAGGTCCGCAGGACCGAGAAGAAGGCGGCGGAGGCCAAGGCCCGCGCGCTGCTGGACCGGGTCGGCGTGGGCACCCAGGCCGACAAGTACCCGGCGCAGCTCTCCGGCGGCCAGCAGCAGCGTGTGGCGATCGCCCGCGCGCTGGCGATGGACCCGAAGGTCATCCTGTTCGACGAGCCGACCTCGGCGCTCGACCCGGAGATGATCAACGAGGTCCTGGACGTCATGCAGCAGCTGGCGCAGGAGGGCATGACGATGGTGGTCGTCACCCACGAGATGGGCTTCGCCCGCTCGGCCGCCGACCGTGTGATCTTCATGGCGGACGGCAGGATCGTGGAACAGGCCGGCCCCGACGACTTCTTCAGCAACCCGCGCAGCGACCGTGCCAAGGACTTCCTGTCGAAGATCCTGCACCACTGACGTGCATCACCGATGTGCACCGCAGACGTGCACCACTGACGCGTGCCCCGCAGACATGCGCCACCGAGGCGTACGGGAGCGGGCGCACCGAAGTGCACGGTGGTGCACGGGAGGCGCGCCGCGCGTAATCCTCGGTGACAGCGAGCGACTTGCTGCACACTGACGATCAACGACGATCAACTACCCACGACCTGAGGGATGTTCACGATGAAGCTCCGCAAGACCGCGGCCGTGGCCGTCGCCGTGCTCGCCCTGACCGCGACCGCCTGTGGCGGCAAGGAGGGCTCGGCCGGCGACAAGCCCGCCACGAAGCCCGGTGACGCCGCCGCCCCCAAGCTCCCCACCTACACCGTGGCGAGCGGCGTGACCCTGGACTCGCCGACCTTCAAGAAGGCCAAGGAGCGCGGCAAGCTGGTCATCGGCTCCAAGGCCGACCAGCCGTACCTCGGCTTCGAGGACCAGGCGACGAAGAAGCGCTCCGGCTTCGACATCGAGATCGCCAAGATGATCGCCGCCGACCTGGGCTTCTCCGAGGACCAGATCGAGTGGAAGACGGTCGACTCGAAGCTCCGCGAGACCGCCATCTCCACCGGCCAGGTCGACTACTACGTCGGCACCTACACGATCAACGACAAGCGCAAGGCGCAGGTCGGCTTCGCCGGTCCGTACTACAAGGCCGGTGCCGACCTCCTGGTCCGCAAGGACGAGACCGCCATCACCGGGCCGACCACCGTCAAGGGCAAGAAGGTCTGCTCGATCACCGGCTCCACCCCGCTCCAGGAGATCAAGAAGCCGGAGTACGGCGCGGAGACGGTCGAGCTCGGCAAGTACTCGGACTGCGTGCAGCAGCTGCTCACCAAGCAGGTCGACGCCGTCACCACCGACGACTCGATCCTCAAGGGTTACGCGGCCGCCAACGCCGGCAAGCTCAAGGTGGTCGGCAAGCCGTTCACCGAGGAGCCCTACGGCGTCGGCATGAACAAGGACGACAAGGTCCTGCGCGACAAGGTGAACGACATCCTCGAGAAGTTCGAGAAGGACGGCACCTACAAGAAGATCTACGAGGCCACCCTCGGCCTCTCGGGCTCGGCCTACACCGAGCCGCCGGCGGTCGCCCGCTACTGATCCACCCCGATTCCGGTCCTGAGCCGGTACTGAAACCGGCGTGAGCGCCCCGTGGCCCCGTCCCCCTCCCCTCGGGGGCGCGGGGTGCTCCGCCCTTCGCTCTTCGCCCCCGTACGCCTGCCTCACGCAAGCCCGCCGCCGACTGCCGACGCGGAGTCCTCATGAACGTACTGCTCGACCATTTCGCGGAGTTCCGCAACGGATTCATAGGAACCGTGGAGATCACCGCCGTCAGCTCGGTGATCGCGCTGGTCCTCGGCATCGTCGTGGCCGGCTTCCGGGTCTCCCCCGTCCCCCCGCTGCGGGCCTTCGGCACCGCGTGGGTGACGCTGCTGCGCAACACGCCGCTGACGCTGCTCTTCCTGGTCTTCTTCTTCGTGGTCCCGGAGATCCTCTTCCCGGGCATGAGCCCCTTCGTGCTCGCCTCCCTCGCGCTCGGCTTCTACACCTCCTCCTTCGTGTGCGAGGCCGTCCGCTCCGGCATCAGCACCGTGCCGCTGGGCCAGGCCGAGGCCGCCCGCTCGCTCGGTCTGACCTTCTCGCAGACGCTGCGCATGATCGTGCTGCCGCAGGCCACCCGCACCGTGCTGCCCCCGCTGAGCTCGATCTTCATCGCCCTGACGAAGAACTCGGCCATCGCCGGCGCCTTCAGCGTCACCGAACTCTTCGGCTGGCAGACGCTGATGAGCGAACAGGGCTACGCGATCATCCCGATCTTCCTCTGGGTCGCCGCCGCCTATCTGGTCATCACCTTCGCCATCAGCGGACTCTTCCGACTCCTCGAGCACAACATGGAGGTCGCCCGATGAGCGCCAGCGTTCTCTTCGACGCCCCCGGCCCCAAGGCCAAGGTCCGCAACCGGATCTACGCCGTCCTCGGCAGCCTCGCGATCCTCGCCCTGCTCGTGGTCAGCGTGATGCGGCTGAGCGACAAGGGGCATCTCGCCCCCGAGATGTGGGACATCTTCAACTACGCGGGCATCCGGCAGAACATCGCCGACGCCCTGCTCGCGACCCTCAAGGCCTTCGGCCTCGCGGCCGTCGGCTCCCTCGTCCTCGGTGTGCTGCTCGCCGTCGCCCGGATGTCCGACCACGCCGCGGTGCGCTGGGTCGCCACCGGCTTCATCGAGGTCTTCCGCTCCATCCCGCTGCTCATCACCATCTTCGCGGTCTGGGTCGCCTTCCTCACCGACTACTCGATGTGGGCGCTCGCGCTCGGCCTCTCCGTCTACAACGGCTGTGTGCAGGCCGAGGTGCTGCGCGCCGGTGTCAACGCGGTGCCGCGCGGCCAGCGCGAGGCGGCCTACGCGCTCGGCCTGACCAAGACCCAGGTGATGACCAGCGTCCTGCTGCCACAGGCGGTCCGGTCGATGCTGCCGACGATCATCAGCCAGCTGGTGGTCACCCTCAAGGACACCTCGCTCGGCTTCGTGATCCTCTACCCCGAGCTGCTCTACTCGGCCCGGCTGATCGCCTCCAACACCCTGGTCAACGGCCAGTACCCGTACGTCTCCGTGATCGTGGTCTTCGGCGCCATCTACATCGCGCTGTGTCTGGCCCTCTCGGCGCTCGCCACCTGGATCGAGCGGCGCGGCCGCCGGGCCAAGACCGGCATCAAGGTCGCGGACCCGGTCGTGACCGCCGTCCTGCCCGCCCAGGCCACCGCGGAGGCCGTGGACACCGCCGACGGCGCGGCGGCCGGACCGGCCGCGGGACCCGCCGACGGCCCTGGCATCACGAAGAACTGACGGCATGTGACATCATCCGGGGGCAGTGGCGACGCCGCTGCCCCCGCTCACTTGACGCACGCACCCCCAGTGGGTTGCATACGTTCTGTGATCAAGCTCCGGGCCGGCGCCGCACGCCGCTGTGCAACCCGCATGACCGTACGGCCTCGCAAGCCTTCAGGAGCCGCGCCGTGGATCCGGTGATCATCGTGGGCGCGGGGCCCGTCGGCCTCGCGCTCTCCCTCGCCCTGGCCGCCCAGGACGTACCCAGCGTCGTCCTCGACGAGAGCGCCGGCAAGGAGGAGCCGCGGCCCGCCCGCACCGTGGTGCTCCGCGCCGACATGGCCGCCCTCCTCGAACGCCTCGGCTGCGCGACCCTGCGTGACGAGGGTCTGCGCTGGGTCGGCTGGCGCGCGATGCGCCGCCACCGGCAGACCCGTCAGGTACGGCTCGACCTGGGCCTCGGCCCGAGCCTGGGCGACGGCGGCTCCGGCGCGGACGGCACGGAGGGCGAGGCCGCCGGGCCCGCCGCCCCGCTGCACGTCCCCCAGCACGCCCTGGCCCGCGGCCTGCGCGACGCCATCGCCCTCCAGGACCTCATCACCCTGGTCACCGACTCCCGGGTCGACACCGTCGAACAGGACGCGCACGGCGTCAGCGCCCACACCCGCGGCCCCGACGGCACCTGGTGGCGCGGCAGCCATCTGGTCGGCTGCGACGGCGCCCGCTCCACCGTCCGCAAGCTGCTCGGCATCCGCTTCCCCGGCCGCACCGCCGTGGAACGGCACGCGGTCGCCGCGCTGCGCACCGAACTCCCATGGGCCGGCGAGGCCCTGTTGCACCGTCAGCCGCCGTGGCGGGGGGTCGGCGACGAGATCAGCGCCCGGCCGCTGCCGGACGGGGTGTGGCGGATCGACTGGCTGCTGCCGCCGCGCGGCGACCTGGTCACGCCCGACGCGCTCGTCACCCGGATCCGCGACACCCTGGCCGGCTGGTGCGAGGGCACCACTCCGGCGTACGACCTGATCGACACCGGCGTCTACACGGTGCACCACCGGCTGGCCAAGCGCTGGCGGGTGGACCGGATCCTCCTCGCCGGGGACGCGGCGCATCTGCTCGGCGCGGTCGGCACCCAGGGCTTCGACGAGGGCCTGCGGGACATCGACAACCTGGCCTGGAAGCTGGCGTTCGCCTGGCACCACCGGGATGCCTCGCCGGTGCTGCTCGACAGCTACCAGAGCGAGCGGCGGGCCGCCGTCGCCGGTCTGCTGCGCGCCGCCGACCAGGCGCTTCCGGTGCTGCGCGGCGGCGGGGGGCTGCGCACGATCCTGCCCGGCGGCGGCCGGAGCCACGACATCCTGCTCACCGACGGGCATCTGGGCCGCGGCCCGCTCGGCGCGCTGCCCGCCTATCCGCACTCTCCGCTGGCCCCCGAACCCGCCGAGGGCCGGATCCCGGTGGGCACCCCGGACGGCGCGCCGGTCGAGGACGTCCGGGTGACCGCGCCCGACGGCGCGACCGTACGGCTGCGCGACCGGTTCGGCCACGGCCGGCTGCTCGTGCTCCTGATCGCCCCGGGCACCGGGGTGTGGGACCGGCGGCACTGGGTGAGCGCGGGCGTGATGCCCCGGCTGGCCGAGGCCGTGGACGCGCTTCCCGCCCCGGCCGAGCTCCTGGTCACCGAGGCCTACCCCGGCGCCCCGGCCCACGCGGTCCTCCTCATCCGCCCGGACGGCCACCTGGCCGCCGCCTTCAACGGCGTGCGCCCGGCGGAACTCCACGCGGCAGCCGACGCGGTGCGAGGCGGCGCCCCTGCCCCGGACGACCCGAAGGTCCCCGACGCGGAGGCAGAGGCGGAGGCGGGAGCGAACGCGGCCGGAGCGGGCCGAGGCGACTGACCGCGCCGGTCCTGGAGGCGGCGGGCCCGAGGTGAGGGGCCCTTGTCTCGCCCACACGCCCTAGAAGGGCTCCTCCAGGCCGTCGGTGTCCTCGCCCTCCTGCTCCAGGGCCTGGCGGACCACCCGCAGGGCCATGCCCTCCGGGTAGCCCTTGCGGGCGAGCATGCCGGCGAGGCGGCGGAGCCGGCGGTCGCGGTCCAGGCCGCGGGTGGCGCGCAGCTTGCGGTCGACGAGCTCGCGCGCCCGGGTCTCCTCCTGGTCGGAGTCGAGCTGTTCGACCGCCTCCTGGATCAGGGTGGGGTCGACGCCCTTGGTGCGCAGCTCCCGGGCGAGCGCGCGGCGGGCGAGGCCCCGGCCGTGGTGCCGGGACTCGACCCAGGCCCCGGCGAAGGCCGCGTCGTCGATGAGCCCGACGTCCTCGAAGCGGGAGAGCACCTCGTCGGCGATCTCGTCGGGGATCTCCCGCTTGCGCAGGGCGTCGGCCAGCTGCTTGCGCGTGCGGGGGGTTCCGGTGAGCAGGCGCAGGCAGATCGCCCGCGCCCGCTCAGCCGGATCCTGGGACGACAGCTCCTTCTCGGCCCTCGACGAGTCGGGGCTGTCGTCCGGCCATTCGGTGCGACCGGTCACCGGGTCAGCTCTTGGCCGTGGTGGCCCTGGTCACCTTGGCGGCCTTGGCAGGGGCCGGGACGGACTTGCCCGTCTCGTCGCCCGCCGCGTCCGTGCCGCTCGCCGCGTCCTTGCCCGGCTCGGCCGAGGGCTCCTCGGGCCGGACACCGACGCCCAGCTTCTCCTTGATCTTCTTCTCGATCTCGTTGGCGAGGTCGGGGTTGTCCTTCAGGAAGTTGCGGGCGTTCTCCTTGCCCTGGCCGAGCTGGTCGCCCTCGTAGGTGTACCAGGCACCGGCCTTGCGGACGAAGCCGTGCTCCACGCCCATGTCGATCAGGCCGCCCTCGCGGCTGATGCCCTGGCCGTAGAGGATGTCGAACTCGGCCTGCTTGAAGGGGGGCGCGACCTTGTTCTTGACGACCTTGACGCGGGTGCGGTTGCCCACCGCGTCCGTGCCGTCCTTGAGGGTCTCGATGCGGCGGATGTCGAGCCGCACCGAGGCGTAGAACTTCAGCGCGCGGCCACCGGTCGTGGTCTCCGGCGAGCCGAACATGACGCCGATCTTCTCGCGGAGCTGGTTGATGAAGATCGCGGTGGTCTTGGACTGGTTGAGCGCGCTGGTGATCTTCCGCAGGGCCTGGCTCATCAGACGGGCCTGGAGGCCGACGTGCGAGTCACCCATCTCGCCCTCGATCTCCGCGCGCGGGACGAGCGCGGCGACGGAGTCGATGACGATGAGGTCGAGGGCGCCGGAGCGGACCAGCATGTCGACGATCTCAAGGGCCTGCTCACCGTTGTCCGGCTGCGACAGGATGAGGTTGTCGACGTCGACGCCCAGCTTGCGGGCGTACTCGGGGTCGAGGGCGTGCTCGGCGTCGACGAAGGCGACCTGGCCGCCGGCCTTCTGCGCGTTGGCCACGGCGTGCAGGGTCAGGGTCGTCTTGCCGGAGGACTCCGGGCCGTAGATCTCGACGACACGGCCGCGCGGCAGGCCGCCGACGCCGAGGGCGACGTCGAGGGCGGTCGACCCGGTCGGAATGACCTCGATCGGCTCCTTCGAGCGCTCTCCCATGCGCATGACGGCACCCTTGCCGAATTGCCGTTCAATCTGTGCGAGCGCGGCGTCGAGCGCCTTCTCGCGGTCGGTTCCTGCCATGGGTTCCACCCGGTTTGCTTGAGTCGATCGCTTCATGGGAAAGACGCTAACCCCTGCCACTGACAACGGGCCCCGACGTCCCTTCCAGCCTGTGGAAAACCCGGCGACAACCCCGTGTTCCCAAGGCCCTGCACTCCCATGAGAATGGATGTTCGATTTTCGTGTCAAGCGCACCACGCCGGTGCCGGGCCCCTCCTACTTCTGAGCGTCCTCGTCCTCGCCCTGCTGCTCCTTCTTGGAGTGCAGCGCCTTCTGGAGCCGGGCGAAGACCGCCTCCCCGTAGCGCCGGTGCCCGTGCACGCGCGGGTCGTCGGTCACGTCGTACCGCTTCACATAGGCGCCGAGGAAGGCCTGCAGGGTGGCGACGGCGGGGATGGCGATCAGGGCACCGACCGCGCCGAGCAGCGCGGTCCCCGCGATCACCGAGCCGAAGGCGACGGCCGGGTGGATGTCCACGGTCTTCGAGGTCAGCTTGGGCTGCAGCATGTAGTTCTCGAACTGCTGGTAGACCACGACGAAGACCAGCACCCACAGCGCGTACCAGGGGTCCACGGTGAACGCGATCAGCATCGGCAGGGCGCCCGCCAGGTAGGTGCCGATGGTCGGGATGAACTGGGAGACCAGACCGACCCAGACACCGAGCGCGGGCGCGTAGGGCACGCCCAGGATCTCGAAGAGCACGAAGTGCGCGATGCCGGAGATCAGCGCCATCAGGCCGCGCGAGTAGAGGTAGCCGCCGGTCTTGTCGACGGCGATCTCCCAGGCGCGCAGCACCTCGGTCTGCTTGGCCGGCGGGAGCACCGAGCACAGGGAGCGGCGCAGCCGGGGCCCGTCGGCGGCGAAGTAGAACGCGAACAGGAAGATCGTCAGCAGCTTGAAGAGCCCGCCGAGGAGGGTCGCGGAGACGTCGAGCACTCCGGCCGCGCTGTTCTGCACGTACTTCTGCAGCCAGCCGGAGCGCAGCACGCTGTCCTGCACCTCGACCCGGGACAGCTCGGTGTGGAAGTGCTCGTTGGTCCAGTTGATCAGCGAGTCGAGGTACTTCGGGAAGTTCTCGACCATGTCGACGATCTGGCCGGCGAGCATCGAGCCGAGGAGCACGACGAAGCCGACGCCGGCGACCAGGACGGCGAAGGAGACGATGAAGGTGGCCAGCCCCCGGCGCATCCCGCGCGCCGCCATCCGTCCGACGGCCGGCTCGATGGCGAGCGCCAGGAAGAAGGCGAGCAGGATGTTGACGAGCAGCCCGACGAGCTGGTGGAAGGCCCAGTTGCCCAGCAGGAAGCAGGCGTAGAGGGCGAGCGCGAGCACCATGGCGCGGGGCAGCCAGCGCGGCATCCGCGCCGCCGGGGCGGCGGCCTGCGCGCCGGTCCGCGCACCGGACGTCGGGCCGTCGGCGTCAGGCGCGGAGGCGGCAGCAGGCGCGGGGGCGCTGCGGGGGTTTTCGGGGTCGATGGGGGTACCGGTCTGTTCTGTCTTGTCGTTCGCGTCGATCGGGGCCACCCCGCCAGTCTCGCGCACCGCGCGGACAATCCGTCCCGGACCCGTCACATCATCGTTTCTCGGAAGGCACGCCGACGGCCGCGCAGACCGCCCGCCACACGTCCTTGGCCTCCCAGCCCGCGTCCAGGGCCTCGTGCACGGTACGTCCGCCCAGTTCCGCCATCACATGGTCCCGGGCGAAGGACTCCACATAGGACGAACCGAAGTGCTCGGTCATCCGTTCCCAGAAAATCGTCAACCGCATGACCCCAGTATCCCGCCCTCACGAGTGCAGCCCCGGCCGAAGGCCTTGTCAGACGCGCTTTTCCTCCTACCGTCGGAACATGGCCGGAAATCCTCCAGAAACCCCCGCTCCGTCCGCGTCGCAGCCGTCTCCCCTGGCGCGGGCCGAGCAGTTCGTCTGGCTGACTGCCCGCGTGCTCGAACAGCGCCGGTTCGCCTACCACTTCCTGCGCGGCGGCGCGGACCCCGTCGAGACCGCGCTGAGCGCGTATCTGAACGAGGACGGCGGCTACGGCCACGCCCTCGAACCCGATCTGCGCGGACCGGTCAGCCAGCCGCTGCACACCGCCCTCGCGCTGCGCGTGCTCGACTCCATCGGACGCTGCGGCGGGCTGCGGGTCGAGCGGATCTGCCGCTATCTCACCGAGGTGTCCACGCACGACGGCGCGCTGCCCGCCGTGCACCCCTCGCAACGCGGCTATCCGACGGCCCCGTTCGTCACCGTCGTCGACGACCCGCCGAGCGAACTCCTGACCACCGGCCCGGTGGTGGGCCTGCTGCACCGCAACCAGGTCTGGCACGCCTGGCTGTTCCGGGCCACCGAGTTCTGCTGGGACGCCGTCGACTCCCTGGAGAAGACGCATCCGTACGAGGTCCAGGCCGCCGTCGCCTTCCTCGACGGGGTCCCGGACCGCGCCCGCGCCCAGGCGGCGAGCGACCGGCTCGGACGCCTGGTGCGCGAGAACGGGCTCGCGGTGCTCGATCCGGACCGGCCGGAGGACTACCCGGTGGCCGAGGGCTACGCGCCGGACGAGCACCACTACGCGTACGACTACGCGCGCGTGCCGGACTCGCTGGCCCGCCGCTGGTTCACGGACGAGGAGATGGCCCGCGCCCTGGACCACCTCGCGGCGGCCCAGCAGCCGGACGGCGGCTGGCCGGTCACCTGGCGCCAGTGGGCGCCCGGCTCGGCCCTGGAGGCCCGCCCGATGGTCACCGTGGAGGCGCTGCGGACGCTGCGGGCGCACGGGCGGGCGATCGGCTGAGACCCCGGGGGCCGCGGCCCGGGGCGGGGTCAGCCGCCCAGGGCCCGGACCCCGGCCGTGACGGCCACGGCCGCGCCGACGACCACCAGGAACGGGGCCCTCAGGAGCAGTGCGAGGCCCGCGGCGGCCAGGCCGGCGGCGCGGGCGTCGACGGTCAGGGCGCCCTGGGCGCTGAAGGTCTGCTGGGCGGTGAGCGCCGCGAGGAGGGCGACCGGGACGAGCGCGGCGAGCTTCTGGACGAGCGGGCGTTCCAGGGTGCCGGCGGGCACGAGCAGGCCGAGCAGCTTGACCAGGTAGCAGCCGCCGGCGGTCAGCGCGATGGCGATCCAGACGTTCATCGGGTGTCCTCCTTGGAGCGGCCGCCGGTCTTCCGCCCCTGGAAGAGGAGCACGGCGGGGGCGGCGAGCGCGGCGGCGAGCACCGGCACGCCGGCCGGCAGCACGGGCAGCAGACCGAGGCCGAGGACCACGGCGAGGGCGGCGGTGGCCCGCTCGGTGGTGCTCCTCAGCATCGGCGCGAGCAGCGCGAGGAACACGGCGGGCCCGGCCGCGTCCAGGCCCCAGGCATCGGTGTCGCCGATGGCCTCGGCACCGAGGGCGCCGAGCAGCGTGGTGACGTTCCACAGCACGTAGAGGCTCAGTCCGGTCACGGTGAAGCCGATCCGCGCCGAGCGGCGGTCCGGCTGGGCGAGCGCGACGGCCGTGGTCTCGTCGATCACCCACTGCGCGGCGAACGGCCGGACGAGCCGGCGCAGCGCGAGCAGCTGGGACAGGCGCAGCCCGTAGAACGCGTTGCGGGTGCCCAGGAAGAACGCCCCGGCAGCGGCCGTGAACGGATTGCCGCCCGCGGCGAGCGCCCCCACCAGCGCGAACTGCGAGGCCCCGGTGAACACGAGGAGGCTGAGCGCGCAGGTCTGGAGCACGCTGAGCCCGGCACCCGCCGAGGTCACGCCGAAGGCGAACCCGGAGAGTCCGACCGCGATCCCGACCCCGAGCGCGTCCCGGACGACGGCGGAGTCGCTCTTCCGGTCCGCCGTCGCGTCGGCCGTCGCGTCAGCCGTCGCGTCAGCCGTCGCGTCAGCCTTCGGGTCGGCTGCCACGAGGGTTTCCGCTGGTGGGGTTGCTGTCTGTTCTGCCACGTCGCCGACGGTACGGGGCGGGGCGGCGGCCGGTCTTGTACGTTCTTGCGGCCTCAGCGCAGGCCGCGCGCCCGCTGGTACGCGCCCGGCGGCACGCCGACGCTCCGCGTGAAGTGCCGGTTGAGGTGCGGCTGGTCCGTGAACCCCACGGCGACGGCCGCCTCGGCCGGCGGTGTCCCCGCGTCGAGCAGGCGCCGGGCCCGCCGGACCCGGGCGTCGGTGAGCCAGGTGTGCGGCGGCATCCCGTACGCGGCCCGGAAGGCCCGCAGCAGCGCGAAGGGGCTGGTGCCGAGCTCGGCGGCGAGCCGCTCCAGGGTCGGCGGCTCGGCCATCCGCTCCTCCAGGAGCGCACGTGCGCGTGCCGCGTCCCGCGCCCCGGCGGCGAGCGGCGCGAGCGGCGTGATCCGGCCGCCGTGGCTGCGCAGCATCCGCGCGGTGACAAGCCGCAGCAGACTGTCGGCGGCCAGCGCGTTGCCCTCCTCGGCTGCCCGGTGCACCCCGACGACGAGCCGGGCGGCGTACGGGTCGTCCACGACGGGAGCGGTGAAGCCGACCGCGCCGCGCAGCGCGATCGTGTCGTCCGCGATGGAGCGGATCAGCTCGGCATCGGGATACATCGTGCGGTACGTCCACCCCTCGGGCACGCCCGCGTGCCCGGTGTGCGGGGTGTCCGGGTTGACCAGCGCGATCTGCCCGGGCCCGGCCTGGACGAGGTCGCTGCCGTAGTGGAACGCCTCGACGCCCTCGGTGATGGCCGCGAAGACGAAGCTCTCGTGCGTGTGCCGCGAGAACGACTTCCGCACATAGTGCGCGTGCAGCAGATCCACCCCGGGCAGCCCGACCGGCTGCCAGTACCGCGCCCGCTCACCGGCCCGCCCGGCTCCGCCGACGGGCGCGCCACTGCGGTCGCCTTCGGCGACGGCGTGTCCACGCGGCCGCTCACCGGCCTGACCGGCCCGGTCCGTACCGCTTCCGTCCCGGAAAGCCGCAGCTCGTGCGTCCCCGGCACTCGGTGCGCCGGCCGGCGCACCGCTGCGGTCGCCCTCGGCGACGGCATGCCCACGCGGACCGCCGACGCGGTCCCGGTCGGCACGGGAACGCGACGGCTCCCGGCCCTTGCCGGGCTCGCCGTCAGCGACGGCGTGTTGGTGCGGCTGTGCCGCGGCCCGGCCCGCCTCGGCGCGGGCCCGTTGCCGCGCCGCGGCCTGCGGGTCGGCGTCCGTCGGACCCGCCGACGCGGCGCCCCGCCGGGGCTCGCGCCCGCCGGGCGCCGAGGGCCGGTTCCTCCGGTCCTCGTCCCCGCTCGCCGCCGCGCCGCCCGCCATTCCTCCATTCTGCGCCACCCCGCGATCCGGTCACGGCCGAGTTTCCCCAGGTCCGGGCGGTTGTCAGTGCTGGGGTGCACGATGGGGGGCATGGTCAGGTCCGCACTCGACGCGTTCTCCCCCGCGACCCGCAGCTGGTTCACCGGGGCCTTCACCGCGCCCACCGCCGCGCAGGAAGGCGCCTGGCGGGCCATCGGCGCGGGGTCGGACGTGCTCGTCGTGGCGCCGACCGGGTCCGGGAAGACGCTGGCCGCGTTCCTGGCCTCGCTGGACCGGCTGGCGGCCACGCCGCCGCCCGCCGACGCGAAGAAGCGCTGCCGGGTGCTGTACGTGTCGCCGCTGAAGGCGCTGGCCGTGGACGTGGAGCGGAATCTGCGCTCGCCGTTGACCGGGATCCGGCAGGAGTCGGTGCGGCTCGGGCTGCCGGAGCCCGACATCAAGGTGGGCATCCGGTCCGGCGACACCCCGCCCGCCGAGCGGCGGGCGCTCGCGACCCGGCCGCCGGACATCCTCATCACCACACCCGAGTCGCTGTTCCTGATGCTGACCTCGGCCACGCGGGACGCGCTCGCGGGCGTGGAGACGGTGATCCTGGACGAGGTGCACGCCGTCGCGGGGACCAAGCGCGGCGCGCATCTGGCGCTGTCCCTGGAGCGGCTCGACGAGCTCCTGCCGCGCCCGGCGCGCCGGATCGGGCTGTCGGCGACGGTGCGGCCGGTGGAGGAGGTGGCCCGCTATCTCTCCCCGCAGCGGAAGGTGGAGATCGTCCAGCCGCCGTCCGGCAAGGAGTTCGACCTCTCCGTGGTCGTGCCCGTGGAGGACATGGGCGAGCTGGGCGGCTCGCCCGCGTCGGACGCGGCGGAGGGCGGCGACCGGCCGTCGATCTGGCCGCATGTGGAGGAGCGGATCGCCGACCTGGTGCAGGCGCACCGCTCGACGATCGTCTTCGCCAACTCGCGCCGTCTGGCCGAGCGCCTGTGCAACCGCCTGAACGAGATCGCGTACGAGCGGGCCACCGGCGAGGCCCTGCCCGACCGGAAGCCGCCTGCCGAGGTCATGGCGCAGTCGGGCGCCGCCCAGGGCGCGCCACCCCTCCTGGCGCGGGCGCACCACGGCTCGGTGTCCAAGGAGCAGCGCGCCCAGGTCGAGGAGGACCTGAAGGCGGGCCGGCTGCCGGCGGTGGTGGCGACGTCCAGTCTGGAGCTGGGCATCGACATGGGCGCGGTGGACCTGGTCGTGCAGGTCGAGTCGCCGCCGTCCGTGGCGTCCGGGCTCCAGCGCGTGGGCCGCGCGGGGCACCAGGTGGGCGCGGTGTCCACGGGCGTGGTCTTCCCGAAGTACCGGGGCGACCTGGTGCAGTCGGCGGTGGTCACCGAGCGGATGCGGTCGGGCTCCATCGAGTCGATGCGGATCCCGGCGAACCCGCTGGACGTGCTCGCCCAGCAGCTGGTGGCGATGGTCGCCCTGGACTCCTGGCAGGTGGACGACCTTCTGGCGACGGTCCGCCGGGCGGCGCCCTTCGCGGCGCTGCCGGAGTCCGCGTTCACGGCGGTCCTGGACATGCTGGCCGGGCGCTATCCCTCGGACGCGTTCGCCGAGCTGCGCCCGCGCGTGGTGTGGGACCGGGTCGCGGGCACGGTCACGGGCCGGCCGGGGGCGCAGCGGCTCGCGGTCACCTCGGGCGGCACGATCCCGGACCGGGGCCTCTTCGGGGTGTTCCTGGCGGGCGCCGACCCGAAGAAGGGCGGTGGCCGGGTCGGGGAGCTGGACGAGGAGATGGTGTACGAGTCGCGGGTCGGCGACGTCTTCACGCTCGGCACGACGTCCTGGCGGATCGAGGACATCACCCGCGACCGGGTCCTGGTGTCGCCCGCGCCGGGTGTGCCGGGACGGCTGCCGTTCTGGAAGGGCGACCAGCTGGGCCGCCCGCTCGAACTGGGCCGCGCGGTGGGCGCGTTCCTGCGCGAGGTGGGGGCGCTCGCACCGGACGACGCGCGGCTGCGGCTGCTCGCCGCCGGGCTCGACGCCTGGGCGGCGGACAACGTCATCGCGTATCTCGCCGAGCAGCGCGAGGCCTGCGGGCATGTGCCGGACGACCGGACCATCCTGGTGGAGCGGTTCCGCGACGAGCTCGGCGACTGGCGGGTGGTGGTGCACTCGCCGTTCGGCGCGCAGGTGCACGCCCCGTGGGCGCTGGCCCTGGGCGCCCGGCTCGCCGAGCGGTACGGGATGGACGCGCAGGTGATGCACGCCGACGACGGCATCGTGCTGCGCCTGCCCGACGCGGACCTGATGGGGCTCGACCTCCTCGACCACGAGCCGGTGGATCCGAGCCGGCTCTCCGACACCGTCTTCGACAGCGAGCAGGCGCCGGTCGGCGCCGCCGACGCCGTCTTCGACAAGGGCGAGGTCGAGCAGATCGTCACCGACCAGGTCGGCGGCTCGGCCCTGTTCGCCTCCCGCTTCCGGGAGTGCGCGGCGCGCGCCCTGCTGCTGCCCAAGCGCAACCCGGGCAAGCGCACCCCGCTGTGGCAGCAGCGCCAGCGGGCGGCGCAACTGCTCCAGGTGGCGAGCGAGTTCGGCTCCTTCCCGATCGTCCTGGAGGCGGTCCGCGAGTGCCTCCAGGACGTCTTCGACGTCCCCGGCCTGCGCGAGCTGATGGGCGACATCGAGTCCCGCAAGGTGCGCCTGGTCGAGGTGACGACCCCGGAGCCGTCCCCCTTCGCCCGTTCCCTGCTCTTCGGCTATGTCGCCCAGTTCCTGTACGAGGGCGACTCGCCGCTCGCCGAGCGGCGGGCGGCCGCGCTGTCCCTGGACTCCCGGCTGCTCGCCGAGCTGCTCGGGCAGGCCGAGCTGCGGGAGCTGCTCGACGCGGACGTCCTGGCCGAGCTGGAGCGGGAGCTCCAGTGGCTGACGGAGGACCGCCGGATCAAGGACGTGGAGGGTGTCGCCGACGCGCTGCGGGTCCTGGGGCCGCTGACGGACGCGGAGCTCGCCGAGCGCGGCGCCGAGGCCGGCTGGCCCCAGGAGCTGTCCCGGGCCCGGCGGGCGATCCGGGTGCGGATCGCGGGCGCCGAGCACTGGGCGGCGATCGAGGACGCGGGCCGGCTGCGGGACGCGCTGGGCACGGCGCTTCCGGTGGGCGTGCCGGAGGCGTTCACGGAGCCGGTGAAGGACCCGCTGGGCGATCTTCTCGCCCGCCATGCCCGTACCCATGGCCCGTTCACCTCCTCACAGGCCGCCGCCCGCTTCGGCCTCGGCCCGGCGGTCACCGACGGCGCGCTCCAGCGGCTCGCCGCCGCCGGCCGCGTCGTACAAGGCGAGTTCCATCCGTCCGGAATCGGCCAGGAGTGGTGCGACGCCGCCGTACTGCGCCGGCTGCGCCGCCGTTCCCTGGCGGCCCTGCGGCACGAGCTGGAGCCGGTGCCGCCGGCCGCGCTCGCCACCTTCCTGCCGCAGTGGCAGCACCTGGGGAGCAACAGCCTGCGCGGCATCGACGGCCTGGCCCGGGCCATCGAGCAGCTCCAGGGCGCGCCCGTACCGGCCTCGGCCCTGGAGAAGCTGATCCTGCCGTCCCGGGTACGGGACTACTCCCCCGCGCTGCTCGACGAGCTGACCACCACCGGCGAGGTGCTGTGGGCGGGCGCCGGGGCGCTGCCCGGCAAGGACGGCTGGATCTCGCTCTATCTCGCGGACGCGGCGCCGCTGCTGCTGCCCCCGCCGCACCCGCTGGAACTCACCGGGCTCCACGAGTCCGTCCTGGGCATCCTGTCCGGGGGCTACGGCCTGTTCTTCCGCCAGATCGCCGACCAGGTCCGGGCCACCACCCACCCGGACGCGACCGATCCGCAGCTCGCCGACGCCCTGTGGGACCTGGCCTGGTCCGGGCGGCTCACCAACGACACCCTCGCCCCGCTGCGCTCGCTGCTCGGCTCGGGCCGCACGGCCGGCTCCACCGCGCACCGCGCCCGGCGCACGGTCCCGCGCGGACGGTACGGGACGCTGAGCGCCGCCGCCCGCCCGGCCTCCCGCACGGGGCCGCCGACGGTCAGCGGCCGCTGGTCACTGCTGCCCCCGCCGGAACCGGAGCCGACCCACCGGGCGCACGCGCTCGCCCGCACCCTGCTCGACCGGCACGGCGTGGTCACCCGGGGCGCGGTGGCCGCCGAGGGCGTGGAGGGCGGCTTCTCGGCGACGTACCGGATCCTGTCGGCCTTCGAGGACAGCGGGCAGGCCCGCCGCGGCTATGTGGTCGAGGGTCTGGGCGCCGCCCAGTTCGCCATGGACGGGGCCGTGGACCGGCTGCGGGCCGCCGCGAACGCCCGGGACCGGGGTGCCGAGGAGGGCGCGGGCCCGAAGGCCGTGGTCCTGGCGGCCGCCGACCCGGCGAACGCGTACGGGGCGGCCCTGTCCTGGCCGGAGCCGCCGACCGGCGCCGGCCACAAGCCGGGCCGCAAGGCGGGCGCGATGGTCGTCCTGGTGGACGGCGAGCTGACGCTCTACATGGAGCGCGGCGGCAAGACCCTGCTCTCCTGGCCCACCGACCCGGATTCCCCGACGCTCCGGGCCGCCGCGGAGGCCCTGGCGGCCGCGGCCTCGGCGGGCTCGCTCGGCACGGTCACGGTGGAGCGGATCAACGGCGCGACCGCCCTGACCTCCCCGCTCGCCCGCCCCCTGGAGGCCGCCGGCTTCCACGCCACCCCGCGCGGCCTCCGCCTGCGCGCCTGACGCCTGTCTCGGACGGCGGGGCCGCACGCCGGGCGCCAGGCGCGGCATGATGGTCCCATGCCCGAAGGAGACTCCGTCTGGTTCGCCGCCCGCAGCCTCGACGAGGCCCTCGCCGGCCGGGTGCTCACCCGCTCCGACCTGCGCGTTCCCCGCTTCGCGACCGCCGATCTCACCGGCCGGCGGGTCCTCGGCGTCACCCCGCGCGGCAAGCATCTCCTGGCCCGGATCGAGGGCGGGCTCACCCTCCACTCCCATCTGCGGATGGACGGCGCCTGGCGGATCTTCCCGACCGGGGAGCGCCCCCGGGGCGGCCCGGCCCACCAGATTCGGGCGATCCTGGGCAACACCGAGTTCACGGCGTACGGCTACCGGCTGCCGGTCCTGGAGCTGATCCGTACGGCGGAGGAGTCCACGGCGGTCGGCCATCTGGGCCCGGATCTGCTCGGCCCGGACTGGGATCCGGAGGAGGCGGTACGCCGGCTGACCGCCGACCCGGCCCGCACGCTCGGCGAGGCCCTGCTCGACCAGCGCAATCTCGCCGGGATCGGCAATGTCTACAAGTCGGAGCTGGCGTTCCTGGCCGGGGTCACCCCGTGGCTGCCGGTCGGCGAGCTGGCCGAGGGCGTGCCCGGGCGTCTGGTGGCGACGGCCCACCGCCTCCTGGAGGCGAACAAGGACCGCCCGGACCGCCGCACCACCACGACCCGCCGGACCGGCGAGCGGCTGTATGTGTACGGCCGGGAGGGCCGCCCCTGTCCGCGCTGCGGCGGGCCGGTGCACCGCGCCGAGCTGGGCGACCGCGTGACGTACTGGTGCCCGGGCTGTCAGAAGGGCCCACGGCAGGAATCGGGCCAGGCAGCCGGCCCCCACGCTGATTGACGTCTCGCCAGATCCGCTCGTACGCCTCGTCGTTCACGACGGGTCAGTTCCTCCGCCCCGACGACGGCACCACGATGCCCTGGCCGGCCGTGCCCTCGCGCCTCCGCCGCGCCGTGACGAGGCGGCCACGTGCACCGGCAACAGGCTCAGCCCCCAGCCGCCCGCGGCCACCGCCCCCTCGACCGGTCCCGCCTCCCCCGGCATCAGCAGCAGACGCACCACCGCCCACCACCAGAGCCCACCGGCCACCAGTCCGGCCGCGATCAGCGTGAGCGTCACCAGCGGAACCCGTCGCCGTACCATGGCCGCCTCCTCCGGTCGACGCTAGTCCCGCGGGATCACGCGGCGGGAGGGCGCACAGGAGGCGGACCGGGGGCACGGTACGCGTATCGCCATGGTCCGGATTCCTTCCGGTCGCTGCGAGGGCCGCCCGCGCGGCCCCGGCCCAGTCTCACCCGTCCGGGCCGCGCCCGCATCCAGAGGGCAAGGGAAAAGCCCCGGCAAGCACCCCTCGGGGTGCCGGCCGGGGCTTCGCCCCACTTCGCTTTTCGTGCTGCTGATCGGCTCAGGCCGCGACGACGTCCACCGCTTCCGCGGGCGCCTTGATGGTCACCCGCTCGGTGGGCACACCGGCCACCGACGTCACGGACACCGAATTGAGCATCGGCCGGACCGGTGCGCGCACCGGTTCGCTCGCAGCTGCCGACGCGGCCAGTTCGGCCAGCGACAGCTCGTCGCTCACTTCACGCATGAGCTCGGACATCCGTACGTCCAGCGCGTCGCAGATCGCGGAGAGCAGTTCGGAGGACGCCTCCTTCTGCCCCCGCTCCACCTCGGAGAGATAGCCGAGCGAAACTCGGGCGGACGAGGAGACTTCGCGCAGAGTACGGCCCTGGCGCTGGCGCTGCCGACGCAGCACGTCACCCAGCAGGCGACGGAGCAGAATCATCGGTGGCTCCCTCCTCGGACCGCGTAGCCGCATCCTTCACGCCCCACCGTACCGCCTCGCGCCGCGGCCGTGCGGGGAGCGATGTCGTGTTCACTCATGGCTGCAAACATCAATCTCCCCCGTTCTGTTCCGTATCCTGTGCCCGCGCATTTTCCGAGTGTTCGTCGCGGAGCAGTTCACTCAGCAATTCGAGCACGCTCCGTACACTCTCTCTACGGATTTCCGCTCGGTCGCCGTTCAATCGCAACGCGGCCACCTTCCCCGCCCGGGCCGCCCCCGCGGCCTCCCCCGCGGGCCCGGCGACGGCCACGTACACCGTCCCCACCGGCTGTCCGTCCTGCGGGTCCGGGCCGGCGACGCCGGTCGTCGCGATGCCCCAGTCGGCGCCGAGTCTGGCCCGCACACCGGCCGCCATCTGCAGCGCGACCTCCGGGTCGACCGCGCCGCGCTCCGCCAGGAGGGTGCCGTCGACCCCGAGGAGCTGCTCCTTCAGGGGCGTGGCGTAGGCCGTGACGGAGCCGCGGAAGGATTTCGAGGCCCCCGGCACCCCGGTGAGCTCCGCGGCCACCAGACCGCCCGTGAGGGACTCCGCCACCGCCAGCGTGTGACCACGCAGCGCGAGCAGCTGGAGCACCCGGGCGGCCTCGCTCATCGTGACTCGGCCCCCGCGCCCGTCGTCCCGGCCGTCTCCGCGGCCTTGGCGGCCCGTTCCTCGGCGAGCCCCTTGCGGCGCAGGACCACCGCCTGTCGCACATAGTCCAGACCGGTGACCACGGTCAGCACGACGGCGATCGCCATCACCCACCAGCGCAGGGTGGCGAGTGGACCGGTGAGCATCAGCACGTACATGCCGACCGCCGTGCCCTGCGCGAGGGTCTTCATCTTCCCGCCGCGACTGGCCGGAATGACCCCGTGCCGGATCACCCAGAAGCGCATCAGGGTGATGCCGAGCTCCCGGGCGAGGATCACCGCCGTCACCCACCACGGCAGGTCGCCGAGATAGGACAGCGAGATGAGACCGGCCGCCATGATCGCCTTGTCGGCGATCGGGTCGGCGATCTTCCCGAAGTCGGTGACCAGGTTGTACGTGCGTGCCAGGTGCCCGTCGAAGACGTCGGTGATCATGGCGACGGCGAAGGCCGCCCACGCCCAGGCGCGCCAGGCCGGGTCGTGGCCGCCGTCCTGGAAGAGCAGCACCACGAAGCCGGGCACGAGCACCAGGCGGACCATGGTGAGGATGTTCGCGATGTTCCAGAGACTGGCCTGGTTGACGGCCGCAGCCCCCAGCTTGCCGCGGGGCGCCGGCCTGCCGGTCCCGCCCGACGCGGATGCCGGGACTCCGGTCATCTGCCCGCCTCCTCGATACGACACTCGGCGACGAGATCGACGCCCTCGGTGGCGACGACCTCGGCCCTGACCATACGACCCGGGACCAGGCCGGCGTCCTCGGTCGAGTCCAGGGTGAGGATCACCTGGCCGTCCGTCTCCGGTGCCTGGTGCGCGGCGCGGCCGATCCAGCCGTCCTCCTCGTCGAAGGACTCGACCAGTACTTCCAGGGTCTCGCCGATCCGCTCCTCCGCGCGCTGGGCGGTGAGCTCCTCGGCGAGCCGGGACAGATGGGCGAGCCGCTCGTCGATGACGTCCTGGTCGAGCTTGCGCTCGTAACCGGCGGCCTCGGTCCCGTCCTCGTCGGAGTAGCCGAAGACGCCGATGGCGTCGAGCCGGGCGTGCGTGACGAAGCGCTCCAGCTCCTTGAAGTCCGCCTCCGTCTCGCCGGGGAAGCCGACGATGAAGTTGGACCGGGCGCCGGCGGTGGGGGCCTTGGAGCGGATGGTGTCGAGCAGCTCCAGGAAGCGGTCGGTGTCGCCGAAGCGGCGCATCGCCCGCAGCACGTCCGGCGCGCTGTGCTGGAAGGACAGGTCGAAGTACGGGACGACCTTCTCGGTCGAGGTCAGCACGTCGATCAGGCCGGGCCGCATCTCGGCGGGCTGGAGGTAGCTGACCCGGACCCGCTCGATGCCGTCGACGGCCGCGAGCTCGGGCAGCAGGCTCTCCAGGAGGCGGATGTCGCCCAGGTCCTTGCCGTACGAGGTGTTGTTCTCGGAGACCAGCATGATCTCCTTGACGCCCTGCTCGGCGAGCCAGCGCGTCTCGTTGAGCACGTCCGAGGGGCGGCGCGAGACGAAGGAGCCGCGGAAGGACGGGATGGCGCAGAAGGAGCAGCGCCGGTCGCAGCCGGAGGCCAGCTTCACGGAGGCGACCGGGCTGGTGTCCAGGCGGCGGCGCAGGGGCGCGCGCGGCCCGGAGGCGGGCGCGAGGCCCTCGGGCAGATCCGTCAGGTCGGCGGGCGCGTCTTCGGTGTCTCCGGGCGCCTCGGCGCCGTCGCCGTGTCCGGGCAGGGCCACGCTCGCGGCGGCCTGCTGGCGCTCCACCGGCGACAGCGGGAGCAGCGTGCGCCGGTCGCGCGGGGCGTGGGCCTCGACGCTGCCGCCGCTGAGGATGGTCTGGAGGCGGTTGGAGATGTCCGTGTAGTCGTCGAAACCGAGCACACCGTCGGCCTCGGGCAGCGCGTCGGCGAGCTCCTTGCCGTAGCGCTCGGCCATGCAGCCGACGGCGACGACGGCCTGGGTGCGGCCGTGGTCCTTCAGATCATTGGCTTCGAGGAGGGCGTCGACGGAGTCCTTCTTGGCGGCTTCGACGAAGCCGCAGGTGTTGACGACGGCGACGTCTGCGTCCTCGGCGTTCTCGACGAGCTCCCAGCCGTCCGCTGCCAAGCGGCCTGCGAGCTCCTCCGAGTCCACCTCGTTACGGGCGCAGCCGAGAGTGACAAGGGCGACGGTACGGCGTTCGGGCATGGACTCAAGACTACTTCGTCCCGGCCGTGCCTCCGTCGCGCAGGGTTCACCTGCGCGACGGCCGTCACACACGGTGGCGGAGGTCAGCCGGCCTGCGGGTCGCCCTTGGTGTACGACAGGCGCTCGACCTGACCGGACTCGAAGGTGTCCTCGACCTTCTTGCCGTTGACGTACAGCTCGATCGGCCCGGCGTTGCCGAGGATGAGATCGATCCGCTCGTCGTCCTGGAAGGTCTTGGACTCGCCCGCGAGGAGCAGGCCGTCGAAGAGCAGCTTGCCGTCGTGGGCCTTGGCCGAGATCCAGCTCTTGTCGTCGGTCGCGGTGAGTTTGACGGTGACCTTGTCCAGAGGGGCCGCCGCGATGGCGGACTCGGAGGGCACGGGCTTGGGGTCGGCGGTCTTCGTCGGCTTGGGCTTGGCCGGGGCGGTGGTCTTGGTCGCGGGGGCCGGGCCTTCCGCGGACGCGCCGGCCTGGCCGGACCCGTCGTTCCCGTTGAACATCGTGAAGCCGACGAAGCCGACGACGGCGACGATGGCCGCGACCATGGCGGCGGTCCAGTTGGGACGGCGGGGCTCGGGGCGGATCCGTTCCGCCTCGAACAGCGGGGCGGCCGGGGTGGGCGACGGGCGGCCGCCGTGCTCGGCGTCGTACTGCTCGACCAGCGGGGCCGGATCGAGCCCGACGGCGCGCGCGAGCGTGCGGATGTGCCCGCGGGCGTAGACGTCGCCGCCGCAGCGCGAGAAGTCGTCCTCCTCGATCGCGTGCACGATCGGGACGCGCACACGGGTGGAGGCGCTGACCTCTTCGACGGTGAGACCGGCGGCGACACGGGCCTGCTGGAGGGCACGACCGATCGAATCCCGGTCATCTGCCGGGAAGTTCCGGTCGTCCTCGGGGGATTCGGGGGAGTTGCCGATGGACACGAGAGCGCCTTTCGAGCGTGTAGCCACCTGCTGGATGTTCAGTCTATGGGTGGTACGAAAGGGTGGGGCAACCGGGCGGGCGTGGTTTGTACGCCATGAGGCTGGGACAGGGTCCTGTCCCTCCCTCCAACTTGACGTACGCCCAAGGGAAACGGTTGCTCGCTTTCCCTTACGAGTGAGTCTCGGCCTGGTCTCGATACAGGTGCGCCTGCCGGGAAGGGGCTCTACTCCCCGCCCCGGATCAGGTCGAGGACCGCGTCCAGCTCGTCCGGCTTGACCAGCACGTCGCGGGCCTTGGAGCCCTCGCTCGGTCCGACGATGTTCCGCGACTCCATCAGGTCCATGAGCCGGCCGGCCTTGGCGAAGCCGACCCGGAGCTTGCGCTGGAGCATCGAGGTGGAGCCGAACTGGGTCGAGACGACCAGTTCCGCGGCCTGGCACAGCAGGTCGAGGTCGTCGCCGATCTCCTCGTCGATCTCCTTCTTCTGCTTGGAGCCGACCGTGACGTCGTCCCGGAAGACCGGCGTCATCTGGTTCTTGCAGTGCTGGACGACGGTGGCGACCTCGTGCTCGGTGACGAAGGCGCCCTGCATACGGGTCGGCTTGTTCGCGCCCATCGGCAGGAACAGGCCGTCGCCCTTGCCGATCAGTTTCTCGGCGCCGGGCTGGTCGAGGATGACCCGGCTGTCGGCGAGCGAGGAGGTGGCGAAGGCGAGCCGGGAGGGCACGTTCGCCTTGATGAGGCCGGTGACGACGTCCACGGAGGGCCGCTGGGTGGCGAGCACCAGATGGATGCCGGCGGCGCGGGCCAGCTGGGTGATGCGCACGATCGCGTCCTCGACGTCCCGGGGCGCGACCATCATCAGGTCGGCGAGCTCGTCGACGATCACCAGGAGGTACGGGTAGGTCTTGAGCTCGCGCTCGCTGCCCGGCGGCAACTGCACCTTGCCGTCCCGGATGGCCTGGTTGAAGTCGTCGATGTGCCGGAAGCCGAAGGCGGCCAGGTCGTCGTAGCGCAGGTCCATCTCGCGCACCACCCACTGGAGGGCCTCGGCGGCCTTCTTGGGGTTGGTGATGATCGGGGTGATCAGGTGCGGGATGCCCTCGTAGGCGGTGAGCTCGACCCGCTTGGGGTCGACGAGCACCATCCGGACGTCCTCCGGGGTCGCTCTTATCATCACCGAGGTGATCAGGCAGTTGATGCAGGACGACTTGCCGGAGCCGGTCGCGCCGGCCACCAGGATGTGCGGCATCTTCGCCAGGTTGGCCATCACGTAGCCGCCCTCGACGTCCTTGCCGAGCGCCACCAGCATCGGGTGGTCGTCCTCGGCGGCCTCGGCCAGGCGCAGCACGTCGCCGAGGTTGACCATCTCGCGGTCGGTGTTCGGGATCTCGATGCCGACCGCGGACTTGCCCGGGATCGGCGAGATGATCCGCACGTCGGGGCTGGCCACGGCGTACGCGATGTTCTTGGTGAGCGCGGTGATCTTCTCGACCTTGACGGCCGGGCCGAGCTCGACCTCGTACCGGGTGACCGTCGGGCCGCGGGTGAAGCCGGTGACGGCCGCGTCGACCTTGAACTCGGCGAAGACGTTGGTGAGCGAGTCGACGATGGCGTCGTTGGCGGCGCTGCGGGTCTTGCCGGGGCCGCCGCGCTCCAGGAGGTCCATGGAGGGCAGGGAGTACGTGATGTCGCCGGCGAGCTGGAGCTGTTCGGCCCGCGGCGGCAGGTCGGTCGGCTCGGGCGCCGGCTTGGTGAGGTCCGGCACCCCGCCGCTGCGGTCGCGGGCGGTGCCCCGCGCGGTCGGTACGGGCGCCGCCTCCGGGGCCTCGGGCTGCGCGTGGGCCGCCGAGGCGGCCACGGCGGCGGCCCGCTCGGCGGTGACGTCCCGGGTGAGGCCGGCGACCAGCGGGGAGGGCGGCATGCCGTTGAGGACGGCGCCGTCGAGCGCGGCGGCCGCGGCGGCGGCCACGTCGACCGGGTCGAGTCCGGCGGTGTCGAAGGCGGACGAGGACGGTACGGACGAGGACGGTGTCGTACGGCCCCGGCGGCCGCGGCGCTCCAGGGCCGCGGCCTCGGCCCGGTCGGGGTCGTAGTCCGGTCCCGCGCCGGGCGCGCGCCGGCGCACGGGCCGTGCGGTACGGGGTGCGTCCTCGCGCCACTCGTCGTCGTAGTCCTGGTACCCGGCGTCCTGGTACCCGGCGGCGTCCTCGGGGGCGTACGCCGGCTCGACCAGGCCGAGCTTGGCGCCGAGGGCGCGCAGCCGCTGCGGGATGGCGTTGACGGGGGTGGCGGTGACCACGAGCAGGCCGAAGAGCGTGAGCAGCACCAGGAGCGGTACGGCGAGGACCTCGCCCATCGTGAAGACCAGCGGCTTGGAGGCGGCCCAGCCGATGAGCCCGCCGGCGTCCTGCATGGCCTTGGTGCCGTCGCCGCGGCCGGGCGAGCCGCAGGCGATGTGGACCTGTCCGAGCACGCCGATGACGAGCGCGGACAGTCCGATCACGATCCGGCCGTTGGCCTCCGGCTTCTCCGGGTAGAGGATCAGCCGTACGCCGATGGCGCCGACCAGCAGCGGAACGAGCAGGTCGAGCCGGCCGAAGGCGCCGGTGACCAGCATCTCGACCAGATCACCCACCGGGCCGCGCAGATGGGACCAGGTGCCGGCGGCGACGATCAGGGCGACGCCGAGCAGGAGCAGCGCGAGTCCGTCCTTGCGGTGCGCCGGGTCGAGGCCCTTGGCGCCGCGCCCTATCCCCCGGAACATCGCGCCCACGGCGTGCGCGAGCCCGAGCCACACCCCGCGCACGAGCAGGTACACGCCCCCGGTGGGGGACGGGGCCGGGCGCGGAGCGGTCTTCTTGGCCGCCGTCTTGCGCGCGGGAGCGCGCTTGGCGGGCGCGGCCTTCTTGGCCGGCGGCTTCTTCGCGGAGGGCTTGGCGGGCGACTTCGCGGCCACGGTCTTCTTCGCGGCACCGCCGGCACCGCCGGCACCGCTCGTACGGCCGGCGGCTCGTGGTTTCGCGGTGCCCGCCGTGCCCTGGGAACCCTTGCCGGACGTACGTGAGGCCATGGTGCTGAGGTTACCTGCGCAACCCGCCGGGGAAACAGCGCTCTCCGCGCTCACCCGTTCGTGTCGCCCGTGCCGGGGCGCGAAACTGACGCCCGCTCATGGCGGGGCGCCGGTGGTCGGGCTCCGTGCCATGACCGCGGGTCAGGCCGGGCTCGGCCGCGCGGGGTGTCCGCGCCCGCCGGGTCGGCCCGCCGGATCGGCCCGCCGGGTCAGGCCTGCGCGGGCAGGCTGGGCGCGCCGCCGGTGCCCGGCTCAAGGGCGTCGAGCGCGCGGCGCAGTCCGGTCAGCTTGCGCTCCAGGTGCGCGGCGGTGGCGACGGCCGCGGCGTCGGCGGAGTCGTCGTCGAGCTGCTTGGAGAGCGCCTCGGCCTGCTCCTCGACGGCGGCGAGCCGGGCGGAGAGTTCGGCGAGCAGCCCCGCGGACTCCTTGGAACGGCCGGCGGGGCCGCCGCCCTCCAGCTGGAGCCGGAGCAGCGCGGCCTGCTCGCGGAGCTGACAGTTCTTCATGTACAGCTCGACGAACACGGAGACCTTGGCGCGCAGCACCCACGGGTCGAAGGGCTTGGAGATGTAGTCGACCGCGCCCGCCGCGTACCCCCGGAAGGTGTGGTGGGGGCCGTGGTTGATGGCGGTGAGGAAGATGATCGGGATGTCCCGGGTCCGCTCGCGCCGCTTGATGTGCGCCGCGGTCTCGAATCCGTCCATGCCGGGCATCTGGACGTCCAGCAGGATGACCGCGAAGTCGTCGGTCAGCAGCGCCTTGAGCGCTTCCTCCCCGGACGATGCCCGCACCAGTGTCTGATCGAGCGCGGAGAGAATGGCCTCCAGCGCCAGCAGATTCTCCGGCCGGTCATCGACCAGGAGGATCTTGGCCTTCTGCACCATGCCCCGTCCTCCTCGCCCCGGCACTGGCTCTCTCCGGCTCTGCGTGCCGGGGGAAGCACCGGGCGCCGCCCCAGAAGACGACTCCCATGCGCCGTCCGTCCTTGTGCCGGTCATCGTAGCCGCACCCCACCCGTCGCCACACCCTGTCACCGCATTGTCACAGAACACGCATTCCGTGCCCGTACGTCGAACGCGGCGGGAGACCAGAAGGTTCCCCGTCCGGCGGGCTCTCACACCCGGATGGCGAGGGCCGGCCGCGGACAGGGCCCGGGCCGGCCCCCGGCCCCGGCCGCACCGAGGCCCGGGGCCCGGGGCCCGGTCGTACGGCTAGCGCCCCTCCCCCCGCATCCACTGCTCCATCACCGACAGCAGGTAGTCCGGGTCGACCGGCTTGGTCACGTAGTCCGAGGCTCCGGACTCGATCGCCTTCTCCCGGTCGCCCTTCATCGCCTTGGCCGTCAGCGCGATGATCGGCAGCCCCGCGAACTGCGGCATCCGCCGGATCGCGGTGGTCGTGGCGTAGCCGTCCATCTCCGGCATCATGATGTCCATCAGGACCACCGAGACGTCCTCGTGCTGCTCCAGGACCTCGATGCCCTCGCGTCCGTTCTCCGCGTAGAGCACCGCGAGACCGTGCTGCTCCAGGACGCTGGTCAGCGCGAACACGTTGCGGATGTCGTCGTCGACGATCAACACCTTCTCACCCGCGAAGGTGTACGCCGGGCGCGGTGCGACCTCCGGCCGCTCCTCCTCGGCGGCCGGCTGCCCGCCCGCGCCGGACTGTCCCGGCTGCCCCGGCTGCCCCGGCTGCCCCGGCAACTGCGGCCACTGGTCCACGGACTTGCGGCGGTGCCGGAACAGCGCGCCCGCCCCCGAGCGGGACTCGGTGTGCACCGGTGCGGGCGCGAAGTGCACAAGGCCTTCGCCCACCTCGTCGCCGGCCCCGAGACGGTCGTCCGGGTCCTGCGGGTCGGTCCCGTGCCCGTTCGCCTGCGCGGCCGGGCTCAGCGGCAGATAGAGCGTGAAGGTCGAGCCGCGGCCCGGCTCGCTCGCCGCGTAGATCTCGCCGCCGAGCAGCCGCGCGATCTCCCGGCTGATCGACAGACCCAGGCCGGTGCCGCCGTACTTGCGGCTGGTCGTGCCGTCGGCCTGCTTGAACGCCTCGAAGATGACCCGCATCTTGCCGGCCGCGATGCCGATGCCGGTGTCCGTCACCGAGAACGCGATCAGATCGGCGTCCGGGTCGCGCAGCGTCCCGGCCTCCAGGAGCTGCTCCCGGATCGACTGCGGCACGTCCGACCCGGCCGGCCGGATCACCAGCTCCACGGCGCCGGTGTCGGTGAACTTCACCGCGTTCGACAGGAGGTTGCGCAGCACCTGGAGGAGGCGCTGCTCGTCGGTGTGCAGGGTCGCGGGCAACTCCGGGGAGACCCGTACGGAGAAGTCGAGGCCCTTCTCCGCGGTGAGCGGCCGGAAGGTGGCCTCCACGTAGTCGACCAGCTGCACCAGGGCGATCCGGGTCGGCGAGACGTCCATCTTGCCCGCCTCGACCTTCGACAGGTCGAGGATGTCGTTGATCAGCTGGAGCAGGTCGGAGCCGGCGCCGTGGATGGTCTCGGCGAACTCGACCTGCTTGGGCGTCAGGTTCGTGTCCGCGTTGTCGGCGAGCAGCTTGGCCAGGATCAGCAACGAGTTGAGCGGGGTGCGCAACTCGTGCGACATGTTGGCGAGGAACTCGGACTTGTAGCGCATGGAGACCGCGAGCTGTTCGGCGCGCTCCTCCAGGACCTGCCGGGCCTCCTCGATCTCGGTGTTCTTCACCTCGATGTCCCGGTTCTGCCGGGCCAGGAGTTCGGCCTTGTCCTCCAGCTCCGCGTTGGAGTTCTGCAGCTCCTTCTGCCGGTGCTCCAGCTCGGCCGAGCGCTCCCGCAGCTGCTCGGTGAGCTCCTGCGACTGCTGGAGCAGCACCTCGGTACGGGTGTTGACGCTGATGGTGTTGACCGTGGTCGCGATCAGCTCGGCGATCTGGTTGAGGAAGTCCCGCTGGATCTGCGTGAACGGCTGGAAGGAGGCCAGCTCGATCACGCCGAGCACCCGGCCCTCGAACAGCACGGGCAGCACGATCACATGGGCCGGTGCGGCCTCGCCCAGACCGGACGAGATCTTCAGATAGCCGGGCGGCACGTTGACCTGGATGGTCCGCTTCTCCTCGGCGGCCGTCCCGATGAGCGTCTCGCCGGGCCGGAACGAGGTCGGCATGGAGCCGGAGGAGTAGCCGTAACTGCCGCGCATCCGCAGCTCGTACGAGCCCTCCCCCTCCCCCACCGGGTCGGCGTCGGTGTTGGCGGAGCCGAGCGGCATGGCCACGAAGAAGGCGCCGTGCTGCGCCGAGACGACCGGCGTCAGCTCGCTCATGATGAGCGAGGCGACGTCCTCCAGGTCCCGGCGGCCCTGCATCAGACCGGAGATGCGGGCCAGGTTGCTCTTCAGCCAGTCCTGCTCGTCGTTGGCGAGCGTGGTGTCGCGCAGGTTGGCGATCATGGTGTTGATGTTGTCCTGGAGCGCCTGGATCTCACCGGCCGCGTCCACGCCGTCGATCTTGACGTTGAGGTCGCCGCGGGTCACCGCGGTGGCGACGGCCGCGATGGCGCGCACCTGCCGGGTCAGGTTCCCGGCCATCTCGTTCACGGACTCGGTGAGGTCGCTCCAGGTGCCCTCGACGTCCCGGACCCGGGCCTGGCCGCCGAGCTGCCCGTCGGTGCCCACCTCGCGCGCGACCCGGGTGACCTCCTCGGCGAAGTTCGACAGCTGGTCGACCATCGTGTTGAGGGTGTTCTTCAGCTCCAGGATCTCGCCGCGCGCGTCGATGTCGATCTTCTTGGTGAGGTCGCCCTTCGCGAAGGCGGTGGCGACGGCGGCGATCTGCCGCACCTGGCCGGTCAGGTTGTCGGCCATCGAGTTCACCGACTCGGTGAGGTCCTTCCAGGTGCCCGAGACGCCCGGCACCCGGGCCTGGCCGCCGAGGATGCCGTCGGTGCCCACCTCGCGGGCCACCCGGGTCACCTCGTCGGCGAACGAGGACAGGGTCGTCACCATCGTGTTCACCGTGTCGGCGAGTTCGGCGACCTCGCCGCGCGCCTCGACCGTGACCTTCTTCGACAGATCGCCGTTGGCGACCGCCGCGGACACCCGGGAGATGTTCCGCACCTGGCTGGTCAGGTTGTTCGCCATCAGGTTGACGTTGTCGCTGAGGTCCTTCCAGATGCCGGTCACCCCGCGCACCCGGGCCTGGCCGCCGAGGATGCCCTCGGTGCCCACCTCACGGGCCACCCGGGTCACCTCGTCGGCGAAGTTCGACAGCTGGTCCACCATCGTGTTGACGGTGGTCACCAGCTCAAGGATCTCGCCCTTGGCGTCGACGGTGATCTTCTTCGACAGGTCGCCCTTCGCGACCGCCGTGGTGACCTCGGCGATGTTCCGGACCTGGAAGGTCAGGTTGTTCGCCATCATGTTCACCGACTGGGTGAGGTCCTTCCAGGTGCCGGAGACCCCCTGCACCTCGGCCTGACCGCCCAGGATGCCGTCGGTGCCCACCTCGCGGGCCACCCGCGTCACCTGCTCCGCGAAGGCCGAGAGCTGGTCCACCATCGTGTTGAGGGTGTTCTTCAGCTCCAGGATCTCGCCGCGCGCGTCCACGTCGATCTTCTGCGACAGATCACCGCGGGCCACCGCCGTCGCGACCTGTGCGATGTTGCGCACCTGCGCCGTCAGGTTCCCGGCCATGCCGTTCACCGAGTCCGTCAGGTCCCGCCACACACCGGCGACGCCGGGCACCACGGCCTGGCCGCCGAGCCGCCCGTCGGTGCCCACCTCGCGGGCCACCCGCGTCACCTGGTCCGCGAACGCGGACAGCTGGTCGACCATCGTGTTGATGGTGTTCTTCAGCTCCAGGATCTCGCCGCGCGCGTCCACGTCGATCTTCTGCGACAGATCGCCCCGGGCCACCGCCGTCGTCACCTGGGCGATCTGCCGTACCTGCGAGGTCAGGTTGCCGGCCATGAAGTTCACCGAGTCGGTGAGCTCCCGCCAGCGCCCCGACACACCGTCCACCCGGGCCTGACCGCCGAGCCGGCCCTCGGTGCCCACGTCCCGCGCCATCCGCGTCACCTGGTCGGCGAACGAGGACAGCTGTGACACCATCGTGTTGACGGTGTTCTTCAGCTCCAGCATCTCGCCGGCCACGTCCACCGTGACCTTCTGCGACAGATCACCGTTGGCGACCGCCGTCGTCACCTGCGCGATGTCCCGCACCTGGCCGGTCAGGTTGCGGAACGCGGTGTTCACCGAGTCCGTCAGGTCCTTCCACGTGCCGGCGGCGCCCTGCACCTGCGCCTGACCGCCGAGCCGGCCCTCGACGCCGACCTCCCGGGCCACCCGGGTCACCTCGGAACCGAAGGCCGAGAGCTGGTCCACCATCGTGTTGACGGTGTTCTTCAGCTCCAGCATCTCGCCGGCCACGTCCACCGTGACCTTCTGCGACAGATCACCGTTGGCCACCGCCGTCGTCACCTGCGCGATGTCCCGCACCTGCGTGGTGATGTTCCGGAAGACCGTGTTGACGGAGTCCGTCAGGTCCTTCCACGTCCCCGCCGCACCCGGCACCTGCGCCTGACCGCCGAGCAGACCCTGCGCGCCGACCTCGCCCGAGACACGCGTCACCTCGTCCGCGAAGGTCCGCAGCGTCTCCGTCATCTGGTTGATGGTGTCCGCCAGCTGCGCGATCTCGCCGCGCGCCGACACCCGTACCTTCTGCGACAGATCGCCGTTGGCCACCGCCACGGTGACCTCCGCGATCCCTCTCACCTGATTGGTGAGATTTCCCGCCATCGTGTTGACGGAATCGGTGAGGTCCTTCCACACACCGGCGACCCCGGCCACCTCGGCCTGACCGCCCAGCTCGCCCTCGGTGCCCACCTCGCGGGCCACCCGGGTCACCTCGGACGAGAACGAGGACAGCTGGTCCACCATCGTGTTGACGGTGTTCTTCAGCTCCAGCATCTCGCCGGCCACGTTCGCCGTGACCTTCTGCGACAGATCACCGTTGGCGACCGCCGTCGTGACCAGCGCGATGTCCCGCACCTGCGCGGTCAGCTGGTTGGCCATCGTGTTGACCGAGTCCGTGAGGTCCTTCCACGAACCGGACATCCCGCGCACCTGGGCCTGACCGCCCAGCTTGCCCTCGGTGCCCACCTCCAGGGCCACCCGGGTCACCTCGTCGGTGAACACCGACAGCTGGTCGACCAGGTTGTTCACGGTCCGCGCGACCTTCAGGAACTCCCCGCGCAGCGGCCGCGTCGACCCGTCGCCGCCCTCCGAGCGCAGCTCCATCCGCTGCCCCAGATCACCCTCGGCCACCGCCGAGAGGACCCGCCCGACCTCGGACACTGGCCGCGCCAGCTCGTCGACCAGGGCGTTCGCCGCCTCGATCGTCGCCGCCCAGGAACCCTCCGCCGCCCCGGCCTCGAGCCGCTCCGACAGCTTGCCCTCGCGGCCCACCACCCGGCGCACCCGCGTGAACTCCCCGGTCAGATGCGACTGCCGGTCCGCGACCTCGTTGAACACGGCGGCGATCTCCGCCATGACCCCGTCGCCGGAGACGGTGAGCCGCTTGCGGAAGTTGCCGTCCCGCATCGACACCAGGGCGGCCCGCAACCGCTGCAGCGCGGCCGCGTCCACCTGCACCGTGTCCCCGCCCCGGGACCGGCCGCCGCCCTTCGTCCGCGCACCGCCACTGCGACGCGTCGTCGTGCCAGACTCCACCGTGTCCCTCCCGAAGGGGTCGACCGTACGCTCGGTCTCTCGCTACCAGCCTGTCCAGTACCAGCCTGCCCAGTGTTTCACCGGGTCCGAACCAGGCCATAACTGTTCGGCAGCTTCGCACAACGTCCCCACGTCCGAGGGACGGATCAGCGTGACCGGCATCCGCTGGGACAGCGAAGGTAAGTAACCTGGCATCCGGCTGTCCAACCGCCCCGGTCCGCCCGGCGTGGGCGGGGCGGCGCGAGAAGCAGCACCAGGCGGCGGGAGGGGCAGACCGACCATGGCAGAGCCGGGCGTCGAGACGCGTACGAGGAGTTCAGTGATCACCGCGCGGGCGGCTGCCAGTTTCGAACCCGTCGGGCGGTCCGTCGCGACCGCCCGCGCCTTCGTCCGGGACACCCTCCAGGGCTGGGGACACAGCGAGATCGTCGACGACGCCGTCGTCCTCACCAGCGAACTCGTCACCAACGCCGTCGTCCACGCCGGCACCGCCGCCGAGGTGCTGTGCCTGCGCGGCGACGACGGCGTCCGCATCGAGGTCGCCGACCGCTACCCCGAGCGCGAGATCCCCCTCCAGCAGCCCCGCACCATGGGCAGCCCCGACCGCGAGAACGGCCGCGGTCTGCTGCTGTGCGCCGCGCTCGCCACCCGCTGGGGCGTCGACTACAGCCCCACGCGCAAACACGTCTGGTTCCACATCGACCTCCCGGAGCGCCCGGTCGGCACCCGCTCCGCCGGCCCCGTCCTGCCCGACCCGCTCCTCCCCCTCGCCGACAGCCGCGTCCGCGTCGCCGTCGTCCAGATCGACGGCCCCGGCGCCATCACCGCCTGGAACGAGGACGCCGAGGAACTCTTCGGTTACGGCTCCGAGCAGGTCACCGGCAAACCCCTCGGCGACCTCGCCGCCTGGCCCCACACCCCCGGCATCGGCACCGGCCTCGCCGAGGCCCTCCGCCTCTCCCGCTGGGAGGGCAGCTACGGCATCCGCTGCGCCGACGGCCGCGTCGTCCCCGTCTACGCCTCGCACCTGCGGGTCCGCGACGCCCAGGGCGAACCCTCCACCGTCTGCCTGCTCGTCCGCGAGCACGAGCGCGCGGTCCTCCAGACCCCGCAGCGCCCCGCCGCCGGCGAGACCGGTGGCGAGAGCCGTGGCACCGCCGCCGACCCCTTCGAGGTCTTCATCGGCTCCCCCGCCCCCGACGACCTCGACGGCCTCCTCCAGCGCACCGTGGAACGCGCCCGCGACATGCTCGACGGCGACTCCGCCTTCCTGCTCCTCGCCACCGACGACGAGACCGAACTCGAGGTACGGGCCACCACGGGCCTGCCCTCCGCACGCCAGCGCTTCGCCCGCGTCCCCGTCGAGACCGGCGCCAGCCGTTACGGCTCCGCCCGCATGCCCGCCGTCCACGAGGACCTGGCCGCCGTCCCCGGCGCCGTACCGCTCCTCGAAGGCACCGGAATGCGCTCGGTCGTGACGGTCCCTCTGAAGGTCGAGGGCCGCCTCACCGGCTCCCTCGGCGTCGCCGCCGAGAGCGCCAACCGCTACTCCAACGAGGAGGCCCTGCGCCTCCAGTTCGCCGCCGACCGCATCGCCCTGGCCGTCGAGTCCGCCCGCCTCGGCGAGCTCGAACGGCTCCGCCGCGGCTCCCTCAGCTTCCTCGTCGAGGCCTCCGACCTGCTCGCCGGCACCCTCGACCGGGACCAGACCCTGGCCCTGATGGCCCAGATGACGGTCCCCACCCTGGCCACCTGGTGCGCCGTCTACACGATCGCCGACCAGGCCTCCGACCCGTACCTCTCCTATGTCCTGCACGAGGACGAGGATCTGATCGACGGTCTGAAGGCCCTGCTCGTCTCGATCTCCCCGCCGGACCCCGTGCCCACCCCCGGCGCCCGCGTCTGGACCGCCCCGGGCGACGCCGCCCACCGCGCCGCGCTCACCGCCTCCATGCGCGAGCTCGGCGGCCACGGCAGCCCGGTGTCCTCCGGCATCAACACGGTGCTCTCGACCGCGGCCGCCGTCGGCGGCGAGACCGTCGTCCTGCCGCTCGTGGCCCGCAACCGCGTCATCGGCATGCTCACCCTGGGCAAGCCCACCGACGACCACTTCCGCCAGGAGATCCTGGAGCTCGCCGAGGACCTGTCCCGACGAGCGGCCCTGGCCCTGGACAACGCCCGCCTCTACTCCGAGCGCATGGCCATCAGCCGCTCCCTCCAGCGCAGCCTGCTGCCGCCCGGCCTCCCCGACATCCCCGGTGTCGAGGTCGACGTCATCTACCGCGCGGCCGGCGAGGGCAACGAGGTCGGCGGCGACTTCTACGACCTCTTCCCCATCCGCGACGGCTCCTACGGCTTCGCCATCGGCGACGTCTGCGGTACGGGCCCGGAGGCGGCCGCCGTCACCGGCCTCGCCCGTCACGCCCTGCGCCTGCTCGCCCGCGAGGGCTTCGGCGGCCCGGCCGTCCTGGAGCGCCTCAACGCGGCGATCCTCGACGAGGGCGCCCGCAGCCGCTTCCTCACCCTGCTCTACGGCGAGCTGCGCCCGCAGGAGGACGGCTCCGCGGTCCTGAAGGTCGTCTGCGCCGGCCACCCGCTGCCGCTCCGCCTCAGCCAGGACGGCACGGTCCGCCCGGCCGCCGACCCGCAGCCGCTGCTCGGCGTCATGGACGACCTGGAGCTGTACGAGCAGACGGTCACCCTCGACCCGGGCGACGTGCTCCTGTGCGTCACGGACGGCGTGACCGAACGCCGCGAGGGCACCCGCATGTTGGGCGACGACGGCCTCACCGAGGTCCTCAGGTCGTGTACGGGCCTGACGGCCGGCGCGATCACCTCGCGCGTGCTGCGGGCGGTCGAGCGCTTCGCTCAGGAGCCGGCCTCCGACGACATGGCGATCCTGGCGCTGCGTATTCCGGAGCCGCACAGGGCCTGACGGGAACGGAATGAGCCGGCCCCTTCGGGGGCCGGCTTTCGTCTGGGTCCGGTCTGTCCGGGAAACACAAAAAGGCCCCCGCCTGTTGGCGGGGGCCTTTTCTCTGAGCCCTTTAACGGAATCGAACCGTTGACCTTCTCCTTACCATGGAGACGCTCTACCGACTGAGCTAAAAGGGCGGGTTGTTCGGCGGTGTCCTACTCTCCCACAGGGTCCCCCCTGCAGTACCATCGGCGCTGAAAGGCTTAGCTTCCGGGTTCGGAATGTAACCGGGC